>DATHVI010000031.1:0-1697 GCA_035461385.1 Solirubrobacterales bacterium
GAGGACCTCGAACGCCGCCCGCCGCGCACCGGAGACCTCGGCGCTCACGGCTCTGCGAGCGCCGGGACCCGGTGTCCCCGCAGGTACGCGTCGGCGGCCATCGGGCGCCCGCCCGGGGGCTGGACCTCGAGCATCCGCAGCGCGCCCTCCCCGCAACCCAACACCAGCTCGCCCTCGGCGGCCAACTCCCCGGCCGGCGGCCCCGAGGACACCGGCTCCGCCGCATGCACGCCGAGCCGCCCGCCGCCGGCCAGCTCGAGGTAGGCGCCGATGTGCGGGGTGAGCGCGCGGACCCGGCGAGCGAGCTCATCGGCCGGGCGCCGCGGGTCGAGCCGGCGCTCCTCAGGCGGGATCTTCTCCGCATAGGTCGCCGCCGCCTCGTCCTGCTCCGCGAACGCGAGCCGGCCCTCCCTGCGGAGCTCCAGCGTTGCGACCACCAGCTCGCCACCGAGCTCAGCGAGCCTGGTCGCGAGCGCGCCGCAGGTCTCGGTGACCCCGATCGCGACCCGCCGCTGGAGCGCGATCGGCCCCGAGTCGAGCCCCTCGCCGAGGCGCATGACCGTCACCCCGGTTTCCTCGTCGCCGGCGAGGATCGCGCGTTCGATCGGTGCCGCGCCGCGCCAGCGGGGCAGCAGCGACGGGTGCACGTTCAGCATCTCGAGCTCGCCGAGGAGCGGCTCGCGGATCAGCTGCCCGAACGCGCACACCACGGCGACCTCCGGCTCGGCGGCCCGGATCGCCGCAACCGCATCGGGCCGGTTGACGCTCTCGGCTTGGACCAGCTCGAGCCCGAGCGCGCGAGCGGCCTCGGCCGCGGGCGGCGGACGCAGACGGCGGCCCCGGCCGCTGCGCCGGTCGGGAGGGGTGACGACGAGCGCCGGGCGAAACTCGGAGTCGGCTAGCCGCCGCAGCACGGCGACGGCGAAGTCGGAGGTGCCGAAGAACGCGACCCGCGCGCTCATAGACCTGGGATCGCCATTCGCCTCGGGATCATCGCCCCCTCGTCGTGGCTCCGCGCCCACGGCGGCCAGCCGGGCTCAAGCGCCGCCGTCGTCCTCGCGCGGCGGGCTGTAGGTCGTTCCCTCCCTCAGCGCCCGCAGCGCCCCCTTGCGCTGGGCGCGGTCGGCGCGGTCGAGGATCAGCACCCCGTCGAGGTGGTCGACCTCGTGCTGGAGAACCCGCGCCTCGAGACCGGACGCCTCGAGCAGGAGCGGCTCGCCGTTGATGTCGGCCGCGCGGACCCTGGCGTGCACCGGGCGCTCGACGTCGAGGCCGATCCCCGGCAGGCTCAGGCATCCCTCCTCGGCGACCTCGAGCTCGTCCGAGACCCATTCGATCGCCGGGTTGGCGATCGCGCGTGGAGTCGCATCGAGCGACGACTGGAAGACGAGCAGGCGCCGCATCACCCCGAGCTGCGTCGCCGCCAGGCCGACGCCGATCGCGCCCTGCATCAGCTCGACCATCCGCTCGGACTCCCGCTCGAGCTCGGGACCGAACTCGGTCACCTCGCTCGCCCGCGACTTCAGCACCGGGTCGCCGAACGAGCGGATTTCGGCCAGCGCGCGGTCGCGACTCTCGCGCTCGGCAGCGCTGAGGCCGTCGCCGGCGGTCTCGACGACCTCGCCGGCGACCTCGGGCTCGGACGTGCTCGCGGTCTCGCTCATTGCCCGGTCGAGTCTAGTGCCGGTTGGTCGCGG
>DATHVI010000032.1:0-30922 GCA_035461385.1 Solirubrobacterales bacterium
AGCTGATCCGCGATCCACTCCTCGGCGAGCTCGAGATGCTGAACGTGCACCCGTCGCTGCTGCCCCGCTGGCGCGGCGCGGCACCGATCGAACGCGCGATCCTCGCCGGCGACGAGGAAACCGGGGTGACCGTCATGCGCCTCGGCGAGGGGCTCGACTCGGGGCCGATCGCGCTTCAGCGGCGCGTCGCGATCGGGGCCACCGAGACCTGCGGCGCGCTCGCGACCAGGCTCGCTGAGCTCGGTGGCGAGCTGGTGGTCGCGACGCTGGAGCTCCGCAGGGAGGGGCTCACGTTCGCGGAGCAGGACGAGGCGGCGGCGACCTATGCGGAGAAGATCGCGCCTGAGGAGCGCCGGCTCGACCCGCGGCGCAGGGCCGATGAGCTCGCTCGCCGGGTCCGCGCGCTGACGCCGCACATCGGCGCCTACCTCGAGCTGGCCGGCGGCGGGCGGCTCGGCGTGCATGCGGCGGAGCCGGTGTCCTCGGGCCCGCCGGCCGGGGAGTTGGCCGCCGAGGGCGAGCTGGTGTTGGGTTGCGGGGAGGGGGCGCTGCGGCTGCTCGAGGTCCAGCCCCCGGGCGGGCGCCCGATGGCCGCCGACGCGTACCTGCGGGGACACCGGGTCCCGGCGCTCGCAGAGCGGTGAGCGCCGAGGTCTCCGGTGCGCGGCGGGCGGCGTTCGAGGTCCTCCGGCGCACGTTCGAGCACGACGCGTGGGCCGACCGGGCGCTGATCAGCGCGGTCGAGCGCCACCGGCTCGACCCCCGGCAGCGCGCCCAGGCCCAGCGGCTCGCCTACGGAGCGGTGAAGCGGCGGGGCAGCGCCGATCACATCGTCGCCGAGCTCGCCCGGCGACCGGCTGAGGACCTCGACCCGCCGGTGGTCGCGGCGCTGCGCCTTGGTGTCTACGAGCTCGTCTGGGCCGCCGGGACTCCCGACTACGCGGCCGTCGACCAAGCGGTCGAGCTCGCCAAGGGGGGCCTCGCCGCGAGCGGCGCGGCGCGGGGGCGGGCGCGGGCCGCTTCCGGTCTCGTCAACGCGGTCCTGCGGCGCGCGGCCACCGATGCCGGCGGGATCCTCGCTGCGATCGACGATCGCGCCCCCGAAGGTGCGGCGGCGGTCCACTCCTACCCCCGCTGGCTCGCCGACCTGTGGTGGGCCGAGCGCGGCGCCGACCGGGCGTTGTCGCTGATGCGGGCGATGAACGAGCCGGCCGAGACCGCGCTGCGGGTCAACACCCTGCGGGCCGACCCGGCGCGGGTCGCGGAGGAGCTACGGGAAACGGGTGCCGAGATCGACGGACCGTTCGCCGGCGAGGACCCGCTTCACCCCCGCGAGGCGCTCGTCGCCCGCGGCCCGCTCGGCGACGGGATCGCGCCGCGGATCTCGCTCGGCGAGCTCGTGCCCCAGTCGCGCGGCTCTCAGGCGGTGGTCGCGCTGCTCGATCCTCAGCCGGGCGAGCGGGTGCTCGACCTCTGCGCGGGGCCGGGGATCAAGACGACCGCGATCGCCGCCCGGATCGAGGATCGGGGCGAGATCGTCGCGGTCGAGCTCGACCCGGGTCGCGCGGCGCAGGTCGCCGACCGCTGCGGGCTGACGGGCGCCTCCTCGGTACGGGTCGAGATCGCCGACGCGGCCGTGGCCGACCTCGGCTCGGAGTACGATCGGGTCCTCGTGGATCCGCCCTGCTCGGACCTCGGAACCCTGGCCTCGCGCCCCGATGCGCGCTGGCGCAAGTCGCCCGAGGCGATCTCGCGGCTCGCCGGCCTTCAGGCCCGGATCCTCGCCCGCGCCGCGTCGGCGCTGCGCCCGGGTGGAGCCCTCGTCTACTCGACCTGCACACTGTCGCGGAGCGAGAACGAGGACGTCGTCGCCGCCGCGCTCGCCGCCGGCGAGGGCCCGGCGCTCGCTGCCGACGACCTCGGCGGCGCCCATCCGTCGCTCGCCTCCGCCGTCGACGGGCGGTTTCTCGAGCTGCGGCCCGACCGCGACCGCACGAGCGGGTTCTTCATCGCCCGGCTGCGAAGGACAGGAAGGTGAACGAGCGACATTCATGTCGCGAGAGCAGCATGTGCCGTGAGGTGCTCAAGTGAACGAGCGACATTCATGTCGCGAGAGCAGCATGTGCAGTGAGGTGCTCAAGTGAACAAGCGACATTCATGTCGCGAGAGCAGCAGCTGCCGGGGGGTGCTCAGGTGAGCGCCGACAAGGCGACCCTGCCTCGGCCGGGCTGCCCTGGATGCGGCGAGCCGTGGCTGCGCCCGACCCAGCTCCCCGGCCGATACCGCTGCGTGTACTGCCTGCGTCGTTACGAGCTCGTCTCCCAGTGCCCCGACTGCGGCGAGCATCAGACGATCGTCCGGATGAGCGCCGACGACGACCTGCTCTGCCAGCATTGCGGCCACTCGATGCTGAAGTCGGTCTAGAGCTGAGGAGCGCCGCGCGGATGGAAGCCGTACCCGAGCCGCTCGAGGTCACCCCGCCGCACGAGGCGTTCACCGGGCGCCGCGTCGCGCCGTCGATCCTCTCCGCCGACTTCGCCCGGCTCGGCGCCCAGGTCGACGAGGTCCTCACCGCCGGCGCGCGGCTGATCCACGTCGACGTCATGGACGGGCACTTCGTCCCCCCGATCACGATCGGGCCGTTGATCGTCGACGCGATCGCCGAGCGTGTCCACTCGGCCGGCGGGGCGATCGACGTCCACCTGATGATCGAGCGCCCGGGCGAGCAGGTGGAGGCGTTCGCGAAGGCCGGGGCCGATGGGATCACGATCCACCAGGAAGCGGACCCGCACGCCCATCGCACGCTCGGCGCGATCCGTGAGGCCGGCTGCCTCGGCGGGATCGCGATCAATCCCGGGACCCCGGCCGAGACGGTCACCGACCTTGCGACGGTCGCCGACCACATCCTCTGCATGACCGTCAACCCAGGGTGGGGCGGGCAGGCGTTCATACGCTCGTCGCCGGCGAAGGTGGCGCGGTTGCGGGACCTCGCGCCGGAGACGCCGATCGAGGTCGACGGCGGCATCGACCCGTCGACCGTCGGTCTCGTCGCCGGCGCCGGAGCGACTCTCTACGTCGCCGGCTCGGCGATCTTCAAGTCGGCCGAGCCCGCCGCCGCCTACCGCGAGATCGCCGCCGCCGCCGGCGCGGGCTGAGCTCGATTCAACCGGGGTGGCTCGGAGGAGCGCTGAGCGCCCCGGTGACCTCCTGCCACCAGGCGCGCTCCTCGGCGCCGATGTTGGGGCGGTCGCCGCGCCGCGCGCACCACGAGGCGAGCCGCCGCCGCGGGCCGACGGCAAGGAGACCGGCTCCGGTGACCGCGTAGCGGCCATCGGCCAGCGCGACCAGCGCGCCGCCGGTGTCCCGCCGGCTGCGAACCCGCGAGGCGACCGCGACCTGCTCGATCCGCTCCGGGCGGGACGGATCGCCGTCGCCCTCGCGCCACGGGCGGACCGTGAACACTTGCGGCGCGCCGCGCAACGGAGGCTCGGGCACGGGCGGTTCGCCGAGCGGCCCCGAGCGCCAGCGGTCGGTCAGGCGCTCGACTTCGGCGAGAGCGGGCTGGCGGACGAGGATGTGGAGCTCGTCGCCGGGCTCGATCTCGGTCGAGCCGCGCGGCGGGATCGCGGTCTCGCCGCGGACGATCAGGTTGACGAGCGCGTCGCGGGGGAGGCCGAGCTCCTTGACCATCCGCCCGACCGCGGCGTCGCCCTCGCCGACCCGCCAGACCTTCGACTCGCCGCCGAGCCTACGCACGATCCCGGTCTCGATCAGCGGCTCGGGGAGGGCCGGTGCGCTCGTCGTCAGCCCGAGGCGGCGGGCGAGCGGCTCGAACGTCGCCCCCTGGATCAGGGTCGAGGTGACGACGACGAAGAAGACGAGGTTGAAGATCAGCTCGCTGCCTTCGACCCCAGCGACGACCGGGAACGTCGCGAGCCAGATCGGGATCGCCCCGCGCAGCCCGGCCCACCCGAGCATCAGCCGCTCGCGGGCGTCGAACTCGGCGAACGCGCTCGACACCGCGGCCGCGAACGGGCGCGCGACGAGCATCAAGGCAGCCGAGAGGAGCAGGCCCTCGAGCGCGACGTCGGCGAGCTCGCCGGGAAACACCAGCAGGCCGAGGAGGGCGAAGAGGGTGATCTGCGAGACCCACGCCAGCCCGGCGTGGAAGGCGATCGTCGTTCGCTTCGCCGGCACCGCTCCGGTGCCGAGGACGAGGGCTGCGATGTAGACGGAGAGGAACCCGGATCCCTCGACGATCTCGGCGAGACCGTAAGCCAGCGCGGCGGTCGCGATCGAGGCGACCGGGTAGAGACCGGGGCTCGGGAGGTCGAGGTTGCGGAAGCTCCAGCGCGCGGCGTGCCCGACCGCTAGGCCGACCGCGAGGCCGAGCGTGAGGCTGACGGTGAGGCCGAGGACTAGGTCGGCGGCGCCGAAGCCCGGGAGCTCGATCCACTCGATGAACCCGGTCACCAGGAGCAGCGCGACGGGGTCGTTCATCCCCGATTCGCCCTCGAGCGTCCGCGCGAGACGGCGGCGCAGGCGCGAGCCGCGCAGCACGGCGAAGATCGCGGCGCTGTCGGTCGTCGCGATCGCGGTGCCGATGATCAACCCCTCGAGGATCCCGAGGTCGAGGAGCAGGATCGCCGCCACCCCCGCGATCGCGGCCGTGAGCGCGGTGCCGAGCGTCGCCAGCGAGACCGCGGTTCCGAGGACGGGGCGGATCTGTCCCCAACCGGCGGCGAGGCCGCCCTCGAAGAGGATCAGGACGAGGCCGATCGTGCCGATCGTCCGGGTGAGCTCGGCATCGTCGAACTCGACGCCGCCGATCCCCTGCGAGCCGGCGAGCATCCCGAGGCCCAGGAACAGCAGCAGGCCCGGGACCCGGACGCGGTCGGCGACCTTCGCCGCGGCGAGGCCACCCGCGAGCAGCAATCCGGCCAGGAGGATCAGCTCGCGGTCGCTCATGCGCCCTACTCTGTCGCACAACCCCGCGCAGGCGTTCCCAAGTCGCGCACAGAACCTACGATCGCGTCTATCAGATGGGGGCAGTCACGCTCACCGATATCGATCGCAGCCATCTCCGGCGGGCGCTGGAGCTGGCCGAGGGGGGCCGCGGCCGGGTGAGCCCGAACCCCCTCGTCGGCGCGATCCTCGCCCGCGACGGCGAGGTGATCGGCGAAGGGTTTCATGCCGAGCTCGGCGGACTCCACGCCGAGACCGCGGCGCTCGCCGCCTGTCGCGACGCCGGCACGGATCCCACCGGGGCGACGCTCTACGTGACCCTCGAGCCGTGCGCGCACCACGGGCGCCAGCCTCCGTGCGCGGACGCGATCGTCGCCGCGGGGATCTCCCGGGTCGTGATCGCCTCCGAAGATCCGACCGAGAAGGCGGCTGGGCGCGGCCCTGCGAGGCTGAGCGACGCCGGGGTCGACGTCGCCTACTCCGACGGCGACGAGGCGATCGCCGCCCGGCTCCTCAATCAGCCGTTTCGGAAGCACGCCCGCACCGGGCGGCCGCACGTGGTGCTGAAGTCGGCGCTCACCCTCGACGGGAGGACGGCGTCCGCTGACGGCGACTCGCGCTGGATCTCCTCGTCCGCGAGCCGCGAGCTCGTCCACCGCTGGCGGGCGGAGGTCGATGCGGTCGCGGTCGGCGTCGGGACCGTGCTCGCCGACGATCCGCTGCTGACCGCCCGCGACCTCGACCCGCCGCCCGCCCGCCAGCCGCTGCGGGTCGTCTTCGATTCGGGCGCCCGGATGCCGCTCGGCTCGAAGCTCGTCCGCTCGGTCGGTGAGGCACCGCTCGTGGTCGTGGTCGGCGCCTGGGCCCCGAGCGAGCGGACGACGGCGCTCGCCGACGCCGGGGCCGAGCCGATCCCGGTCGAGGGAAGCGGGCCCGAGCGGGTCGCCGCGGCACTCGCCGAGCTCGGGCGGCGCGGCGTCACCTCGCTGCTGCTCGAGGGCGGTGCCGGGCTCGCCGGGTCGTTCCGCGACGCGGGGGAGATCGACGAGCTCCGGCTGTTCATCGCTCCGCTGGTGCTCGGCGGCGCCGGGGCGAGGGCGCTGATCGCCGGCGAGGGCGCGGCTACGATCGACGAGGCCGAGCGGGCGCTGGCGATGGAGTGGGAGCGCTCGGGCGATGACCTGCTGGTCCGGGCGCGGCTTCGCGAGTGGTAGGCGTCAAGCTGTAGGCACGATGTTCACCGGGATCGTCCGCGAGCTGGGCACGGTCGAGCGCGTCGAGCGCACCGCCGACGGTGCCCGGATCCGGATCGGCGGACTCCTCGCCGCCGAGCTCGCCGCCGGCGACTCGGTTGCGGTCAACGGCGTCTGCCTGACGGCGGCGGAGCTCGCCCCCGAGGCGTTCGAGGCCGACGTGATGAACCAGACGCTCGCGCTGACGACCCTCGGCGAGCTGGAGGCCGGCGCCCGGGTCAACCTCGAGCCACCGCTGCGGGCCGGCGACCCGCTCGGCGGGCACCTCGTGCAGGGGCACGTTGACGCGACCGGCGAGGTCGCCGCGATCGCCGACGACGGCATCGCCCGCAGGCTCGAGCTCGAGGTTCCGGAGGAGCTCCACCGCTACGTCGTCGAGCGCGGCTCGATCACGGTCGACGGCGTCAGCCTCACCGTCGCGGAGCTCACCGAGCGCGGGTGCGAGGTCTCGCTGATCCCCGAGACCCGCGAGCGGACGACGCTGGGGCGTCTCAAGCAGGGCGCCCGCGTCAACCTCGAGCTCGACGTGATCGCCCGCTATGCCGACCGTCTCATGCAAAGCTTCACCACCGAGGGGCGAGCGAAGCGATGAGCAGGACGAAGCAGGCATTCGCGACGATCGAGGAGGCGATCGACGAGATCCGCCGGGGCCGGATGGTCGTCGTCTGCGACGACGAGAACCGTGAGAACGAGGGTGACCTGACGATGGCGGCCCAGTTCGCGACCCCGGAGGCGATCAACTTCATGGCCAAGGAGGGGCGGGGCCTGATCTGCCTCACGCTGACACCGGCGCGCTGCGACGAGCTCGGCCTCGACCTGATGGCGGCGAAGAACGAATCGTCGTTCCAGACCGCGTTCACCGTCGCGATCGAGGCCCGCGAGGGGGTGACGACGGGGATCTCCGCCGCCGACCGGGCGCGGACGATCCAGGTCGCGATCGATCCCCACTCGACCCCCGACGACCTCGTCCAGCCCGGGCACGTGTTCCCGCTCAAGGCGAAGCAGGGAGGGGTGCTCGAGCGTGCCGGGCAGACCGAGGCCGCGGTCGACCTCGCGCGGCTCGCGGGCCTGATTCCGGCGGGGGTGATCTGCGAGGTGATGAACGAGGACGGGACGATGGCCCGGGTCTCGGACCTGATCCCGTACTGCGAGCGGCACGACCTGAAGATGATCACGGTCGCCGACCTGATCGCCTACCGGCGGCGGACCGAGAAGCTCGTCGAGCGCGTCGTCTCGACCCGGCTTCCGACCGCGTTCGGCGAGTTCAGCGCCGTCGGGTACCGCTCGCTCGTCGACGACAAGCACCACGTGGCGATGGTCAAGGGGGAGGTCGCGGGAGCCGAGGACGTGCTCGTCCGGGTCCACTCGGAGTGCCTCACCGGCGACGTCTTCCACTCGCTGCGCTGCGACTGCGGCGACCAGCTCGCCGCGGCGATGGCGCAGATCGAGCGCGAGGGCAAGGGCGTGCTGCTCTACCTCTCCCAGGAGGGGCGGGGGATCGGGCTGCTGAACAAGCTCCGCGCCTACAAGCTCCAGGAGGACGGGTTCGACACCGTCGACGCGAACCTCAAGCTCGGGCTGCCGGCCGACCTCCGCGATTACGGCGTCGGCGCCCAGATCCTCTCAGACCTCGGCCTGTCGAGCATCCGGATCCTGACCAACAACCCGAAGAAGATCCACGGGATCGAGGGCTACGGGCTCGCGGTCACCGAGCAGCTGCCGATCGAGCAGGTCGCCAACCCGCACAACGAGGCGTACCTGCGCGCGAAGCGCGACAAGCTCGGCCACCTGCTCCACCACCAGGGCCTGGCGCTCGACGAGGAGCTGATCCACGAGGAGCACCGGCGCGACGTCGAGAAGGAGGCACTCGCCGCCGAGGATTCGCCGTCCGACGCCGAGATCGCCCGCAAGTGGCGTGGCTATGGCTGAGCAGGAGGGCGGCGGCACGCCCGGACGCGGAGTGGAGGCCGTGGCGGGCCGCGGCGAGTTCGCGGTCTGCGTCTCGACCTTCTACGAGGACCTCGCCGAGCGGCTCGTCAACGGCGCGATCGAGGCGTTCACCGAGGCGGGCTCGAGTCCGGCGTCCGTCCACACCTACGAGGTGCCGGGCGCGTTCGAGCTCCCGCTGGCGGCGAAGTGGTGCGCGGAGTCGGGGCGGTTCGCCGGCATCGCCTGCCTCGGCGTCGTGATCCGCGGCGAGACCGACCACTATGGCTACGTCTGCACCGAGGCGGCGCGCGGGATCCAGGAGGTCCAGCTTCGCACCGGCGTCCCGTGCGCGTTCGGGGTGATCACAGCCGACACGCGCGAGCAGGCCGACGCCCGCGCCGGCGGCGACAAGCGCGACCAGGGCCGCCACGCGGCGGAGGCGGTCCTGCGCATGGTCGCGGTTCGCGCCGACGTCCAGGCTTGACGGCAACCCTGGCGGGGGGCTGGCTCGAGCCGTTCGCACTCAGCGGACTCGCTACCATCACCTCCCGCACGGCACGTGCATCTTTCGCGGCGCAACGCCGCTCACTGGAATCTCTGATGGCCAAGGTCTGCTTCAGCTGCAACAAGGGTCCCGCGTTCGGGAATACGCGCAGCCACTCGATGATCGCCACCCGCCGGCGGTTCGACCCGAACCTCCAGAAGGTGCGGATCGACGACGGCGGGCGCCCGCGCCGCGTGTACGTCTGCACCCGGTGCCTGAAGGCGAACAAGGTCAAGAAGTACGCAGCCCGCGCCTCCGCTCCCGCATGAGTCACCCGCCCACGGCTACGCCGTGGGCACCGGAAATCAGTTGCGGAGCTCGGCGCTTTGGATGCCGTTCCGGCGGCGCGACGCCGCACGCCATCACATCCGGCCGCGTCCGGGCCGGCGGGTATGACGCCGGCGGCCGGCAGCGGGAATAATCCCGGCGCGATGCCAGTGGACCCTTCGATCGAGCGCTTCGGGCGCGTCGTGTCGGTCGCCTACGAGCACCTCCAGGAGCGCCGGCGCGAGCTCAACGACCTGAACGTTTTCCCGGTCGCCGACGGGGACACCGGCGACAACATGGCGGGGACGATCGAGGCGGTGCTGCGCGGGCTCGAAAGCCTGCGCGCGAGCGAGCTCGCCGCGGTCGACCGCAACTACATCATCCAGACGGTCGCCCACTCGGCGCTGATGGGCGCGCGCGGGAACTCGGGCGTGATCCTGAGCCAGATCGTCCGCGGCGCGGCCGAGGTGCTGACGACGCGGCGCGGGGACCTGATCGGCCCGACGCTGGTCCGCGACGCGCTCGAGCGGGCGGCGAGCGCCGCCTGGGACGCGGTCGGCGACCCGCAGGAGGGGACGATGCTGACCGTGATCAGCGAGGTCCATCGCGCGGTCGCAGCGAAGGTCGAGGAGCTCGACCTGCCCGCATCGGAGCTGACCGCGACCGAGGCGGCCCAGGACGCGATGCTCGCCGAGCTGCTCGTCGCCGCGATCGACGCCGGCCAGCGCGCCGTCGAGCGAACCCCGGAGCAGCTCGACGTCCTCGCCGAGGCGGGGGTCGTCGACGCCGGCGCCTACGGCCTGGTGGTGATCCTCGCCGGGCTCGTCGCCGGGCTCGCCGGCCAGGAGGCCGGACCGTCGCCGATCCCCCACCAGGAGGCGCCGGCGCTCGACCGCGTCCTGCACGCCGATTCGCGGTTCCAGTACTGCACCAGCTGCATCGTCACCGGGCGGGGACTCGACCCGCGGACGATCGCGCCGCTGCTCGAGGAGCTCGGCGACTCGGTCGCGGTGGTCGGCGACGAGACGATGCTCAAGGTGCACGTCCACACGGACACTCCTGAGCGGGCGCGCGAGATCTGCCGCGGTCACGGCGACGTCGACCAGTTCGAGTACACCGACATGCGGGCCCAGATCGCCCAGCGGGGAGCCAGGCTCGCCGGCGCCGACGGCGTGCGCACGGGAGTCGTCGCGGTCGCCTCGGGAGCGGGGATCGCGCAGCTCTTCGGCGCCGAGGGCGCCCGCGTCGTCGATGGCGGCCCGACGCTCAACCCGCCGATCGAGGAGCTCGTCGCGGCGATCGAGGACTCGCCCGGCGACGAGGTGATCGTGCTGCCGAACTCGCCGAACGTCGTCATGGCGGCCGAGGAAGCGGTCCGGCTCGCCGACCGACCGGCACGGGTTGTCGACACCGCCTCGCAGCAGGCCGGGCTGGTCGCGCTCACCGGCGCCTTCGACGCCTCCCAGGACGGGGAGGAGAACGCCTCCCGGCTCGTCGCCGAGCTCGAGTCGATCGCCACCGGCCTCGTCGCCGAGGCCGACAGGGACGACGCCGACGGTCGCTATCGCCGCGGCGAGGCCGTCGGCTTCGCCGGCGCCGAGCTGGTCGCCTGGGGCGATCCGGCCGCGACGCTCGGGACGGTCGTCTCCCGGCTCGCCGGCGACGCCGAGATCGTCACCGTCCTCGAGGGCTCGGGCGCGCCGCTGAGCGCCGCTGAACAGCCGTTCGAGCTCGCCGGCGGCGCCGAGGTCGAGGTGCTCGCCGGCGGCCAGCCCACCTACTGGTGGCTGATCGCGGCGCAGTAGGGCGCGCCGTCACGTGCCACGCCGGCGGTCGCGTCGGTTCGGCACCGTAGCCTTGACCTCGAGATGAGCACGGCGACCGCGGCTGCGCCCGATTCGACGTCTGCGGCGCCCCGGGCCCTCGGCTCGGGCGATCCGCAGCGGCGCGAGGAGCTGACGGCGACGGGGCTGCGCTCGGCGCCGCGGCCGAGCCGCCTCGAGGCGCCGATCAGCTCGCTGCGCGGCGCCGGCCCGAAGCTCGCCGCTGCGGCGGCCGAGATCGGGCTCGAGACGGTCGGCGACGTGGTCTGGCACGTCCCGCACGGCTACCGCGACCGGGAGCGGGTGCGCCCGGCGGGCGAGCTTCGGATCGGCGAGCAGGCGACGGTGCTGGTCGAGGTTCGCTCGGCGCGGGTGAGGCCGACCCGGAGGCGCAACCTGCGGATCCTCGAGGCGAGCGTCGTCGACGCGAGCGGGGCGCTGAAGGCGGTGTGGTTCAACCAGGCGTGGCTCGCCGAGCGGTTGCGGCCGGGCACCCACGTCCTGCTGAGCGGGAAGCTCGAGCGCTCGGGGTTCAGGGTCGAAGCGCACGAGATCGTGCGCGCGCCGGGCGCCGGGCCGCCCGACCGTAGCCAAGGGGTCGGGATCCACACCACCGGTCTCGTCCCCGTCCACCCGGCGACCGAGCGGCTGCGGCCGAACCGGATCCGCGAGTGGGCGTGGCAGGGGGTCCGGCTCGCTTGCGATGCGATCGAGCCGCTACCGGCCGGCCTGCGAGCCCGCCGCCGCCTGCCCGGGGTGGCCGACGCCCTCCGCGCCGCCCACTTCCCGCTCAGCCGCGCGGCGGCGGCCCGGGCGCGCGAGCGGCTCGCGTTCGAGGAGCTGTTCGTCCATCAGACGGCGCTCGCCCTGCGCCGCCGAGGCCGCCGCGAGGCGCGCCGCGGAATCGGGATCGGGAAGCCGGGCGAGCTCGTCGGGCGCTGGCTGGAGTCGCTCCCGTTCGAGCCGACCGCCGACCAGCGGCGGGCGTTCGCGGCGATCGACGCCGACCTCGCAACCGGGAGGCCGATGCAGCGACTGCTGATGGGCGAGGTCGGGTCGGGGAAGACCGTCTGCGCGCTCTACGCGATGCTGCGCGCGCTCGAGGCCGGCCACCAAGCGGCGCTGATGGCTCCGACCGAGACCCTCGCCGAGCAGCACGCGGCGACCCTCGACCGCCTGCTGGCCGGCGAACCGATCCCCTTTGCCCTGCTCACCGGCGCGACGCCCGCGGCGCGGCGACGCGACGCGCTCGCCCGACTCGCGTCCGGGGAGCTCGGGCTGGTCGTCGGGACCCACGCCCTGCTCGAGCCCGACGTCGAGCTGGGGAGCCTCGTCGTCGCGGTCGTCGACGAGCAGCACCGGTTCGGAGTCCGCCAGCGCGCCGCTCTCGACGCCAAGGGCCCGGGCGGCGCGGCGCCGCACGCGCTCCACATGACCGCGACCCCGATCCCGCGCACGCTCTCGCTGACCGCCTACGGCGACCTCGACGCGACGACGATCCGCGAGCTCCCCGCCGGCCGCAAGCCGGTGCGAACCTGGGCGGTGGGGGAGGAGAAGCGAGCCGGCGCCTACGAGTTCATCCGCGAGCGCTTGCGCGAGGGGCATCAGGCGTACGTCGTCTGCCCGCTGGTCTCGGACTCGGAGAAGCTGCAGGCAAAGGCCGCCGCCGAGGAGGCGGAGCGGCTCGCGGCCGGCGAGCTGGCGGAGTTCGAGGTCGTCCTCCTGCACGGCCAGATGCCCTCGCGCCAGAAGGCGGAGGCGATGGAGCGGTTCGCGTCGGGTGAGGCGCAGGTCCTGGTCGCGACGACGGTGATCGAGGTCGGAATCGACGTCCCGAACGCGACCGTGATGCTGATCGAGGGCGCCGAGCGCTACGGGCTCTCCCAGCTCCACCAGCTCCGCGGACGGGTTGGGCGCGGGGAGCACGAGAGCCACTGCATCCTCTTCGCCGACCCGGAGTCCGAGCTCGCGCAGCGGCGGATGAAGGCAATCGCGTCGATCGACGACGGCTTCGAGCTGGCTGAGGTCGACCTCACCCTTCGCGGCGAGGGCGAGGTGCTCGGCACCCGCCAGCACGGCCTGCCGCGTTTCCGTGTTGCCGAGCTGCCCGACGACGCGGAGCTGCTGGCTGCGGCGAGAGGCGAGCTGCGGGTGCTGATCGAGGATCACGGCGGGCTCGAGGCGCCCGAGCTGGGATTGCTCGTCGACACCGCCCGGCGGCGGTTCGGCGACGAGCGGACCGAGGGAATCGCGGCTTGAGGGTCGTCGCCGGCGAGTTGCGCGGGCGTCGCCTCGCGTCGCCTCCCCGTCGGTCGGCGGGGACCGTGCGGCCGACCTCGGACCGTGCCCGCGAGGCGCTGTTCTCGAGCCTCGGCGACGTCGGCGGCGCCCGGGTGCTCGACCTCTTCTGTGGCACCGGCGCGCTTGCGATCGAGGCGCTCTCGCGCGGGGCCGCGAGCGCGGTGCTGGTCGACACCAAGCCCGAGCTGGCGCGGCGCAACGTCGACGACCTCGGGCTCGGGGACCGCTGCGAGGTGGTCCGCGCCGATGCGCTGCGCTACCTCGAGCGGACCGGCGAGCGCTTCGACCTGGTCCTCTGCGACCCGCCTTACCGGTTCGCGCCCCGGCTCGGGCCCGAGCTCGACCGCCTGCTCGCCGATCGGCTCGAGCCCGGCGGGCGAGTGGTCGTCGAGAGCGCGGTCCGCGAGCCGCTCGAGCTCAAACTGCCGCTGCTCCGGCAGCGCGAGTACGGTGAAGCGCTGATAAGGATTCACGGCAAGCAATGAGCGCGGAGCCGGCGAGAAGAAGGGAGACTCAGTGGCGAAGCGCGATCGAAAGTCTGTGAGCGAGCGACATTCATGTCGCGAGAGCAGCATCTGCCGTGAGGTTCTCCGATGAGCAATCGAGGCGAGCGAACAGCGATCTGCCCGGGCAGCTACGACCCGGTCACCAACGGCCATCTCGACATCATCAAGCGGGCGGCGCGGGTCTTCGACCGCGTCGTCGTCGGGGTCGTCGACGTCCAGGTGAGAAAGCGCGAGCCGCTGTTCACCGCCGCCGAGCGCAAGGACTTCATCGAGAGCGCCCTCGCCGACAACGGGCTCGACAACGTCGAGGTCGACGTGTTCTCGAACCTGCTCGTCGACTTCGCTCGCGAGCACGGGGCGGCGGTGATCGTCAAGGGCCTGCGCGCGATCTCGGACTTCGAGTACGAGTTCGAGATGAATCAGCTCAACCACACCCTCGCCCCGGACATCGAGTCGGTGTTCATCCTCGCCTCGCCCGACTACAGCTTCATCCGCTCGACCGGGGTCAAGGAGATGGCGACCTTTGGCGGCGACGTCTCCGAGCTCGTCCCGGCGCACGTCGTCGCCGCCCTCGAGGAGCGCCTGCGCTCGGGCTAGGTTCGTTCTTAGCGCAGGCGGGCAGGAGGTTGCAAGACGACGCCGAAATGAAGCCCGCAGGAGACGACCGCTGCCCCGCCCCGTAAGCTGTCACGGTTGCCTATGGACGTTCTGGTCCTGATAGACAAGCTCGACGACATGATCCACAACGCCCGGCCGGTGCCGCTAACCGACCAGGTGCGGGTCGACCGTGAGGAGATCTACGACCTCCTCGACCAGATGCGGGCGACGATCCCGGAGGAGATCAAGCAGGCGCGGTGGATCGTCAAGGAGCGACAGGAGATGCTCGCCGAGGCCAAGCGCGAGGCCGAGCGGGTAGTCAAGGAGGCGCGCGAGCAGCAGCAGCGGCTGATCTCCGACGAGGAGGTCTACAAGCAGGCCGAGCGCGCCGCCGAGGAGATCGTCGAGGATGCGCGTGAGACCGAGCGCCAGATCCGGCTCGGAGCCGAGGACTACGCCGACGAGATCCTCTCCACCCTCGAGGTCAACCTCGAGAAGTTCCTCTCCGCCGTCCAGCGCGGCCGCGACCGCCTCGCCGGCCGCGACGAGGAACCGGCCGAGGTCGGCTGAGGACGAAAGGTCGATTCACGCACGCAGGAGGTGCCTGAATCACTGACTCGGGGGCCCGACCGGCAACTGCGCGCGCCGGCGGATCGTCAGTCGTAGGTCGCCCGGATCACCGCGAGGTCGTCCGCCTCCCAGGTCACCTCGCCGCCGCACCACTCCGCGAGGTCGGCGGCCGGGGCCGGGATGTCGAATCCGGCCTCTAGCGGGGCGACCCGGCGCTCCGGCGGAACCGCGACGACGTCGCCGATCACGAGCGCTCGCGACTGCTCGCGGACGCGGCGGAAGAGGTCGCGCTTGCCGCCGTCGTCGAGGTGGTGGACGGTGAGGACGGAGATCACCAGGTCCCACGGGCCGTCGGGCAGCGGATCCTCGATCCGCGCCAGGCGTGCCTCGATGCCGAGCTCGCGGGCGCGGAACACCATCTCCGGGCTCGAGTCGAGGCCGGTGACCTCGGCCTCCGGGTAGCGCTCGACGAGCCGGCGCGACGTCTCCCCGGTGCCGACGCCGAGCTCGAGCACCCGCCCCGGCGCGGGCGGGATCGCCGCGATCGCCTCGGCCTGGAGCTCGTCGTAGCGCGGGACCTCGGCGCGGATGCGCTCAAGGTAGGTTTCGGGATCCCAGTGGAACTGTGCTTGCAACGCTAACCTCGACTCGTCGCCGGCGTTTCCGTCGCAGCCGGCCCGGCGGCCGTCCATCGTAGACCGAGGACCCCGCGACGACGATGGCCCAGCGCGCAGACAGCATCGACCTGACCAGGATCGCACCCGCCACGGGGGACGGAAAGCGGCTCGAGCTCGACGTGATCCCGGGCGAGTTCCACTACGGCGACGAAACCTACGTTCCCGCGGGCGAGGCGACGACGGCCCGCCTCGACGTCTCGCGAACGGTCGGCGGCTACGCGCTCAGGCTCCGGTTCACCGCCCACCTCACCGGGCCTTGCGTGCGCTGCCTCGAGCCCGCCGAGATGGGGATCGAGGTCGACGCTCGCGAGGTCGACCAGCCCGCGACCGCCGACGAGGAGCTCCGCAGCCCCTACGTCGTCGACGACGAGCTCGACGTTCGCGCGTGGGCGCACGACGCGCTCGCGCTCGCGATGCCGCCGCAGTTCCTCTGCCGCTCGGACTGCGCCGGCCTCTGCTCGGTCTGCGGCGAGCCGCTCAACGACGCCGACTCGTCCCGGCACGACCACGGCGCCGGTCGCGACCCCCGCTGGGACAAGTTGCGTGAGCTGAAGCTCGACTGAAGCCGGGCGGGCGCACCGGGTTCCTCGCCATCGACCCCGCCTCCGGGGGGGCGAGTGCCGAGAACGGCGATCGGGTGCGGCCGCGGCAGCCGCGCCGCCGAGGTCCCGCTACCATTCCCGCTCGCCATGGCAGTCCCCAAGCAACGGACATCCCGCTCGCGCCGCGACAAGCGCCGGGCGACCCACAAGGTGAGCGCGCCGCGCCTCAACGAGTGCCCGCGCTGCCACAGCCCTCGGCTGCCGCATCGAGTCTGCAAGGTCTGCGGCACCTACGCCGGCCGTGAGGTGATCTCGTTCGAGCCGACCGAGCCCGGCGGGGCCGGCGCCGTCACCGACCAGACCGAGGTCTAGCTCGGTGACCACCGTCGCCCTCGACGGGCGCGGCGCCGACCGGGGGGCCGGGGTGATCGTCGCCGGCGCCCGTGCCGCCGCCGCCGACGGGATCGGCGTCCGCGTCTTCGGCCCCGCGGCCGAGCTCGCCGAGCTCGCCGGAGTCGAGGGCGTCGAGGTCGTCGACACCGACGAGGCGATCACGAACGACGAGGAACCGGTCGGCGCGGTGCGCTCGAAGCAGCGGGCGTCGGTCGTGCTCGCGGGGCGCGACGTCGCCGAGGGCCGCTCCGATGCGCTCGCGAGCGCCGGGCCGACCGGGGCGACGATGACCGCGGCGCTGTTCGCGCTCAAGCGCGTCCACGGCGTCCGGCGCCCCGCGCTCGCGGTTCAGATCCTCGTCCCCGGCCGCGAGGCGCCGACGGTGCTCCTCGATGCCGGCGCGAACGCCGAGGTCCGCGCCGGCGATCTGGTCCAGTTCGCCTACCTCGGCGCCGCCTTTGCCGAGGCCGTGCTCGGGATCGGCCGGCCGCGCGTCGCCCTGCTCTCGGTCGGCGAGGAGGCGAGGAAGGGAACTCAGGCCCTCGTCGACGCACACGGGGAGCTCGTCCCGGCGACGATGATCGACTTCCGCGGCAACGTCGAGGGGCGCGACCTGCTGAGCGGGGTCGTCGACGTGATCGTCACCGACGGGTTCACCGGAAACGTCGCCCTGAAGACGGTCGAGGGAACCGCGCAGGCGGTCGCCGACGCCGTCCGCGAGGCCGCGCGGTCGGGGCCGATCGCGGCGCTCGGCGGCCTGCTCCTGCGGCCGGCCCTCGGCGGGCTGCGGCGGGCGATGGATCCCGACAACACCGGCGGGGCGATCCTGCTCGGGATCGACGGGGTCGCCGTCGTCGGCCACGGGAGCTCGGGACCGACCGGGGTCGCGAACGCGATCCGGCTCGCCGCGCGGGCGGTCGAGGAGCGTGCTGTGGAGCGGACGGCCGCCCTGCTCGAGCGCTCGGGCGCGACTCGCTCGGGCCTGCGTGATAGGAAGGTGTCGACAAGCGACACCGAGGCGACGCAGGTGAGGATTGAAGATGGCACTCGATCGTGACGAGGTGATGGTCAAGGTGAGGGAGCACCTCGCCTCCGAGCTCGACCTGAGCCCGGAGGAGATCGCCGAGGGCACGCGCTTTCGCGAGGACCTCGACGCCGACTCCCTCGACCTTTACGAGCTCGTGATGGAGCTCGAGGACACCTACGGGATCAGGGTCACCGAGGAGGAGGCGGCGAAGATCGTCACCGTCGGCGACGCAGTCGCGTACGTGCTCGAGCGGCAGCCTGCCTGAGGCGCAATGGCACGCGGGATCCGCAGGCTCGCTCGCGGCCGTCGGCGGGATCGCGGGCGCGCCAGCGAGCCGGGGCCGGATCGCCTCCGCGAGCTGCTCGACTCGCTTCCGGACCCGCTGCGCAGTCAGGCGCTCAGCCATTCCTCGTGGGTCGACGACCGCGCGTCCTCGTACGGCCGACTCGCCTTCCTCGGCGACAGCGTCCTCGGGCTGGTCGTCGCCGAGCACCTGTTCCGGCGCCACCCGCGCGCGGACATCGGCCGGCTGACCAAGGTCCACGGTCAGGCGGTGAGCGGGCGCGCCTGCGCCGAGGTCGCCGAGGCGATCGGGGTCCGGGCGCTGCTGCGCGAGGCGGCGCCGGACGAGCTCGAGGGCGGGATCGAGCCGAAGGCGCTGCTCGCGAGCGAACGCGCGCTGGCCTCGATCTGCGAGGCGGTGATCGGCGCCTGCTACCTGCACCACGGGTTCGAGGCGACGACCGAGGCTACGGTCGCCGCGTTCGCCGACCAGGTCGCGGTCGCCTCCGATCAGCTGCTCGACTTCAAATCGGCGCTCCAGGAGCTGCTCGCCCGCGACGGCGCCCGCGTCCGCTACGACGTCACTCGGGAGGCCGGCCCCCCGCACAACCGCGTCTTCGACGTCACCGCGAGCGTCAACGGCGAGATCGTCGGACGCGGCTCGGGGCGAAGCAAGAAGGCCGCCGAGCAGGCGGCCGCCGAGCAAGCGCTCGAGCGCCTGCGGGGCTGATCGGCGGCGGGGCCCCCGCGCTCCGTCCGACCCGACCGCGAGGCTTCTAACCTCGGCACCACGACGTCGCCCCCATGCATCTAAGCTCGATCACGATCAAGGGCTTCAAGTCCTTCCCCGAGCGCACCAAGCTCGTCTTCTCGCCCGGCGTCAGCGTGATCGTCGGGCCGAACGGCTGCGGCAAGTCGAACATCACCGACGCGGTGCTCTGGGCGCTCGGCGAGCAGAGCCCGCTCAACGTCCGCGGGCAGTCGATGCAGGACATGATCTACGCCGGCGGCGAGGGGGTGGGGCCGAGCCGCTACGCGGAGGTCGAGGTCGTGCTCGACAACGACGACGGGACGTCGGAGGCGCCGTTCGCCGAGGTCTCTGTCATGCGGCGCTACGAGCTCGGCGGCGAAGGCGACTACCGGATCAACGGCGCCCGCTGCCGGCTCGCCGACGTCGTCGAGACGCTCGCCGACGCGAACCTCGGCCGGGAGATGCACTCGGTGATCAGCCAGGGCCGGGTCGAGGAGATCGTCCACTCGAAGCCCCGCCAGCGGCGGCTGCTGGTCGAGGAGGCGGCGGGGCTCGGCAAGCACCGCAAGCGCCGCCGGCGGGCTCAGATCAAGCTCGAGCGAACGCAGGAGAACCTCGATCGGGCGCTCGACGTCGAGCGCGAGGCACGCAGCCGCCTGCGCCCGCTCAAGCGCCAGGCGCAGGCCGCCGACATCCACGCCCGGCTCGAACGCGAGGCCGGGGAGCTGCGGGCACGCCTGCTCGACTCCGAGCTCGCCACCCACGAGTCCGAGCTCGCCGCCGCCGAGGCCCGCGCGCGGGAGGCGCGGGAGGGGCGCGAGGCGATCGAGTCCGAGCTCTCGGAGGCGAACCGCCGCCGGAGCGAGATCGAGGAGCAGCTCGCCGAGCGCGACCGGCGGCGGACCGAGGCCTGGGGCCGGCTGAGCGCCGTCCGCGCGGCCCACGAGCGACTGACGGTCCGGGCGGAGGCCCTCGCCGGTCGCCACGCCGAGCTCGCGGCCGCGCTCGATCGCCACCAGGCGACGCTCGGCTCGCTCGCCTCGGAGCTCTCCGCCGCGACCGAGGCGCGCGGCGGCGAGGACCCGTTCGACGCCGGGCTCGAGCGGATCGGCGAGGCGCTCGCCGCCGCCGGCGAGGCGCTCGGCAAGGTGCGGATCGCGGCGGATAACGACCGCGGCAGCGAGCTCGCGCGGGTCCGCGAGCGCTCCGAGCACGCCGCTCGGGTCGCCCGCAGGCTCGAGGAGCTGCTCGGAAGCCGCCGCCAGGACTCCCTGTCGGCGCGGGTCGAGGTCGAGGCGGCGCTGCTCGCCGCGGTCGGGGAGCTGTGCGAGGCGGCGGCATCCGTCCGCGACGCCGCGGGTGAGCGGGCGGCCTCGCTCGAGCGCCGGATGCTCGGCGAGGCCGGGGGTGGGGAGGACGTCACCGAGCGGCTGCGCGCGTGCTCGCGGGCCGAAGCGGAGATCCAGGGGCGCCTGCGCTCGGCGAGCGAGGTCGTGACGCAGGCCGAGGTCGCCGCCGCCCACCTGCGCGACCGCCGCGCCGAGGCGATCTCCGAGCTCGAGGCGATCGCGAAGCGGCTCGGGCGGAAGATCGAGCCGACCGGAGAGGCCCTGGACGAGGCCGAGCGCGAGGAGATCGAGCGCAAGCTCGAGCGGCTGGCGCGCCGGCGCGAGCAGCTCGGCCCGGTCAACCCGCTCGCCGAGCGCGAGTACGAGGAGGCGCTCGCCCACGTCTCCGACCTCGAGGCCCAGCGCCGCGACCTCGAGTCGGCGCTGGCGGAGCTCGAGGGGCTGATCCGCGAGACCGACCGCAAGATCAACGACGCCTTCGAGCAGACCTTCGAGGCGACGCGGAAGAACTTCGAGGAGCTCGTCGAGCACCTGTTCCCCGGCGGCCGCGGCCGGTTGCGGCTCGTCGGCGAGCGCGCGGCGCCGCGCCCGGTCCTCGGCGGCGCGAGCCCCGGCGGAGACGCGGGCGCGACGCCGGAGGGCGAGGCGGCGGAGGACGGCGCCGAGGATGCCGACCGCGAGACCGAGGCGTTCCAGGAGCAGGGGGTCGAGATCGAGGTCACGCCCGCCGGCAAGGCGACCCGGAAGCTGTCGCTGCTGTCCGGAGGCGAGAAGTCGCTGGTCGCGCTCGCGTTCGTGTTCGCGGTCTTCCTCGCGCGCCCCTCGCCGTTCTACATCCTCGACGAGGTCGAGGCGGCGCTCGACGACGCAAACATCGATCGCTTCCTCCAGCTCCTGCGGCGGTTCGCGAGCCGCGCCCAGTTCATCGTCGTCACCCACCAGAAGCGGACGATGGACGCGGCCGACGTCCTCTACGGAATCTCGATGGGCAAGGGCGGGGTGACGAAGGTGGTCTCGCGCCGCTTCGACCAGCCGGGCGGCGAGCAGGCGGTGCTCGACGAGGCGGTGGAGGCTGCGTAGCGGCGCTGCAGCGGCTTGCCGGCGACCGCGGGCGCAGCTACGCTCCGGCCTACACCACAGAGGGGGTTGACAATGCTGAAGACGATCAGGCCGCGGGTGACGTACGCGAACGTCATCAGCACCCTGGCGCTGTTCCTCGCGCTCAGCGCCGGCGCCTATGCGCTCTCGCGCAACAGCGTCAAGTCGAAGCACATCGCGCCCGGCGCGGTGAAGCTCGCCGACACGGCGACCTCGCTCCGGCTCAAGTGCCCGGCCGGGACCCGCTTCCTCGAGGGCGCCTGCATCGAGCGCGTCTCGCGGCCGCCGGCGACGTTCGCGGACGCCGAGGACGCGTGCATCGACGCCGGCCGCCGGCTGCCGTCGATGAGCGAGGGTGCGGCGATGGCCTACGAGCCCGGCTTCGCGATCACGACCAACGGCGAGTGGACCCACGCTCGCTTCCAGTACAACGTCGGCGGCGTCAACATCCACGTCGCGTTCATCGTCGACGACAGTCCCGCCGGCAGGCTCTCCCACCAGACCGTCGGCAGCTCGATGGGCTTCCGCTGCGTGGCGCCGCCGCTGCGCTGAGCCGACGAAAGCGGCGCGGCCGCCCGGGCCCGGCTCGCGCCGGCGCGTACCACTAGCCTCCCGGCGATGGAGTGGGAAGAGCTGATCGAGCTCGGCGACGGCGCGCGGCCGCGCTCGGCCGCGGCCGCCGCGGGCGGCGAGGACGGGGACGGCGACGGGGACCGGGTGCGGGGCCGGTTCCGGCGGCTGCGCGAGTCGCTGGCGAAGAGCCGGCGGGCGCTCCAGGCCGAGCTCTCGTCGAGCCTCTTCGAGCGGCTCGACAGCGAGACCTGGGAGCGGCTCGAGGAGGCGCTGATCCTCTCCGATGTCGGCGCGCGGGCGACGGCCGACGTCGTCGGGCGGCTCGAGGGCGAGGTCGAGTCGGGCGAGGTGCGAGGCGCCGAGGCCGCGCGCTCACGCCTCGCCGAGCTGCTCGCCGAGCTCGCCGCAGGCGGCGAGCGGCGGATCGACCTGAGCGCGAAGCCGGCGGTGGTGATGGTCGTCGGCGTCAACGGAACCGGCAAGACGACGACGATCGGCAAGCTCGCCGCCGTGCTCCGCGAGCGCTTCGGCCTCGAGGTGATCGTCGCCGCGGCCGACACCTACCGCGCGGCGGCGATCGAGCAGCTCGAGGCCTGGGCGGAGCGGGCCGGGGTCGAGCTGGTCCGGGGGTCGCCAGGTGGTGACCCCGGGGCGGTCGTCTACGACGCGATCGGCGCCGCCGAGGGCAGGGGAGCGGACGTCGTCATCGCCGACACCGCGGGGCGGCTGCACACCCACGGCAACCTGATGGACGAGCTGGCGAAGGTGCGCCGCGTCGCCGGCAAGCGGCGCGAAGGCGCCCCCCACGAGACCCTGATCGTGATCGATGCGACCACTGGCCAGAACGGGCTTCGCCAGGCGCAGGCATTCGCCGACGCGGTCGAGGTCAGCGGGGTCGCGCTGACGAAGCTCGACGGCAGCGCGAAGGGCGGGGTCGCGCTCGCGATCGCCGCCGAGCTCGGGATCCCGCTGAAGCTGATCGGCACCGGTGAGACGATCGAGGACCTGCGGCCGTTCGATCCCGAGGAGTTCGCCCGCGCGCTGCTGCCGGACTGACGCCCGCAGCCGCCGTGGCGATCGTTGACCGCCCGGCGAGCTGCGTGTAGGATTTCAGGACGCGCGGCGTGCGTTCCGCATCACGGAAGAAGCGCCCGGAGTCGTCCGAACGGGGGGCGGCTGGAGGAGAGAACGGAATGGCCTCGACGGTGAAGCGATGCCGCCGCCGGCGACCGTGGGCGCCGGCGCTGCTCAGCGCCGCCGTCGCGCTCGTCGCCGGGCTCGCGGTGACCGGGCCACCAACGCCGCCGGCCGCCGCCCAGACGGGAACCGACGTCCCGTCCGGCCAGATCCCGGTGACAGGCCAGGTCGGCGTCCACGATCCGACCCTCTACCGGGACGGCGACACCTACGTCGTCGCCGCGACCGGTGGCTCGATCCGCAGCGCCCCGAGCCTGGGCGGACCGTGGAGCGTCCACGGCAACGTCCCGAAGGCCGACTGGACGTTCGACATCAGCCCCGGGGCGCTGTGGGCGCCGCACGTCGAGAGGATCGGCGACACGTTCCATTACTACTACTCGCAGTCGAGCTTCGGATCGCAGACCTCGGCGATCGGACTGAAGACGACCGAGACGCCGACCGACCCGTCGAGCTACGTCGACCACGGCGAGGCGATCATCGCCTCCGGCGCCGCCGGCGACCCGGACGACCCGTTCGATCACAACGCGATCGATCCGCACGTGAGCCAGGACGCCGACGGGAACTGGTGGATCGTCTGGGGTTCCCACTGGGACGGGATCGCGATCCAGCGACTCGACGACGACATGGTGACGCCGATCGGCGAGATGAAGCTGATCGCCTCGCGCGGCAGCGAGCGGTTCCCGATCCAGCCCGGCTTCGCCGTCCCGCCGAACCGGGTCGAGGGGCCGGCGATCTTCAGGCGCGGCGGTTACTACTACCTGCTCACCGGCTGGGACTGGTGCTGCCAGGGCGCTAACTCGACCTACAAGATCAGCGTCGGGCGCTCGCAGAGCATCGACGGTCCCTACGTCGACAAGAACGGGATCCCGTTGACCGAGGGCGGGGGGACGATCATCCTCGACAGCCGGGTTGCCCGGCCAGGCGTGACGCCGGAGGGCCTCTGGCGCGCCCCGGGCGGGCCTGACGTCTTCGTCGACGACGGCACCCACTACCTCGTCTACCACGCCTACCTGCCGCAGAGCACGCTCGGCATCCGGCCGATCGACTGGCACGATGGCTGGCCGTACTTCGACGAGCCCGGAGGGGGGGCGTACGATCTCGCCGACGGCGGCCATTACCGGCTCGTCAACGAAGGCGGCCCGGCGGCGGCGGACATCGACCGCGTGCCCGGGCCGGAGGGGTTCGGCGACGCGGTGCGGCTGAGCGGCCCGAGCTCGAACCAGTACGTCGAGATGCCGGTCGGAATCCTGAGCGAGCTCGTCGGCGACTTCACGATCGCCGCCTGGGTCAACCGCGGCACGCTCGGCCAGACGTGGTCGCGGGTCTTCGACTTCGGCAGCGGCACCGGGAGCTTCATGTTCCTGAGCGCGAACGCGGGCGGCGCGAACGGCGGCCTGCGGTTCGACATCAACACCGGCGGCCCGGTGCAGATGGTCCCGGCGAGCGGCGGCGGGCCGCAGCTTCCGACCGGGTGGCAGCACGTCGCGTTCACCCTCGTGGGGAACACCGGGACGATCTGGCTGAACGGGGAGCCGTTCGCCCAGAACCCGGCGATCACCCAGCGCGCGGCCGGCCTCGGCAACTCGACCCAGAACTGGATCGGGCGCTCGCAGTTCGCCGCCGACCCGCTGCTCGACGCCGCGATCGACGAGTTCCAGATCTTCGACCGGGCGCTGTCGCAGGCCGAGCTCGCCGAGCTCGTGGCCGAGCCCGGCGGCGGCGAAATCGGCGGCGGCGACGTCGCCTGGTACCGCTTCGACGAGGAGGGCGGGGAGGCGGTCGCCGATTCGTCCGGTCGGGGCAACGACGCGACGATCGTCGCCGGGGGCCTCGACCCGGACGCGATCCACAACCCGATGCCGAGCGACCGCTGCCTGACCGCGGCTGGAGATGGCGAGTCGAACGTCCTCCAAAGCACCTGCGACGAGGCGGCGCACGGGCAGGTCTGGCGGCTCGAGCGCGCGGCCGACGGCTTCCATCGCTTCCGCAGCATGGCCGGCGACCGCGGCAGCTGCCTCGCGATCGCCGACGGGTCGGGGGAGCCCGGAACGAACGTCGAGGTCGCCCCCTGCGACGGCGGCGACGAGCGCCAGCGCTGGTACCTCGACGACACCGGGCATGGCTTCCACCGCCCGGTCGTGGCTGGGGCAAACCTTGCGCTCGAGGTCGGCAACGACGGCGGAATCGTCGAGACGAACGTCGTCGGTGGCTACCGCCGCGATGGCGAGAATCGAGCAACTCATCCGGTCACCGGCGTGAGCTGCGCCTCGGGGCCGGCGATCTGCGCCGACGCCGGCCAGTGGCCACCGCAGCAGTGGCAGCTCGTCGCCATCGAGGCGCCCCCCCTCGATGAGACGCCTCCGGTGACGGCGGCCGGGTTCCAGCCACCGTTCCCGGACGGATCCAACGGCTGGTACCGGACGTCCCCGACCCTGATCCTCGACGCCACCGACGAGGGGGGATCCGGCCTCCTCGACAGCCATTACCGCGTCGATTCGCAGGATTGGGAGATCTACAACGCGATCGTCCCGCCGGTCATCTCCGGCGACGGCGAGCACGTTGTCGAGTACCGCTCGGTCGACGGGGCGGGGAACGTCGAGGAGGCGGGCTCGCTCGCGTTCAAGCTCGACGCGACGCCGCCGGTCACCGCGGCGGCACTCAACCCAGCCGAACCGGGCGCCGGCGGCTCCTACCGCGGGCCCATCGAGGTGACGCTCACCGCCGCCGATGCCACCTCGGGCGTCGACCGGATCGAATACCGGGTCGACGGAGGCCCGTGGACGGAGCACAACCCGCTCGATCGGCTCAGATTCGACGACATCGCCGAGCACGAGATCGGGTTCCGCTCGACCGACCTCGCCGGCAACGTCGAGGAGGAGAAGACGCTCGCGTTCGCGATCGTCGGTGAGCCGCGGCTGCGGCTCGCGGCACGGCCGAAACAGCGCCGGGTGGGCCCGCGCCGCGAGCGGGTCGCCTACCGGGTCAGCGTGAGCAACCTCGGCGCCCACGCCGCGGGCGCGGTGCGCGTCTGCGTTGCCGCCCCTAAGCGCCGGCTCGCGGTCGGTGGTCCGCGCTGTCGCGGCATCGGGGCGGTCCCCGCCGGCGAGACGCGGAAGCGCAAGGTGACGGTCCGGATCAGGCGCGCCGCCCGGGGCCGGCTGACGAAGATCGCGCTCACCGCCCGCAGCCCCGGGACCGAAGCCCGTCGGGCGGTGGTGCGGCTTCGGGTGCGCCGGTAGGCGCGACCAACCGGCCCGCCGGCGAAGAACGTCCAGTTGCGCACACAGCAGGGGCGTGAGCCGACGTTCGCCGGGCAGTAACCTCAGGCCCCGATGTTCGACCAGCTGTCCGACCGCCTCCAGGAGACCCTCGCCGGCGTCCGCTCGCGCGGGAAGCTGACCGAGGCCGACGTCGACCGGGCGATGCGCGAGATCCGGCTCGCGCTGCTCGAAGCCGACGTCAACTTCAAGGTCGTCAAGTCGTTCACCGCCGAGGTCAAGGAGCGCTGCCTCGGCGCCGGGGTGCTCGAGAGCCTCAACCCCGGCCAGCAGGTGGTGAAGATCGTCAACGAGGAGCTCGCAGCGCTGATGGGCGGCGCGAGCCGCGACCTCGCGTTCGCGGGGTCGGGGACGACGGTGATCCTGATGGCCGGCCTCCAGGGCTCGGGGAAGACGACCGCCTGCGCGAAGCTCGCCCGCCACCTCGCCGCCGACGGGCGCTCGGTCGCGCTCGCGGCCTGCGACACCCAGCGCCCGGCCGCGGTCGAGCAGCTGGTCACGGTCGGGGAGCGGGCCGGGGCGACGGTCTATGAGCAGGGCACCGCGCGCGACCCGGTCGACATCGCCGAGTGGGCCCTCGACCAGGCGCGCTCGGCGGGCAAGGAGGTGCTGATCGTAGACACCGCCGGCCGCCTGCACGTCGACGAGGAGCTGATGGACGAGCTCGCCGCGATCCGCAAGCGGACGAAGCCCCACGACGTGCTGCTCGTCCTCGACGCGATGACCGGTCAGGACGCCGTCAACGTCGCCGAGAGCTTCGCCGACCGGGTCGACTTCGACGGCGTCGTGATGACCAAGCTCGACGGCGACGCGCGCGGCGGCGCCGCGCTCTCCGTCAAGGCGGTGACCGGGAAGCCGATCCTCTACGCGTCGACGGGGGAGAAGCTCGAGCAGCTCGACCGCTTCCACCCCGAGCGGATGGCCTCGCGGATCCTCGGCATGGGCGACGTCCTGTCGCTGATCGAGAAGGCCGAGGAGGTCACCGACCGCGAGCAGGCCTCCTCGCTCGAGCGCAAGATCCGCAAGCAGCAGTTCACGCTCGAGGACTTCCTCCAGCAGATGCGTCAGGTGCGCAAGATGGGGCCGCTCCAGAACGTCCTCGGCCTGATGCCGGGGATGGGCAAGGCGATGAAGCAGCTCCGGCAGGTGAACATGGACGACGCCGAGCTTGACCGGATCGAGGCGATCATCCTCTCGATGACCCCCGCCGAGCGGGCGACCCCGACGATCATCGACGGCTCGCGGCGGCGGCGGATCGCCCGCGGGTCGGGGACCACGGTCCAGGCCGTGAACCAGCTCGTCAAGCAGTTCGCGCAGATGCGCAAGGTGATGGCGCAGCTCGCAGAGGGGAAGATGCCCGACCCCCAGCAGCTGCTCGGGATGAAGTAGCCCCTGGCGCCGCCGGGGGGGCGGTGTCCGGTCGCGAACTGTGTAACCTCACCCGCCGCAATGGTTCGAATCAGGCTGAGAAGGATGGGCTCGCGCAAGAACCCCGTCTGGCGCGTGGTCATCGCCGACCGCCGCTCGCCTCGCGACGGGAGGACGATCGAGACGATCGGCCACTACAACCCGCAGCCCGATCCCTCGGTGATCGTGATCGACGAGGAACGAGCCCGCCACTGGCTCGAGCACGGCGCCCAGCCGACGCCGACGGTCGCCGGCCTCCTGCGGACCAAGGGCATCGAAGCATCCGGTCAGTAGGAAGCCCGATGCGCGAGCTGGTGGAGTTCCTGGTCCGCGCGCTGGTCGCGGATCCCGACTCCGTCCGTGTCGACGCGATCGAGGAGGGCGGGCGCGACACCGTGCTCGAGATCCACGTCGCCGACGACGACCTCGGCCGGGTGATCGGCCGCGAGGGGCGGGTCGCGAACGCGATTCGGACGATCGCCAAGGCCGCCGCGACGCTCGACGACGGCCGGGTGATGGTCGAGATCGTTGAAGACGATTGACGTCTTCACGCTGTTCCCGGAATGGTTCGAGTGGTTCCGGGGCCAGCGCCATGTCGCCAACGCCTCCTCCGGCGGGCTCGAGCTGCGGACCTTCAGCTGGCGTGAGACGACGCCGCTGAGCGGCGGCCAGGTCGACGACGCGCCCTACGGCGGCGGCGCGGGAATGGTGCTCCGGGTCGACGTCGTCGACGCCGCGCTGCGGGCCGCCTACGGCGAGGCGCAGGCGCCGACGCGGGTGATCCTGCTCGCTCCCTCGGGTCGGCAGTTCGACGAGGCGATGGCAGCCGAGCTCGCCGCTGAGCCCCACCTCGCGCTGCTCTGCGGCCGCTATGAGGGGGTCGACGAGCGGGTGCGCGAGCGGCTCGCCACCGACACCGTTTCGGTCGGCCCCTACGTGCTCTCCGGGGGCGAGCTCGCGGCGATGGTCGTCGCCGATGCGGTGATCCGCAAGCTCCCGGGCGCGCTCGGGCACGCCGAGAGCGCGCTCGAGGAGTCGTTCTCGGCGGCGCTCGGCGGGGCCCCCGAGTACCCGCACTACACGCGGCCGCTGAGCTACCGGGGCTGGGAGGTGCCCGAGGTCCTGCGCTCGGGCGACCACGAGCGGATCCGCGAGTGGCGGCTCGAGCAGAGCCGGGCGCGCGCGGCGCGCGCGGCCGAGGACCGCGAACGGGCCGCGGCCGAGGAGCGCGCCCGCCACGCCGACCGCGACGGATAGCGTCCGGCGAGGCCGAATTCCGCAGCGAGTTCACTAAGATTCCCGTGCCGCGCGGGGCCCCGAGCCGGGTCACGCGCGTTTTATCGACTGCTTAGCGAGCCGCGCAAGGCTTGCCGGATCCCAGCCTCAGACCATGTCCACGATCATCGAGAGCATCGAGCGGCGCCAGCTCAAGCGGGTGCCGAGATTCGATCCCGGCGACCGGGTCCGGGTCCACTTCCAGGTGGTCGAGGGCAACCGGCGCCGGACCCAGGTGTTCGAGGGGGTGGTGATCGCGCGGCGCGGCAGCGGCGCGCGCGAGACGTTCACCGTCCGCAAGCAGTCTTTCGGGGTTGGCGTCGAGCGGACCTTCCCGGTCCACTCGCCGAAGATCGAGCGGCTCGAGGTGGTGGCCCGCGGGGATGTCCGGCGGGCGAAGCTGTACTACCTCCGCGGCCGGATTGGCAAACGCGCCCGCGTCGCTGAGCGCCGCTGGGGGATCGAAGATGAGCTCGTCGCAACGGCCGAGGAGCAGGAGGCGGTCGACTCCGGGGGCGCGAGCCAGGAGGAGGTCGAGCCCGAGGTCGTCGCCGAGGAGGAGGCCGGCGAAGGGGAGGCCGGTGAGGCGCCGGATCAGGCGGGTGAGGACGAGCAATCGACGGCGGCCGAGGCCGCCGCGGAGGCCGAGTCGTCCGGGGAGCCGACGGCGGAGGTCGAGGGCTCAGACGAGGAGCCGTCCGAGGAGCAGCCGGAGGCCGAGACGGCCGCGGCGGAGGGCTCCGAGGAAGACCAGTCCCGGTCCTGATCCCGAAGCCGAAAAGCGGGGCCGGGGCGCTGTTCGAGCTCGTCCTGATCGTCGGCATGGCGATCGGGCTCGCGCTGGTGATCCAGGCGTTCGTGATCAAGCCCTACCAGATCCCGTCGGAGTCGATGGAGCCGACGCTCGATCCAGGCCAGCGCGTCCTCGTCAACCGGTTCGGCTACCGGTTCGGGGACCCGTCGGTCGGCGACGTGGTCGTCTTCCACCCCCCGGTCGGCGCGGTGCCGGCGGACCGCTCCGATCCCAACCAGCCGCTCGGCGGCCAATGCGGTGTCGAGAAGAACTCGGACCAGGTGTGCCCGGAGCCCCACGACGAGGAGGCGAACACGAACTTCATCAAGCGGATCGTCGCCGGCCCCGGCGACCGGCTGCGGATCGAGGACGGGATCCCGATCGTCAACGGCGAGCCGGCCCAGGAGGACTTCATCGTCCCGTGCGGCAACGGAGGCGGATGCCAGTTCCCCGAGGAGATCGAGATTCCACCCGATCATTACTTCATGATGGGCGACAACCGTGGACACAGCGACGACAGCCGGTTCTGGGGCCCGGTCCCCCGCGACTGGATCATCGGCGAAGCCTTCTTCACCTATTGGCCCGTCAACCGGGTCGGGCTCCTCTGAGGCCGGAGACCGCCGCCGGCAGTCCGGCCCCTCAGCCGCCGCCCGCAAGCGGCGCCGTCGCCGCGCCGCGCGACTGTTCCGCTTCGACCGCTCGCTCGGCGCGCGTTACGTCGCCGGCGCCGACGAGGCGGGCCGGGGGTCGCTCGCCGGCCCGCTGGTCGCGGCCGCGGTGCTGATCGACTACGAGCGCCTCAGCCTCCGCGACCGTCGCGCCCTCGGCGAGCTCGACGACTCGAAGCAGCGGACCCCCGATGAGCGCGAGCAGCTCTACCCGGCGGTGGTCCGGGCCGCCGAGCGGGTCGCGGTCACGGTCCGCTGCGTGCGCGGAATCGACTCGCGCGGCCTCCACGTCACCAACCTCGCTGCACTCGGCCGCTGCCTCGAGCGGGTCTCGATCCCCGGGGCGGTCTGCCTCACTGACGGCTTTCCGGTCCCGCGTTGCCCGGTCGACCACCGGCCGGTCATCGACGGCGACGCCCGCAGCGCGGCGATCGCCGCCGCCTCCGTGGTCGCCAAGGTCACCCGGGACCGCTACATGCGAAGCGTCGACGAGAACTACCCGGGCTTCGGCTTCGCCGGCAACGCCGGCTACTCGACCCCCGAGCACCGCGCCGCGATCCTCGAGCTCGGCCCGTCCGACCTCCACCGGCGCTCGTTCCAGTCGATCGCCTACAGCCAGCTCGAATTGGACCCGCCACCTCCTCCGCTCCCGCCGGATACGTGATCCGGCGGCGTTGCGCCGCCGCAGATGCAGGTAAGGCGCCGTAGGCGCCGCAAGTGGCTCCATGGCCCGTGGCTACGCCGCGGGCACCTCGATGAGCTCCCGCGGCCGGGGTGCGGGGTTGCGACCGCCCTTAGAACGCGCCGCGCAGGTGCTGCCATTCGATCGGCCGACCGGTGGCGTCGACGCGGACGCC
>DATHVI010000033.1:0-14320 GCA_035461385.1 Solirubrobacterales bacterium
ACCGAGGGTGCGGGCGTGCCCTGCCTGTTCGCCGTGCACCAGGACGCCACCGGCGGCGCGCGCGAGCTGGCCCTGGCCTACGCCAAGGGCGTCGGCGGCACCCGCGCGGGTGTGCTCGAGACCACGTTCGAGGAGGAGACCGAGACCGATCTCTTCGGCGAGCAGGTCGTGCTGTGCGGCGGGCTCTCCGAGCTGGTGCGCGCGGGCTTCGACACGCTGGTCGAGGCGGGCTACAACCCGGACCTCGCCTACTTCGAGTGCCTCCACGAGCTGAAGCTCATCGTCGACCTGATCTACGAGAAGGGCATCGCGGGGATGCGCTACTCGATCTCGAACACCGCCGAGTACGGGGACATGACCCGCGGACCGAAGGTGATCACCGAGGAGGCCCGGGCCGGGATGCGCCAGATACTCGCCGACATCCAGTCGGGCGAGTTCGCGAAGGAGTGGATTGCCGAGAACCGTGCCGGCGCCGAGAACTTCCAGCGGATGCGCGACGAGGCGGTCGGCCACCCGATCGAGAAGGTCGGCAGGGAGCTGCGCTCGATGATGCCCTGGATCGACCAGGAGTTCTGACCGAGGCCGGGTCGGGCCCGCCTACCGCGTGCCGCTCGGGAACCGCAGCGCTGACGTGCGGGAGGCCCGGCAGACGTGGTCGTGGCCGGCGGACCCGACGTCCCGCCGCGCGACCTTCGCGTAGTAGCGCTTGCCGTTGCGCAGGTTGCGAGTGATCGTCCATTGGCCACGCGATGGCGGAAACCGCCATCGCCCCAACCCTCGCCCTCGTCGATCTCGCCCTCATCGGCGGCGAGTCTATTCGTGCCGACGGCGGCCAGTCGACCGTCGTCTGTGAAGACGGAAATCGCTTCGCGTCGTTTGGTCGCCGGGACCTAGAGGTAGGCGTCGGGCGCAGGGACACTTGGGTCGAGTCGGTGACTACGACCCGGAATACAAGGAGGTAGAACGGATGAGGAAGTACCTTGTCGCTCTGCTCGCGAGCGCGGCGCTTGCACTTGGGATCCCATCGATGGCGACCGCGCAGGGCCAAGAGCCCCGAGGCTTTGGTCCGGGCGGTGCGCCTGCGGCCCACGGCCTCTCCGGTGCCGACTGGGGTGCAGCCGTGAGTAGCGCTGCACCGAGTGGTTTCATCGGCTGGCACTCGAGCGGCGGCGTGGCGAATCCGCGCGGCTTCGGGCTGTAAGTAGCTCGGCGAAGTTCATAGAGGAGGGGCCCGCCGTTTCGGCGGGCCCTTTTCTTGAATGCGACGTCGGCGAGGTCGCCGCGACCTTCAAAGGTCGGCACGCGGACCCGCAAGGCGGCTGAACGGGGCGCGCAGCGTGGACATCCACTCGCGTGAGCCCACGGTCACGTCGCCCTCCATCTGCTCAGCGAGCGTTCCCTTCAGCTTCGGGCCGATCTTCTCGGGCATCGTGTGCTCCCATCTAGCTGACGCTCGTCCGCCTCGAGCCGTTCGGCTGAGGCTCTCCGCGATGCTGCCTATCCCCGCGGGGACCCTGTGACCCCGAATGACCTACTCGCCGAGCACCTTGATGACCAGGCGCTTCGGCCGCCGGCCGTCGAACTCGGTGTAGAAGACCTGCTGCCACGGGCCGAGGTCGAGCCGGCCCGCCGTCACCGGGACGATCACCTGGTGGTGGACGAGCAGGTTCTTGAGGTGGGCGTCGCCGTTGTCCTCGCCACCGGCGTGGTGGCGGTAGTCGCCCGGATCGGGGGAGAGCTCGCGCGCGACCTCGTTCGCGGGCTCCTTCCAGCTCGGGGGCGCGACCTTGTCGAGCCACTCGAGCGTGTCCTCGTGGAGGCCGGGCTCGTCGTCGTTGATCCACACCCCGGCGGTGATGTGCATCGCCGCGACCAGCGCCATCCCCTCGTCGATCCCGGCCTCGTCGACAGCCGTCTGGACGTCCTCGGTGATCCGCACGAACGCCCGCCGCTCGGGGATCTCGAACGTCTTGTAGACCGTATGCGACCTCAAAGCGTCCCGCCGAGCCCGCGGGGGATCCTGCGGAACCCGTAACCTTCGCCGAGCCCGTCGAGGCTCGCGGCCGCGTAGCCGTCGCCCTCGATCGGCTCGCTCACCTCTGCCCGGCTCACGCCGAGGACCTTAGTACGGTCCCGCGGCGCTCGCAGCCAGCGAACATGAATCTCACCGACGCGCGCATACCGGCCGACCTGCGACCCGCCGACGGGCGGTTCGGCTGTGGCCCTTCGAAGGTCCGGCCGGAGGCGCTCGCGCGGCTCGCCGAGCAGGCCGGGGTGATCGGGACCTCGCATCGCCAGCGCCCGGTCAAGGACCTCGTCGCCCGGGTGCGGGGCGGGATCACCGCGCTGTTCGGCGCCCCCGACGGATACGAGGTGGCGCTCGGCAACGGCGGCACGACCGCGTTCTGGGACGCCGCGGCGGCGTGCCTCGTGCGCGAGCGCTCGCTGCACCTCGCCTACGGGGAGTTCTCGCGCAAGTTCGCCGACGTCGCCGCCGGAGCGCCGTTCCTCGCCGATCCGATCGTCGTCGCATCCGACCCGGGCGATGCGCCCGAGCCGGTCGCGGATCCCGACGCCGACGCGATCGCCTGGACGCACAACGAGACCTCGACCGGGGTGATGGTCGGGGTCACGCGGCCCGCGGGCTCCGAAGCCGCGCTGGTGCTGATCGACGCCACCTCGGCAGCCGGCGGCCTGCCGGTCGACGCGAGCGAGGCCGACGCGTACTACTTCGCGCCGCAGAAGGCGTTCGGCTCCGACGGCGGCCTCTGGCTGGCGCTGCTGAGCCCGGCCGCCGTCGAGCGGATCGGAGAGCTCGATGGTGCCGGCGGTCGCTGGCAGCCCGGCTTCCTCTCGCTCTCCACCGCGCTCGCCAACTCGCGCAAGGACCAGACGTACAACACGCCCGCCCTCGCAACGCTGCTCCTGCTCGCTGACCAGGTCGAGTGGATGCTCTCCTCCGGCGGGCTCGAGTGGTGCGTCGAGCGCTCCCGGACCTCCGCCACGCATCTGTACGCATGGGCGGAGGGCCGCGACGGGGCGACGCCGTTCGTATCCGATCCCGCGAAGCGCTCGCTCGTCGTCGGCACGATCGACTTCGATCCCGAGATCGACGCGGCGGCGGTCGCGGCGACGCTGCGCGCGAACGCGATCGTCGACACAGAGCCCTACCGCAAGCTCGGGCGGAACCAGCTCCGGGTCGGGATGTTCCCGGCCGTCGAGCTGGCCGACGTCGAGGCGCTGACCGCCTGCATCGACTGGGTGATCGACAACGTGCCCGAGGCGAGCCGATGAAGGTGCTGGTGAAGGAGAAGATCGCCGAGTCGGGGGTCGAGCTGTTGCGTGAGGACTTCGAGGTCGAGCTCGGCCTCGAGATGACCGACGCGGAGCTCGCCGAGCGGATCGGCGAGTTCGACGCGATCCTGGTCCGCTCGGGGACCAAGGTCACCGCCGAGCTGATTGGCCGCGCCGACCGGCTGAAGGTGATCGGCCGAGCCGGGACGGGAGTCGACAACGTCGACGTCGCGGCGGCGACGAAGCGCGGGATCATCGTCGCCAACGCTCCCGAGTCGAACTCGATCGCCGCCGCCGAGCACACCCTGGCGCTGATCCTGGCCCTGTGCCGGAACGTGCCGCAGGCCCACGGCTCGCTGACCGCGGGGCGATGGGAGCGCTCGAAGCTCGGGGGCAACGAGCTCTACGGCAAGACGCTCGGGGTGATCGGCTTCGGCCGCATCGGCCAGCTCGTGGCGAAGCGGGCGCTGGGGTTCGACATGGAGGTCGTCGCGTTCGACAAGTTCGTCTCCGCCGAGCGCTTCCGCGAGCTCGGCGTCGAGGGGGTCGACGACATCGACGAGCTCTACGCCCGCGCCGACGTGGTCACGATCCACCTTCCGAAGACGCCGGAGACGGTCGGCTGGATCGACGCCGCGGCGATCGAGAAGATGCGCGACGGCGTCCGGATCGTCAACTGCGCCCGCGGCGAGCTGATCGATCTCGAGGCGCTCGAGCGGGCGCTCGACCGGGGCGAGGTCGCAGGCGCGGCGCTGGACGTCTTCCCGTCCGAGCCGATGACCGAGCATCCGCTGTTCGGGCGCCCCGACGTCGTCGTCACCCCTCACCTCGGGGCCTCGACGGCCGAGGCTCAGGACCGAGCTGGCGTCGTCACCGCCGAGCAGGTGCGGGCCGCGCTCACCGGCGGCGTGGTGACGAACGCGGTCAATATCGCCGCCGTCCGTCCCGAGGTGATGGAGGCACTCGCCCCATTCGTTCCCCTGTGCGAGAAGCTCGGTCGGCTCGCCGGCGGGCTCGGCCCCGGGGCGGTCGACCGCGTCCACGTCGAGCTCCGCGGCCGGATCGCCGAGTACGACACGCGGCTGCTCGGGATCGCCGTTCTCGCCGGGCTGCTCTCCGGCCACACCGAGGAGCCGGTGAACCTGGTCAACGCCCCGGCGATGGCCGAGGAGCGAGGGATCGAGCTCGTCGAGCTGACCGAGGCCGCATCGGAGGACTTCACCGAGCTGATCACCGTTCGGCTCGGCGACGGCGAGGGCGCGGTCGAGGTGGCCGGGACCGGCGTCGGGCCGCGCAACACGCCCTATCTCGTCAAGGTCTGGGGCCAGAGCTTCTACATGCCGTTCGCCGACCACCTGGCGATCTTCCGCTACGCCGACCAGCCGGGGATGATGGGCCGCGTCGGGACCGCGTTCGGCGAGCATGGGGCGAACATCGTCTCGGCGGCAATCGGCGCCGAGGCCGGCGAGCACGAGGCGGTGATGGCGCTGACCACCGACGGGCCCGTCCCCCCGGAGGTGATCGACGAGATCGCCCGCCAGGACGGGTTCTTCGCCGGCCGCGCGGTCGACTTGTAGACGGACTACCCTCCCGCCGATGCGCTCGGTGGTGATCCCGCGGCACGGCCCGCCGGAGGTGCTCGAGGTCGCCGAGCGCCCCGATCCGCCGGTCGGCGCCGGGCAGGTCCGGATCGCGGTCCGTGCGGCCGGGGTCAACTTCGCCGACCTGCTCGCCCGGTCCGGCGTCTACCCCGGCGCCCCCTCGCCGCCCTGCGTCGTCGGCTACGAGGTCGCAGGCGAGGTCGACGAGGTCGGGTCGGGGGCCGACGGCTTCGCTCCCGGCGACCGCGTCATCGCCGCGACCCGGTTCGGCGGCTACTCGGAGCTGGTCACGGTGCCGACATCGCAGGCGATTCCGCTACTCGGGCAGCTGAGCTTCGAGCAGGGCGCCGCGGTGCCGCTCAACTACGGCGCTGCGATCGCTGGGCTGGTCTTGATGGCCGGCGCGAGGGTGGGGGAGCGGGTGCTGATCCACGCCGCCGCCGGCGGGGTCGGAATCGCCGCGACCCAGATCGCGCGCGGGCTCGGCGCCGAGATCTTCGGCACCGCGTCGGCGGCGAAGCACAATGCAATCCGGGCCCAGGGCGTCGATCACCCGATCGATTACCGGACCCGCGACTTCGAGACCGAGATCCGAGCGATCACCGGCGGCGAGGGGATCGACGTCGCGCTCGACGCCCTCGGCCCGCGGAGCTTCCGCAAGGACTACCGCCTGCTGCGCGCTGGCGGGCGGCTGGTTATGTACGGCTACTCGGAGTCCGAGTCTGCAGGAGGGCGGAATCTCGCCGCGCTCGCCGGCACGCTGGCGCGGATGCCGTTCGCGACCGTGCCGTGGTGGCGCAGTCTCGCGATGATGAACGAGAACAAGGGGGTCTTCGGGCTCAACCTGCTGCGCTGGTGGGACCGCGAGGGTCTCGAGCGCCTCGTGGCACCGATTCAGGCCGGCCTCTCCGCCGGCGCGTTCAAGCCGGTCATCGCCGAGGCGTTCCCGTTCGCCCGGGCCGCCGATGCCCACCGGCTGATCGCCGAGCGCCGCAACGTCGGCAAGGTGGTCCTAGTCCCGTGAACGAGCGACATTCATGCAGGGATGTTGGGCCGGAGCTTGCCCCGGCAGCAGCAGGTAAGGCGCCAAGGGCGCCGCAGGAGATGTGCATGTGCCGTGAGGTATTCCCGTGAGCGTGCTCGCGCCCGAGCTCGCCAGCGTCGGCAGCCTCTACGAGCGGGCGATCGTCGACACCGGCCGCCAGCCGGAGCTGCTGTTCCTCGTCGCGTTCCTGGTCAGCTGGGGATTCATCCGCACCAGCGCCCACATGATCCGGGCCCAGGTGAGCTGGTGGCCGGGGAACGTCCAGGTCGGCGGCACCCACGTCCACCACCTCGTTTGGGGGATCCTGCTGCTGCTCGTCTTCGGCTACGTCGGCGTGGTGATCCAGCCGTCCTCGCCCTGGCACGAGATCGTCGTCGTCCTGTTCGGGATCGGCACCGGCCTCACCCTCGACGAGTTCGCGCTCTGGCTCGAGCTCAAGGACGTCTACTGGGAGAAGGACGGGAGGCGATCGATCGACGCCGTGGTCGTCGCCGCATCCGTGGCGGGAATCGCCCTGATCGGCTTCACCGCCTGGAGCGAGCTGGCGACCGACATCGAGCGGGCGGTCCTCGCAACCGTCGGCGCCGGCGGCGCGGTCGTGATCGCCCTGGTGGTGGTCAACGCCGCGAAGGAGAAGTTCGCGGTCGCCGCGATCGGGTTGCTCGTCCCGCCGGTGGCGCTGGTCGGCGCGCTGCGGCTCGCGAAGCCGACCTCGCTGTGGGCGCGGATGTACGGCGAGCGCAAGCTCGAGCGAGCGCGGCGGCGCTACCCGGCGCGGACCGGAGAGACCGACCCGGGTGGGCGCGGCGCTGCGCAACAACCGTCCCAGGGTTGACCCCGGACGACGCTCCGAGCGTTGCCGGAATACGATGGTTTGCGGCCAGGTGGACAAAAGGAGTTGTGGATGAAGGCTTTGAGGAAGGTGCTGGGTGCCGGGACGGTTGCGGGAGCGGTCGCCGTCGGTGCGCTGGTATCAGGAACAGGTGCCGCCGGAGCGCTCTCGAACGGGGGGGGTGCCGGCGCTGCGGATGACCGGGTGACGTTCGAGCGGCTCGCCCCCGGCGACGAGAAGGCGAGCGTTTCGGCGCTCGCGGCGCTCGGCGTCCAGTCCGCTGGGCTGGTCGACAGCTACCGCCTGATCGGCACGCAAGAGAACGACAACTTCCTGATCACGCGCAGCGACAGCGGCAGGTTCATCGTCCGCTCGCGGGCGCGGCCGATCACGCCGATCTCGCCGCCGCTTGGCTGCCGGGTCGACAGCACCCTGCAGGTGAGCTGCAACCCCGGCCTGATCAAGAGCCTGGTCGCGAGGTTGAAGCGCGGACGCGATCGGGTCGCGATGAAGCCGTTCGTCCGGATGCCGAGCTTCATGGTCGGCGGCCGGGGCGGCGATCGACTCGTCGCCGGCAACGGCAACGCCGTCCAGCGCGGAAAGCGCGGGCCCGACCGCCTGTTCGGCAACGGGGGCCGGAACCTGCTCGGCGGCGGCAAGGGTCGCGACGTGATCACCACCGGCTCGAAGCACAACCGCGTCCGCGGAGGCCCGGGTCACGACATCTGCATCGACATCCGCAAGGGCACGAACCGCTTCCGCGGCTGCGAGTCGATCCGCCGCCGCTAGCAATCGAGTCGGCACGTACGGGGCGGGCCGGCCGCCCGCCCCGTCGCGCTGCGGCGCACCGATCGGCTCGGCGCGCTTGCGGGCACGAGCCCACGTGCGCTACGCTGCGCGGGCGAATGACGCTCCGGACCTCCAGCCTGGCGCTTCTCCTTCTCCTCCCCCTTCGGGGGGAGTAATCGCCTGGCGGCGCGAGAGCCGTAAGCCAAACGTCATTCGCTAGCAGAGAAGGAGGAACAGAGACGATGAGCGATCCGAGCCCGGTCGCGAACACCGATCCCAACCGCGTGGAGATATTCGACACCACGCTGCGCGACGGCGAGCAGTCGCCGGGGATCTCGCTCAACACCCAGGAGAAGGTCGAGATCGCCCAGCAACTCGCGCGGCTGGGCGTCGACGTGATCGAGGCCGGATTCCCGATCACCTCGCCGGGGGACTTCGAGGCGGTCCAGGCGATCGCCCGCACCGTCGAAGGGCCGGTCGTCTGCGGGCTCGCCCGGACGCACAAGGCCGACATCGACGCCGCCTGGGAGGCGATCAAGGATGCCGACCGTCCCCGGATCCACACCTTCATCTCGACCTCGGACATCCACATCACCCACCAGCTTCAGACGACACGCGAAGACGTCAAGGGCCAGGCCCGTGCCGCGCTCGCGCTCGCGCGCTCGTACACCGACGACGTCGAGTTCTCACCGATGGATGCGACCCGGGCCGAGGTCGAGTTCACGGCCGAGGTCTGCGCGATCGCGGTCGCCGAGGGGGCGACCGTGGTCAACATCCCCGACACCGTCGGCTACACGACGCCGGAGGAGTACACGCGCTACCTCCACCGGCTCTACGAGCTGATTCCGGGGCTCGATGGGGTGACCCTCTCCGTTCACTGCCATGACGACCTCGGGCTCGCGGTCGCGAACTCCTACGCCGGCGTCCTCGCCGGGGCGCGTCAGGTCGAGTGCGCCGTGAACGGGATCGGCGAGCGGGCTGGCAACTGCTCGCTCGAGGAGATCGTGATGCTGCTGCGGACGCGCAACGACGAGCACGGTCTCGACACCGGCCTCGACACCCGCGAGCTCGCGCGCACCAGCCGCATGGTCTCCCGGCTGACCGGCTACCAGGTGCAGCCGAACAAGGCGATCGTCGGCCGCAACGCGTTCGCGCACGAGTCGGGGATCCACCAGGACGGGGTGCTGAAGGAGCGCACCACCTACGAGATCATCGACCCGACCCACGTCGGGCTCGACTCGAACGCGATCGTGCTCGGCAAGCACTCGGGGCGCCACGCGCTTCGCGATGCGCTCGAGCAGCTCGGGTTCAAGGTCTCGGGCAGTGCGCTCAATCACGCCTTCCAGCGGTTCAAGGAGATCGCCGACAAGAAGAAGCAGGTCACCGCGCTCGACCTCGAGGCGATCGTCTCCGACGAGATGCGCGAGCGGGCCGACAGCTACGTCCTCGCCTGGTTCGACGTCGAGGCGGGCTCGCGGCGCGAGCCGGCCGCCCGGGTCGCCGTCCGGATGCCCTCCGGCTCCGAATCGGTCGGCGAGGCGACCGGCGACGGACCCGTCGACGCGATCTTCGGCGCGATCCGCGACGCGGTCGAGACCGAATGCGAGCTGCGCTCGTACACCGTCTCGGCGGTGACCGAGGGCGCCGACGCGCTCGGCGAGGTCACCGTCGTGCTGCGCGCCCACGACCGCCTCGCCTCGGGCCAAGGGGTCGCGACCGACATCCTCGAGGCGTCGGCGCGCGCCTACGTGCGGGCGCTGTCGAACGCGCTCGACGGCGCGGCGGTGCGAGCCGCGGAGGACCTGACCGCCGAGGCGGCGGCCGAACGGACCCCGGGGCCGTAGGGCGAGCGCGGCTCTGAACAAGCGTACGTGATACCGTACAAGCGATGAGTGCGGTGGTGACCGAGAACGGGGCGGTCGGCGCGCGGGTCCGCGCGCTGCGGGAATCGATGGGCCTGTCGCTGCGCGACCTCTCGGCGCGCAGCGGCGTCTCCGCGCCGATGCTCTCGCAGGTCGAGCGCGGAGAGACGAGTCCGACGCTGGCGGTCGCCGGCCGGATCGCGTCCGGCCTCGAGCTCACCCTGTCGCAGCTCCTGCGGCTCGACGAGGACCAGCACGTGGTCGTCGTCCGTGCCGGCGAGGGGCGGACGCGGACCGCCGGCGGGCATCGCACCGAGGAGCTCTCGCCGCCGCTTCCCGGACAGCGCGCCGACGTCTCCCGTCACCGGCTCGATCCCGGGGCGGCGACGGCCGGACCGAGCGACCCGCCGCTCCACGAGCCCGGATCGCGCGAGACGGCGGTCGTCCTCGACGGGACGTTGACCTTGGTCGTCGACGGGGCGGATCGCGAGCTCGCGGCCGGCGATGCCGTCACCTTCGACGCCGACCTTCCCCATCACTTCGAGAATCGCGGCGCCGGGCAGGCGGAGTTCGTCGCCGTCGTCGCCGCGGGACTTCGCAGGAGCTGATCATGCCGAAGACCCTGTTCGACAAGATCTGGGAGCAGCACGAGGTCGCCGACGGGCTGATCTACATCGACCTCCACCTCGTCCACGAGGTGACCTCGCCGCAGGCGTTCGAGGGGCTGCGCCTCGAGGGGCGAAAGGTCCGCCGCCCCGACCGGACGGTCGCGACTGCCGACCACAACGTCCCCACCGACGGCACCCCGGCTGCGCGGCTGATCGGCGACGAGCTGTCGCGCAAGCAGGTCGAGGTACTGGAGCGAAACTGCGCCGAGTTCGGCGTCCCCGTCTACTCGCTCGGCTCCGACCGCCAGGGGATCGTCCACGTGATCGGCCCGGAGCTCGGGATCACCCAGCCGGGGATGACGATCGTCTGCGGTGACAGCCACACCTCCACCCACGGCGCGTTCGGGGCGCTCGCGTTCGGGATCGGCACCTCGGAGGTCGAGCACGTGCTCGCGACCCAATGCCTCGTCCAGAGCCGGCCGAAGACGATGCGGATCAACTACAGCGGCGAGCTCGGATCCGGGGTCACGGCGAAGGATTTGATCCTGGCGACGATCGGCCGCCTCGGCGTCGGCGGCATGGCCGGCCATGCAGTCGAGTACGCGGGCGAGACGATCCGCGGCCTGTCGATGGAGAACCGGATGACGATCTGCAACATGACGATCGAAGGCGGGGGGCGCGCCGGGATGATCGCCCCCGACGAGACGACCTTCGCCTGGGTAGAGGGCCGCCCAGGGGCGCCGGCGGACTTCGGCGCCGCGGTCGCGCGCTGGCGCGAGCTGCCGACCGACGAGGGGGCGAGCTTCGACACCGAGGTCGAGATCGACGCCGGCTCGCTCTCGCCGATGGTCACCTGGGGGACGACCCCGGGGATGGTCGTAGAGGTCACCGGGTCGGTGCCGGATCCCGCCGAGCGCGACTCGCCGGCCGATCGCGAGGCGGCCGAGCGCGCGCTCGCGTACATGGCGCTCGAGCCCGGTCAGCCGATGCGTGAGATCCCGCTCGACCGAGTCTTCATCGGCTCGTGCACGAACTCGCGGGTCGAGGACCTTCGCGAGGCGGCGGCGATGATCGACGGCCACAGGGTCGCCGACTCGGTCCGCGGCATGGTCGTCCCCGGCTCGGCCCAGGTCAAGGCCGAGGCCGAGAAGGAGGGGCTCGACGAAGTCTTCCGCTCGGCCGGGTTCGACTGGCGAAGCGCCGGCTGCTCGATGTGCCTGGGAATGAACCCCGACATCCTCCAGCCCGGCGAGCGCTGCGCGTCGACCTCGAACCGCAACTTCGAGGGCCGCCAGGGCAAGGGCGGCCGGACCCACCTCGTCAGCCCGAAGATGGCGGCCGCCGCCGCGGTCGAGGGACGCTTTGTTGACATCAGGACGTGGTCGTGACGGAGGCCGACCGCGCCAACACCTGGGCCCGGCACCTCCTCCGCTCCGCGTCCGGGGGTGCCGGGGTTCGCGAAAGGAGGGGCTAGCCGGTGAATGCCGTTGAAGTAATCGAGGGCGACGTCTCGGTGCTCGACCGCAGCGATGTCGACACCGATCAGATCATCCCGAAGCAGTTCCTGAAGCGGGTCGAGCGAACGGGCTTCGGCGAGTTCCTCTTCTACGACTGGATCCGCGACGGTGAGATCGAGCTCGAGCCGAACCCGATCCTCGTCGCCGGGCGCAACTTCGGCTGCGGATCGTCGCGCGAGCACGCCCCCTGGGCGCTGCAGGACTTCGGCTTCGAGGCGATCATCGCGCCGTCGTTCGCGGACATCTTCTACGTCAACTGCACGAAGAACGGGCTCCTGCCGGTGATCCTGCCCGAAGAGCACTGCCGCGCGGTCGCCGAGGCCGGGCGGGCGCGGATCGACCTCGACGAGGCGACCGTCGACTACGCCGGCGGCGTCGTCGCGTTCGAGATCGACGCCGATGTCCGCCATCGCCTGCTCCACGGCCTCGACGACATCGCCCTGACGCTCGCGCGCGAGGACGAGATCGAATCCTTCGAGCGCTCCGGCGGCGCGGATCACGCCCCCGTCACCACGGCCCTATGACCACCGAGCCGCCCCCGGACGCTGCGCGGAGGAGGCGGTGCCTTGGCTGACTGGGACGCGGACACCTACGATCGGGTTTCCGATCCACAGGAGGAGTGGGGGCTCGAGGTCCTCGCTCGGCTCGAGCTCGACGGCGGCGAGGCGGTCCTCGACGCGGGCTGCGGCACCGGGCGGGTGACCCGCCACCTGCTCGAGCGTCTACCGAGCGGCCGGGTGATCGGCGTCGACGCCTCGCGCTCGATGATCGAGCGCGCGCGTGAGAACCTCGCCGACTTCGGCGACCGCGTCGACCTGCGCGTCGCCGATCTGAGGACGCTCGAGCTCGAGCGACCGGTCGATGCGATCTTCTCGAACGCGACCTTCCACTGGATCCTCGACCACGAGACGCTGTTCTCCCGCCTTCACGCGACGCTGCGCCCCGGCGGAGCGCTCGAGGCACAGTGCGGAGGGGAGGGGAACGTCGCGGAGTGGAAGCGGGCGATCGAGGCGGTCGAGGGCGACGAGCGCTTCGCTCCCTACCTGCGCGGCGTGCTGCCGTCGTATTACTTCGCCTCGGTCGGCGACACCTGGGCGCGGCTCGAGCGGGTGGGCTTCGAGGTCGGAGACGTCTGGCTCGAGGAGCGGACGGTGTCCCCGCGCGAGCCGCGCGACTACGTCCGCTCGGTCGGAAGCGCGGAGCTGCTCGAACGGCTTCCGGAGCGCCTGCACGACGAGTTCGTCGACGCGCTGCTCGGGTCGATGGCTCGTCCGCTGACGCTGCACTACGTCCGCCTCAACATCTCCGCGCGGCGGCCCGGGAGCGAGTAGGTTTCCGCGTCGATGAGCCGCCCCCGGATCGTGCTGCTCCCCGGCGACGGGATCGGCCCCGAGATCATCGCCGCGGCGCGGCGCCTGCTCGAGGTCGTCGGCGACTTCGAGCTCTCCGAGCAGCTCGTGGGCGGGACCTCGATCGACGCCGACGGGACCGCGCTCACCGACGAGGTCCTCGACGCCTGCCGCGGCTCGGACGCGGTCCTGCTCGGCGCGGTCGGGGGGCCGCAGTGGGACACGACCGACCCCGAGGCGCCGCGCCCCGAGCAGGGCCTGCTCGGCCTCCGCAAGGGCCTCGGCCTCTACGCGAACCTGCGTCCGGTGAGGCCGAGCCCGTCGCTGCTGATCGCAAGCCCGCTGCGCGAGGAGCGGATCCGTGGCACCGACCTGCTCGTCGTCCGCGAGCTCACCGGGGGGATCTACTTCGGCGACTCCGGTCGCGAGGCCGACCGCGCCCACGACACCTGCGAGTACTCGGTCGCCGAGATCGAGCGCATCGCCCGGGTGGCGTTCACCGCCGCCGGCGCCCGGGCCGGCGACGGCGCGACCCCGCGGGTGACCTCGGTCGACAAGGCGAACGTGCTCGAGACCTCGCGGCTGTGGCGGACGACGGTCGAGGGCGTCGCGCGGGATTACCCGGCGGTCGAGCTCGATCACATGCTGGTCGACAACGCCGCGATGCAGCTCGTCTCGGCGCCGTCGAGGTTCGACGTCGTGCTGACCGAGAACCTGTTCGGGGACATCCTCAGCGACGAGGCCGCGATGCTCACCGGCTCGCTCGGGATGCTGCCGTCGGCGAGCCTCGGCGACGGCGGGCCGGGCCTGTTCGAGCCGGTGCACGGATCGGCCCCGGACATCGCCGGCAAGGGGATCGCCAACCCCCTCGCGACCTTCCTCTCGGTCGCGCTGATGCTCCGCCACGGCCTCGACCGCCCGGCCGAAGCGGATGCGATCGAGGCCGCGGTCGAGGCCGCGCTTGCTAAGGGGGTCCGGACCCCGGACCTCGCCTGGGTCGAGCCCGAGCGGCCGCCGATGTCCGACCTGCCGGCCGAGGTCGAGGTCGGCACCGATGAGATGACCGCCGCGGTGCTGGCGGAGCTCGACGCCTGACGCCGGGATTCCCGGCGGCGCCGGCTCCGCCCGCGCGCAGCGTCAGCCCTTCGCCGGGGCGAACTGCTCCGACTCGACCGCGCCGCTCTCCGACGCGCCCTTGCGGGCGGCCTCCGCCTGGATCAGCTGGCGGTCGACGTGGTCCCAGTCGACGTTGCGGAAGAACGCCTCGACGTACTGCTTGCGCCCGTCGGGCGTCGCGCCGTAGTCGCGCGCGTAGGCGTGCTCGTAGACGTCGAGCGCCAGCACCGGCACGGTGCTGTGGACCGCCCACAGGTTCTGGGTGTCCATGATGTAGTTGAACAGCGAGCCGTCGTTTAGGTCGTAG
>DATHVI010000034.1:0-1880 GCA_035461385.1 Solirubrobacterales bacterium
GCCGCCAGTTGCGCTTGGTGAAGAAGTTGAGCTCCTTCGTCTGCGACATCGCGATCTGCGGATGCAGCCCGAGGTAGAAGTGCAGCGCGCTGGTGCCGCACTTCTGCGCTCCGATCACGATCAGGTTCGGAAGCGCGCCGGCCGGCGCGCGATCGTGCGGGACCTCGCTCACCGCCGGCCGGACGCCTCGCCTTGCCGACGTCGCCTCCATCGCCGGCTGATGCTAGCCGCTGCCGATGCCGCGTCGGCGGCGAGATGGAGCGATCGTGGCCGCCCGTAGGCCCCCCGCAGGTCGTGGACGCGCGGCCTGACGCCCCGCCGCGACCAGACGCCGATCCCGATCGGACCGAGGTCGACCGTGTCGGCGAACCCGTCCGCGGCCTCGAGCTCGCGCCATGCCCGCCACATCCCGGGCGAGTACCTGATGTCGTCGAACGCGACGACGGCCCCCTCGTCAGCGCCGGGCTGATCGCCTCGAAGTTGCGCAGCGTCGCCTCGCGCTCGTGGTGGCCGTCGATCCACGCCATGTCGAGGCCGGCGTCGAAGCGCGCCACCGCCGAGGAGAGGACGTCGTCGAACCGCCCGACGATGACCTCGGCGCGGTCGCTCACCCTCGCCGCCGTGGCCCGGGCGATCTCGGCCCGCTCGGCGCTCGCCTCGATACTGACCACACGCTCGGCGCCCGCCGCGGCGAGATAGGAGGTGCCGATCCCGACGCAGGCTCCGAGCTCGATCACCCCTCGCGCGCCGATCGCCCGGGCGCAAGCGTTGAGGAAGGCGCCGAACAGCGGATCGACCGACGCGACGAGCGCCAGCCGCCGCAACGGCACCCGGCGGCCCGCGGCGCTCGCGGCACCGGTGCGCCGGTCGGAGGCGAGGTCTGCCCGGAGGCGCTCGATCCGCTCGGCGTCGCGCCGGCCGTCGGGGTCGAGCTCGCCGGTGGAGAGGACGGTCAGGGGCGGCCGGAGCGCGGGCGTCAGCCCGCGGGCGTAGGCCCGCTCGAGCAGCCGCTCGCGAGATCGGCGCAGCGCCCTCCTCGCCGGTCGCGAGTCGAACAGCAGCGCTCCGACGGCCCGCCCGAGGCGGTGGGAGACCGTGCCGTTAGCCGACATCCCCCGCCGATGGTAGTTCCGCGAAGCGGCGTCGGCGCCCCCGTGACGCTGGCCGAAGGGACTGCGTCTCAGGCCTCCCAGATCGACCAGTGCTCGAAGCCGCGTCCGGTGAGCTCGCGCAGCCGCTCGGCGTCGCGGCGGAGGACCTCGAGCGCGTCGTCGGGCATCGCGTCGCGGACGTCCGGTACCTCGATCGGGCGACCGAGCGGCCAGCGATTGCGTACGAACGCCCAGGCGCGGTCGGGGAGGAGTGCGCGGCGGGAGCGCTCGCGGCGCGCCTCGAGGCTTCCACCGAGCAGGGTGAGGCGGCGCTTGCGCCCGGTCTTGTGGCGCTCGCGCCGGAACAGCGGATGGCTGAACCCGGGATCGACGCCGGCGAACTCGAACACGCGGCGCATCGTCTCCGGGCGGCGGTGCCGAAGGTCCGATTGGTCGAGGACGAGGATCCGCTCGAGCGGGTAGCGGCGCAGGAACCGCCGCAGCTGCATGTGGTAGCGGCTGCGGGCGAGATAGCGGCGGCGCGAGTAGCGCATCACCACGGCGAGGTCGTCGTCGATCCTCCCGTGGGCGTAGTTGTGGACCCAGTGGGCGCCGATCCGCTCGAGCGGGTCGCGGACCAGGTAGATGAGCTTCGCGTCGGGGACGACCGAGTGCATCCGCTTCGGGACGCCGCGGAAGAGCGGATAGGCGGTGTAGTTGGGCGACGACTCGCCCCGGATCGTCGCCTCGGGATCGAACTGCGCCCGGTACCACTCGACGCCGCGCCGC
>DATHVI010000035.1:0-6502 GCA_035461385.1 Solirubrobacterales bacterium
GCCGACGACCCAGGCCCCGGCCTCGTCGAGCTGCTTGTTGTAGGCGTCCATCTGATCCATGATCGCCTGCATCTGCTCCGGCGGGATCTGATCGAAGTCGGGCTCCTCGCCGATCATCGAAAGCAGGAACTGCATCTTGTGCCTCCTCGTTCTTGGCTCGGGAGCGGCGCCGATCGCCGCTCCTCACCCTAACGACGAACGGGAGGCCGCAGGATCGACAGCTCGCTCGGCTCGTGCCGGTGCGGCCTGCTTCGAGCTCGAACGCAACCGCCTGCCGGTGAGTCTGGGGTGGCGGCTAGCTCGCCGGCTCGAGGACCAGCTGTCGCCACGGCGGTGTGCCCGGCAGCGGCTGGGTCTCGCCGCGGAGCCAGCGCGCCTGGAGGTCGTCGTAGTGAGGGCTGGCCGGGTGGCCAGACTGGCCGGCGAACTGGGCCCAGCGGGAGCGCTCGGGGCTCGCCGGGTCGGCGACGATTCGCCAGCACGGGGCCCAGATCGCCGTGAACGGGTCGTTCGGGTCCCAGCCGACCTGCGCGATCGTCTCCTGGCCGCCGCCGACCTCGAGCCGGCGGTTGAAGATCTTCGCCATCAGCGGATGGGCCCCGCCGAGCGAGTGCGGGAACTCGAGCGGGTGGACCCGCCCCCAGAGCCATGCCTCGGGATCGTCGCCGAACCGCGTCTCGAGGTCGTCGAGGGCGCCGCGGAAGGCGTCGCGGGCGAGCTCGTCCCAGGGCCGGCCGACGAGCTCCGGGTCGGCCTCGTCCCAGAGCGCGAGCAGGTGCGACTGCCACCGCCACGGGGACGTGACGTGGGTCATGAATCCGTTGCGTGACCGGTCGAGCCAGCGCTCGGCGAGGTCGCGGTCGCCGAGCGCCGCCCTCGCCACCTCCTTCGCGAACCGGAGGGTGAACGCCTGATAGATCGTCGCCGCGACCGAGCCGGCGTCCATGCGGCCGTTCCAGCTCCGCAGCCGCTCGATCGCCGCCACCTCGCGCTGGTCGAGACGGACGGCCGCGCCTTCGGCGTCGTGGAGGCGAACCAGCCGGTGCACGGTGTCGAGGCCGGGGATCGAAACCGTGTCGAGCTGGAACCGTGCGAAGTCGTTGAGGTCGAGCGGCTCGTCGGTGTCGAGCAGCTGCTCGATCCTCCGCGCGCGGTACCCGTCGAGGTAGTCGCTCGTGACGTGGTGGGGAAAGTCGTCCGGCGTGATCCGGTTGTTCGCCGTCACGACGTAGCCGCTCGACGGATCGACGACCTCCGGGAGCTCGGCGTGGTCGACCCAGCCGTGCCACTCGTGCTCGCCCGTCCACCCCGGCTTCGGCAGGTCGGGGCAGTCGCCGTCGCGGAGCGGCAGGCGGCCGACCGTCTTGTAGCCGATCGACCCGTGACGGTCGGCCCAGGTGAGGTTCGAGACCGGTGTGTTGTGGGGCGCGAGCGCGGCGACCAGCTCGGGCCCGCTGCGGACGTCGAGGACGGCCAGTGACGCCTCGGTGACCGCCGGAAGCTCGAGGCTCATCCACCGCAGCGCGAGCGGCTCCGCCTCGTCGGCGGCGAGGGCGTCGTTGACGATCGGGCCGTGATGGGTCGCCCGGACGATCAGCCGGTCGGGCTCGTCGCGGCCGCGCACCCGGATCGCCTCCTCGCGGACCTCGAGCGGCCGCCACTCGTCCTCGAACAGGTAGCGCTCCCCCTCGATCCGCTCGACGTAGAGGTCCATGACGTCGGCCATCGCGTTCGTGAACGTCCAGGCGACGTCGTTGTTCTGCCCGAACGCGATCCCGATCCGGCCGGGCAGGCTCGCGCCGCGGCAGAAACGGTCCCCGACCTCGATCCCGATCTGGTAGGTGATCCCGGGCATGCTCGGAGGCAGGTGGGGGTCGCCCGCGAGCAGCGCCCCGGAGGTCCTCGAGCGCCCGCCCGAGATCGCCCAGCTGTTCGACCCGGTCGCCTCGGCCGGCAGCCCGAGCGTCTCGCGCAGGCGCGCGATCTGACCCGCCACGGCGAGCCCGTCACCCGACCAACCCTCGCCCGGGGTGAGTACGACGGGATGCCCGCGCGGGTAGCCAGGATCGAGCCGGGCGGCGAGATCGGGGCCGAGCTCGCGGGCCATGTCGGCGCGCAGCAGCTCGCGCTCCCAGTTGGTCGAGAGGCCGAACGACAGCAGCTTGGTGATCGTCAGCACGTCGGCCGGCGCCCACGGTTCGAAGTCGAGCCGCAGGAGCTGGTGCTCGACCGGGCGCGCCGCGGCCGCGGCGGCCGCCGCATTCACCCCGGCGCAGTAGGAGTCGAGCGCCGCGCGGAGCTCGCCGCCGAGTTGGTCGGCCTCGCGCTCGGCGGCGCGGCGCAGACCCAGCGTGCGGACGAAACGGTCGGACGCCAGTGCCTCGCGCCCGGCGAACTCGGAGATCGTCCCCGAGGCCGCGCGGCGGTAGAGGTCGAGCTGCCAGAGGCGATCCTGGCCGTGGCAGAAGCCCTCGCCGAACCAGCCGTCGTCGAGGGAGCTGGCCCGAACGTGAGGGACCCCCCAGCGGTCACGGCGGATCTCGACCGGGGCGTCGATCCCGCCGACGGCGATCCGCCCGCCGGTGCGGGGAAGCGGCCGGCGGAAGAGCTGGGCCCACAGCCCGGCGAGCGCCGTCGAGACGGCGGCCGCCGTCCCGGCGCCGGCAATCCCGATCCGCTTCGCGACGTGGCCGAGCTCCACCGAACCCGATCCGGGACTACGCCGCCCTGAGAGCTTCCCGCCGCGCCGGCGTGCGCAGGCCCGACCGCCGGGTACGGGCGCTGGTCGCGGCTCGGCGCCGGCACGACGTCATCACCCCGACTATAGTCGGGGCAAGCGGCGATGGATCGGTGGGCGACGTTCGACTGCTACGGGACGCTGATCGACTGGCGGACCGGCATCAGTCGCGGCCTCGCCGACCTGTGGCCGAACGAGAGCCGCGAGCGGCTGCTGGCCGACTACCACGCGATCGAGCCCAGGGTGCAGGCGGAGCGCCACCTCCACTACCGCGAGGTGATGCGCCGGGCTACCGAGGCGATCGCGGTCGTCGAAGGGCTCCGGGTTCCGGCGGGCCGCGAGGAGGCTCTCGCCGAGTCGCTCCCCGACTGGCCGCCGTTCGACGACGTCGCCCCCGCGCTCGAGGCGATGCGCGCCGACGGGTGGAAGCTGGCGATCCTCTCGAACACCGATCCCGACCTGCTCGCCGCCTCGGTCGCGGCGATGGGCGTCGGCTTCGACCTGCTGATCACCGCCGCCGAGGCCGGCTCCTATAAGCCGGCGCCCGGGCACTGGCAGCGGTTCCGCGCCACCGTCGGCGAGACGATTCGCCAGGTCCACGTCGCCGCGAGCATGTTCCACGACGTCGAGCCCTGCGCGAAGCTCGGCATCGAATGCGTCTGGGTCAACCGGCTCCGGGCGACCAGCGATGTGCCGCGCCTGGTCGAGATCCCCGACCTCACCGACCTGCCGAAGGTCCTCGACTCCGGCTAGCCCCCGCGAGCGCGAGCCCGTCCCGCTAGTCGACGAGCTCGCCGAGGGCAACTCGCCCCTCGGCGGCGAGCTTCTCGAGGTGCGCCTGCATCACCAGCGCGGCGGCCGGTCGCAGCTCGGGCGGAACGTCGTCCCAGGCGCGATCGAGCAGCTTCCGGCGCGAGCGGACCCCGTCGCCGAGGGCGGCGACCAGCCTGCGCTCGCGGTCGAGGCGGTGCTCGACGTACTCGTCGATCCTCGCCCGCGGGTCGGTGACGTAGGGGCCATGGCCGGGGCAGAGCAGCTCGGCGTCGAGCCCGCGCAGGCGGGCGAGCGAGTCGAGGTAGGCGGCGAGCGACCCGCCGTCGGGCGGGACGAAGCTCGACCCCGTGCCGAGGACGAGGTCGCCGCAGAAGCAGACCCTCCCGACGAGCAGGCAGACGTGGTCGACCGAGTGTCCGGGCGTGGGTACGACCCGGAACGGCCCGACCGGGTCGGCGGGCTGCTCGGGCGACCGGCCTTCGACGGCGGCTCCGGCGCCGGCGGGAGAGCTCTCGTCGCCGGCCGAGATCGACCCCCACAGGAGCGGAGCGCCGAGCTCACCGGCGGCCTCGGAGTGGTCGGCGTGGGAGTGAGTGAGGAGGATCCCCGCGAGCCCGCCTCGCCGAGCCGCGGCCTCGCTGATCGCGGCGAGGTGGCCGGGCTCTGCGGGGCCGGGATCGATGACCCAGACCGAGCCGCCGTCGGCGACGAGGTAGGTGTTGGTGCCGGCGAGCGTCAGCGGCCCCGGGTTCGGCGCCACCAGCCGCTCGACCTCGGGGTGTCCCGGAGGTGAGTCGCTCACCCGCCTCCGCCTCCCGCCGCGGCCGCTATCCCTTGCCGAGCGCTCGCAGCACCGCCTCGCGGGCGTCGGTGGGCTCGAGCACGACGAGGTCGCCGACCCCCTTGAGGATCTCGCGCACGAGCCAGTCGCGCGAGCCGTAGGGCAACTCGACGACGACCGCCCCGTCGGCGAGCTCGGCGGTGACGGTGCGCTCCTCGCGAAGCCAGCGCGCCCGCTCCGGCGACACCCACACCCTGGCGACCCCCGCGCTTCCGACCTCGCCGTGCGCGAGCCACTCCTGCTCGGCCAGTCGCTCCTCGATCCCCTCGCGGGGCTCGAACTCACGATCGGTCGCCCGCGCCTCCTTCATCCGGTCGAGGCGGAAGTGACGGGTGTCCTCGCGGGCGAGATCGAAGCACCCCAGGTACCAGCCCTCGGGGCCGTTGACGAGCTGGTAGGGCTCGACCTCGCGCTTGGTGAACTCGTCCTCGTTCTCCTTGTAGTACTGGAGCTCGAGCACCCGGTTCGCCTCGATCGCCTGGTTCACGGTCCGGACGACATGCGAGTCGTCGCGACCGGGCGCGATCTCGAGGCCCTCCTCGGAGGGGTCGTGGCCGAGCGCGGCGACGATCTTCTCGCGCGCGCTCTGCAGCCCCGACTGCGGCAGGTGGTCGCCGAACAGGTCGATCGCCGCGACCAGCGCCTTCGCCTCGAGGGGGAGCAGCCGCGCCGGGCGCGCGAAGTTGTCGCCGTAGGTGTCCGGGTCGACCTCGATCTCGTCGCCGTCGATCTCCGCGTAGAGGACGTAGGTCCCGCCGCCGAAGTTGACGACGTTGAGGACGTCGAGGTCCTCGCGCAGCTCGTCGCGGGTGATCCCGAGCTCGTCGAGCACCCGCTGCACGGGCAGCCGCTCCTCGGCCCGCGCGGCGCCGATCAGCAGCCCGGCGAGGGTGACGAGCCGGGCGAACCGCTCGGGGCGGATCACCGACTCCGAGCGACCGTTCGATCGGCCCCGGCCGTTCGACTCGGCGACCGGGCGGTCGACCGTCTCCGCGACCTCGAACTCGCCGCTGTGGCGCTCGCGGAGGAGATCGATCCGCTCCCGTGCCTCGCGGGCGAGCTCCGCCGGAGCCCGCAGGGTCGCGTTGTCGCGCCAGCTGAGCACCCAGGAGATCAGCTGGCGGGCCGACGCGTATTCGGTCTCGAACACCGAGCCGCGACCCTTGACCCCGTCGGCCTTGGTCGCCTTGCGGAGCTTCCCGTAGCTCGCGTAGTCGCGCTCGATCAGCCACGCGATCCGCTCGCGGACGAAGATCTCGGCGGTCCCCTCGTTCCCGCCCATCTGCCAGTCGGCCTTGCGGCCCCAATCGCGCCGGTCGAATTCCTCGGGCTGCGGGAAGTCGTGCTCGGCCTTGGTCGCGTAGGAGACCTTTCCCCGGATCCGCGAGAGGCGGAAGACGCGGACGTCGTCGCGCTCGTGCGAATAGCCGATCAGGTAGAACTGGCCGTCGCGGAAGACGAGGTGGTAGGGGTCTACCTTGCGGTCGGAGAGCTCGTCGCGCTGCAGCGAGTAGTAGCTGAACTCGATCGTCTTCCGCCGTGAGGTCGCGGTCTCGATCTTCGCCAGGCGCTGGGCGAGCTCCTTGCCGCCCGGGGTCGCGAGGCGGACGTCGATCGGCGCCGAGTCGCCTTCGTTGAGCGGGCTCGGCCGCCCCCACGAGACCTGCTGGAGGGCGAGCCGGAGCGGTGCCGCGTAGGCGAACTCGCCATCGAGCAGGCCGAGCGCGGTCCGGAGCGCCGCGAGCTCGGCATCGGTGAACTCGATCGCGGGCAGGTAGTAGTTCTCCGGCGGGAGCGCGTAGAGCTCGGCCTCGAAGAATCCCTCGGCCGGCTTGTCGACCTGGAGCGAGATCCCGAGGCTCTCGAGCTCGGCGCGATCGGCGTAGAAGCGGCGCGCAAACGCGTCCTCGTTCATCGAGCTGTAGCCCTCGACCTCGCGCTTGATCTCGAGCGCCGACACGGGGCGTCCGTTGGCCATCAGGAACGAGATCAGGGAGAGCTGGCGGATCAGCTTCTCGGTGTCCTTGGCCATCAGCCTCCTGCGGCGGCTGCGCCGCCCCTCATCTACGGCCGCGTCGCGGCCTTACCTGCTACTGGCGAGACACCATGTGTCTCGCCCCGACTTGACTGCGACTGCCGAGACACTCTGT
>DATHVI010000036.1:0-4956 GCA_035461385.1 Solirubrobacterales bacterium
GCCGGGAGGGCTCGTCACCCTCGGCTCGCGGTCGAGGACCTCGAACATCCGGTTGCCCGAGGCGACCGCGCGCTGCGCCATCCCCAGCGCCATCCCGAGCATCCGCATCGGTCCCATCAGCATCACCAGGTAGGTGTAGAAGGCGGCGAAGTCACCGAGCGACAGCCCGCCGTTGATCACCTCGCGCCCGCCGACGAACAGCACCACCGCGAGCCCGAGGCTCGGCAGGAACCCGAGCGCCGGGGAGTAGAAGGCGCGCAGCCGGGTCGAGTAGACGTTCTGGTCGAACACCCGGTTGACCGCGCGGCGGAAGCGCTCGAGCATGTGCGGCTCGCGAGCGAACGCCTTCACCACCCGGATCCCGGAGACGCTCTCCTCGGCCTCGGCGGTGAGCTCGGCGACCCGCTGCTGGACCTCCTGCACCGCCGGGCGCGAGAGGCGGTTGAAGCGGGCCGCGGTGGCGACGACGAACGGCACCGGCAGCAGCGCCAGCGCCGCGAGCCAGGGCTTGATCGCGAACATCACCGCGCCGGCGAGCAGCAGCGTGAGCGCGTTCTGGGTCAGGAAGATCAGCCCGTAGCCGAGGAAAAAGCGGATCGACTGCAGGTCGACCGTCGCCCGCGACATCAGCTGTCCGGTCTGCTGGGCGTCGAAGTAGCCGAGCTCGAGCGCTTGGAGGTGGCGGTAGATGCGCTCGCGGAGGTCGAACTCGACCGCGAGCGAGACCCGGCCGGCGATCAGCCGCCGGATCACCGTCAGCCCGAGCCGCAACACGCCGGCGCCGACGATCGCCACCGCGAGCGGCAGCACGTCCGCCCGGTCACCGGCCTCGATCGCGTCGACCGTGCGCCCGACGAGCCAAGGGATCAGGACCGTCATCCCCATCGCAAGCCAGGCGAAAACGAGCGAGCCGATCACCGCCCGGCGGTGCGGGCGCAGGAAGCCGAGCAGGCGCCGGAACGTCTTCATCGGCGATTGACTATACAAAGTGAAGTAACGGCCAGCCGCAACGGTTTCTGAGCCGTCGCGGACTCAGGGTGAGTCGATGCTGAGAAACCGCCGGGCGCCGCCGGGTCCGCGGGCCGTCGAGTCGCGGTTGGGCGGGCGCGCAATACTGAGCCGATGGCACGTCCGCCCGCGGGCCTGTGCGACAGCTGCGCTCACCAGCGCCTCGTTCGCAACACGCGCGGCTCGAGCTTCTCGCTCTGCGAGCGCTCGCGCACCGACCCGGCGTTCCCGCGCTACCCGCGCCTCCCGGTGAGCAGGTGCCGGGGCTGGGAGCGCGCGCGGGGCGGAGGTGCCCGGTGAGGAGCGTCGCGCGGCCAGTCGCGGCGCGGCGGGTGACGCTTGCGTGCGCGATCGCCGCCGCCCTTGCGGGGCTGATCGCGGTCGCGGCGAGCGGGGACGAGTCCGAGGCCCCGCCCCCCGAACGCGCCGGGGGCGGCTGGAGCGCGCTCGCGCCGAGCATCTTCGCCCGCACCGAGGTCGGCGCCGCGAGGATCGGGCGCCAGATCTACGTCGTCGGCGGCTTCAACGCCGGCGGGGACACCACCTCCCGCGTCGCCCGCTACGACATCGACACGAATCGCTGGCGGCGCGTTCGCCGGCTTCCGATCGCCGTCAATCACGCCGGCGTCGCCGCGCTCAGGGGCAGGCTCTACGTCCTCGGCGGGAACTGGCCCGCCCGCGGGGCGAACGCGAAGTCGCCGCGCCTCTACCGCTACGCGCCGAAGCGCAACCGCTGGCAGCGCCTCCGCAACGCGCCGACGGCGCGCAGCGCGATCGCGTTCGCCGCGATCGGCCGCCGCCTCTACGCCGCCGGCGGGTCGGCCGCCGGCAACCCCCGGATCCGCCGGCTCGAGGTCTACCACCCGCGTCGCAATCGCTGGCGGCGCCGCGCGCCGATGCCGACCGGGCGCAACCACGTCGCCGCGGCGGTGGTCGGCAAGCGGCTCTACGTCAGCGGCGGTCGCCCGGGGCCGGTCGACGGCAACCGGCGGACGGTCGAGAGCTTCGCGCCCGGCGCAGGCTGGCGGGTCGAGCCCGCGCTCGAGACCGCTCGCAGCGGGCACACAGCCGCGGTGAGCGGTGGGCGGATGGTCGCTTTCGGCGGCGAGGAGCTCGGCCCCGGCGGTGAGACGATCGCCGCGGTCGAGATGCTCGCGCCCGGCGCGACCGCATGGACGCCGCTCCCGGACATGGTCACCCCCCGCCACGGCCTCGGGGGAGCGGCCCGCGGCAACCGGGTCTTCGCCCTCGAGGGCGGCCCGCAGCCGGGGCTCACGGTCTCGCGAGCGGTCGAGGCGCTCAACTTGCCCTGAGCGCGAGGCGGCCGCCGGCGCCAAACATCGGGGTGGCTCATCGATGCGCGGCCGGATACCGAGACGCGAAGGTTGGCGCGTGGAGCCGTCACGACGACCGCGGATCAGGCTCAGCTACGCGAACGTGATGTCGACGATCGCCGTCGCCGCGGTCCTCGGCGGCGGGGGCGCCTACGCGGCATCGAAGATCACCGCGAAGGACATCGCGCCGAACGCGGTCCGCGCCAAGCACATCCGCGCCGGCCAGGTCGGGGCCAGGCATCTGCGCTCCGGGGCGGTCACCGCCGGGAAGCTCGCCGGCCTCGCGGTGGCGACGGGCAAGCTCGCCGACGGCGCGGTGACGACCGCGAAGCTCGGCGCCGGAGCGGTGACGAATGCCGAGCTCGCCGCCGGCGCGGTCGACTCCGATCGGGTCGAGGACGGAAGCCTCCGGGCCGCCGACTTCGCCCCCGGCGAGATCACAGACGCGAGCATCGAGAACTTCGACTACCTCGGCCTTGCGGTTCCCGGCGACGAGGTACTCGCGCGCGAGGTGACCCTCGAGCGCTCGGGGCGGCTGCTGGTGATCGCCAGCCTGACGGCGGTCGTCAACTGCGCCGGTCCCGGCCCCTGCACCCGGGCCTACGGGATCTTCACCCGCGGCGCGGGCGAGCCCCAGCCCGGCGAGCAGGCCGAGGGCAGCACCGCGGTAGTCCCGTCGAGCGGCATCGTGACTCGCCCGGTCACCCTGCTCGGGCTCAGCGCCGAGCTCCCCGCGGGAACCCACACGGTTGCCGTGCGCGGCGTCAACGACGGGCCGCTGCTCGCCGGCACCGAGGAGTCGGGGAGGATCCTGGCGACGCTCCTCGTCCAGTAGCAGCCGGCTCAGGCCTCCGCCGTCGCCGTTCCCGGCGGGGTGCTGAGCGCGCCGGCGCTGGCGGCGACGACGAGCGCGATCGCGACGATCTCGAGCGCGTCGAGCGCCTGGCCGAGGATCGCGAACCCGACCGTCGCCGCGACCGCGGGCTCGAGGCCCATCAGGACGCCGAAGATCCCCTGTGGCAGGCGCCGAAGCGCCTCGAGCTCAACCGAGTACGGGATCGCCGAGCTCAGCATCGCGACCGCGAACCCGACCGCGAGCGCTTCGACCCCGAGCAGCTCCGTCCCCGCCTCGGCGATCCCCGCCGGCAGCAGGAGGACCGCGCTCACGGTCATCGCGAGCGCCAGCCCCGAGCCGCCGCTGAACTCCCGGCCGACGCGGACCGAGAGCAGGATGTACGCACCCCAGAAGGCCCCGGCGACGAGCGCGAGCGCCGCCCCGAGCGCGTCGACCGACCCGACCGGGATCGGCGCCAGCAGCAGGATCCCGGCGGCCGCCATCCCGACCCAGAGGATGTCGGCGGGCCGCCGCGAGGCGGCGACGGCGACCCCGAGCGGCCCGACGAACTCGAGCGTCACCGCGATCCCGAGCGGGATCCGGTCCAGCGCGCCGTAGAACGCCCAGTTCATCCCCGCGAGCGCGAGGCCGAAGGCGACCACGTAGCCCCACTGGAGCCCGCTCAGGCCGCGGATGGTCGGGCGCCAGAGGGCGACGAGGACGATCGCCGCGAACGCGACCCGGGCGAGCACCGCCCCGCCGGGGCCGAGGCTGTCGAACAGCGTCGTCACCAGGGCCGCCCCGAGCTGGACGGAGATCACGCCGCAGAGGACGAGTGAGACCGAGAATGCCCGTTCGTGCCGATCCAAGCCGCTGAGCGTATCCCCGTCGACACGATCGAGCGGGAAGGGCGAGTGCCGCGCCACAGCCGCGCTGCACGACCCGAATCCGGTCGCGCCACCTTGTCGCCTCGCCGCATCCCCCGGTAGGGTGCGTGGAGTCGGGCAGGTTCCAGGAGTCGGCGAGCCCCGATCCCGGGGCGACCGCGGGTGGCGCCGACAGTGGCATGGACTTCTCCGTCTGGTCCGAGGTCGCGCCGGATGGTCGCTCCGTCGGTGTCACCGCCGGGAGACGACGACGCCGTGTTCACGTTCCGGCGCATCCCCCGCACCGGCGCCCTTCGCCCCCGCGGCTGCTTCAGCGCCGAGACCGAGACGACGAGCTGCGCGCAGATTCCGGGCGCCGACTCGCAGGGAGCGAACACCGGTCTCGACGACCCGCGAAGGCTCGCCGCCAGCCCGACGGGAGGTCGCTCTACCCGACCTCGACCGACGACGCCGCGGTGACCCGGTTCGCGCGCCAGCCCGACCGGCGAGGCCCCCGGCTGAGGCTCAAGGTCAGGCGGCGCCAGCCCCGCAAGGCCCTCGTCGCGCGGGCGAGCTGCAGCGACGAGCTCTGTGCCCGGATCCTCGCCCGGGGGAGCCTGAGGGTGGGTGGACGCAGCCACCCGCTGCGCAAGGCCCGAAGGCGCGACGTGCCCGCGGGCAAGCGGACGAAGCTGAGGCTGAAGCTGACCGCGAGCGCGCGGGACGCGCTCGCCGGGCCCGGGACGGCACGGGTCAAGCTCCGCGTCGTCGCGCGCGACCTGCTCGGCAACCGCACCCGCACGCGCGCGAGCGCGGGTATCGCCGGCTGACCGACTCCGACCGGCGCCAGGCGCGGCCGCCGTGACTCGCGGCCCGAGCTTTCGCGATCGGGTGCCTCCCCGACACCCGATCG
>DATHVI010000037.1:0-14983 GCA_035461385.1 Solirubrobacterales bacterium
TGGCGCCCTTCACCACCAGACGCCGACTCACGACCCCGGCTCCCCGAGCGCGCAGCGGACCTTGGTCAGGGCGGTGCGAATCCGGGTCTTCGCCGTCCCCAGCGGCGCGCCCTCGATCGCGCCGATCTCGCGGGCGGTGTAGCCGAACATCGCCGCCAGCAGCAGCGCCCGCCGCTGCTCGACGGGGAGCGAGGCGACGGCGTCGCGGAGGTCGACGAGCTCGTCGCCGACTTCCCCGGCGTCGCCGGCGCCCCACAGCGGCGCGCCGCGATCGCCGAGCTCCGCCGGGTCGATCGGGTCGGTGCGCTTCATCCGCAGCCGGTCGATCGCCAGGTTGCGGGCGATCGACAGCAGCCACGTGGCGACGCCGCTTCGCCGCGGGTCATAGGCGCCGGCGTGGCGCCAGGCGCGCAGGAACGTCTCCTGGGCGACCTCCTCGGCGATCTCCCGCTCTCCCAGCATCGTCAGCGCGAGGCCGAAGACGCGCGCCTGGTAGCGCCGCACGAACGCGGTCGCGGCCTCGGCGTCGCCCGAGACGAGCCCCGCTATCAACGCCTCGTCCGAAACAGACCACATGAGGCACTACGGGCGGCGACCGCCGATGGATTGCCCGACCGGGTCGCGAGATCGCGGCAATCCATTCCCGGCCGGCGGCCGTATATGCCGGTGGAGACGTCTACGACTTGGGAGGAAACGGGATGAGGACCACGGAGGTAGTCCGAGGCCTCGTCGGAGCGGCGGCGCTGACGATCGCGCTGGTCGCTCCGGCGCAGGCGTCGGCGAGCACGGTGCCAGGCCCCACCGACCTCGAGGTGACGGACGTGACGGCGACGAGCTTCACGCTCGAGTGGTCGGAGCCGGCCGACACGCGCGGCCTCTACGGCTACAGCGTCCGCGACCTCGACAACCCCTTCGTCAACAACCAGATCGGCTGGGGCTTCGCGACCACGGCGACGGTCGACGCCGAGCCGAACACGACCTACAACGTCGCCGTGCGGACGAGCTACATCAACCATCCCGACGGAGTCGCCGAGTCGGAGCCGAGCAACGCCGTCACGGTCACGACGCCGGCCGACACCGAGCCGCCGGAGACGCCCGTGCTGCGGCTGCAGCGCAAGACCGCGACCTCGGTGATCTTCAACCGCGACCTCGCCGACGACAACGTCGGCTTCTTCGCGCCCGGCTACGTGATCGAGGTGAACGGCGGCGAACGCCACGTCGAGGTGACGAGCAGCCAGTGGAGCTGGGGCGTCCACGGCCTCGCGTCGAACACGACGCACTCGTTCCGCGTCAATGCGATCGACGCGGCCGGCGACGAGTCCGACTGGAGCGAGCCGGTCTCGGTCGCGATCGAGGACGAGCCGCCGACCGTCCCCGAGAACATCCGCGTCGAGGGCGACCTCGCCGTCTGGGACCGGTCGACCGACAACTCGGGACAGCTGCGCTACGAGGTCTTCATGGACGGCGACTTCCACATCTCCACGACCTCGAAGCCGCAGGACGATTTCCAGTTCTGGACCGACGTCGCCGAAGCCTACGGGCCCGGCGATCACCTGTTCACTGTCGAGGCGGTCGACTCGAGCCAGAACCGCTCCGGTCACAGCGATCCGTTCGTGATCACCGTCGACTGAGACTGCGAGGGACCCGGGCCGGCCCCGGCCCGGGGCCCCCGGCCGCCACGAACGTCCCGGACGCCCGGCCAAAGCGCCGGCTCCGGGGCGTTTCGCGTTGGCGCCGCCCGTTTGCCGCACCCGCCTCGGGTACTGGTCGGGACCCGACGCTCTCGTTGAACGCTCGAGAGCCATGTCAAGGCACTCAAAGACCGCATCTTGTTCACGCATCTCGGGGGCGCGCGAGGGCCCCGGAAGCGTCCGCCGCGCCGGGGTGCCAAAATAGTTAACTATATGGTTAATGATCCGTTCAGGGCGCTCGCGCATCCGATCCGCCGGGGCATCGTCGAGAACCTCGCGGCAGGTCCAGCGACCGTTGCCGAGGCGACCGGCGGCTTCGGCGTCTCGAAGCCGGCGATCTCGAAGCACCTGAGGGTGCTCGAGGAGACCGGCGTCGTCACGCGCGCGGTCGAGGGGCGGACGCACCGCCTCTCGCTCGAGCTCGATGCGCTGCGGGAAGCGGCCGAGTGGATGGATCGCCAGCGCGCCCTGTGGGGCCGCCTATTCGACGCAGTCGACGACTACCTGAAGGAGGAACGACCGAAATGAAGACACCCCCGATCGTCTCGTGGCAGGAGTGGGAGAGCGCCCGCGAGGAGCTGCTGGAAAAGGAGAAGGAGCTGACCCGCGCCCGCGATGCGCTGGCAGCAGAGCGGCGGCGGATGCCCTGGCTGGCCGTGGAGAAGGAGTACCGCTTCGAGGGGCCGGGCGGCCCGGCGACCCTGCTCGACCTCTTCGAGGGACGCCGCCAGCTGATCGTCTACCGCGCCTTCTACGGGCCCGAGGTCACCTCCTACGCCGAAGGGGGGTCGTACCCGGAGCGGGCCTGCGTGGGCTGCTCATTCGTCGCCGACCAGGTCGCGCCTCCGGCCCATCTGAACGCTCGCGACACCACGCTCGCGTTTGCCTCGCGCGCACCCCAGGCGGAGATCCAGGGCCTGAGGGAGCGCCACGGGTGGGGACACATCCCGTGGTACACGATCCCCGACGACTCCGACTTCGACTCGGACTTCGACGTCCGTGAATGGCACGGGACGAACGCCTTCATCCGCGAGGGCGATCGGATCTTCCGTACCTACTTCGTCGACAGCCGCGGCGACGAGGCGATGGGCAGCACCTGGAGCTATCTCGACATCACCGCGCTCGGGCGCCAGGAGGAGTGGGAGGACTCCCCGGACGGTTACCCGCAGACGCCGCCGTATCAGTGGTGGAACTACCACGACGCGTACGGCGACGGCGCGTGATCGCGCACATCGGAGGTGTGCCGCTCGAGGAGGCGCTGCTCCCGGTGATGCTCGGGGGCAGCGCCGGGCTGCTCGCCGTCCGCGGCTGGATAATGGCGCATTCGCCACACCGACCGAAACGGGAGATGACCGCGAAGACGACGCTGCGGATGAAGCGCACCTACGAGGCCCCGGCCCGGAGGGTGTTCGACGCCTGGACCAGCGAGGAGGTCCTGCGGCGCTGGTTCCATGCCGAGCACGACTGGGAGACGACCGAGGCGCGGGTTGACCTGCGCGTCGGCGGCGCCGTGCGCGTGGTGATGCGAGATCCGCACGAGGACGCCGAGTACGGCGGCGGCGGCGAGTACACGGAGATCGACCCGCCGAGGAGGCTGGCGTTCACCTGGACGTGGGACCGCGAACCGACGAGGCAGACGCTGATCGAGATCGAGTTCGAGGAGTCCGACGGCCGCACGACCGTCAGCTTCACCCATAACGGCCTCTGGAGCGAAGAGGAGGTCCGCTCGCACGAGGGCGGGTGGAGCAGGTGCTTCGACAACCTCGAACGCGCGTTGCGCCGCCCGCCCGCGCTCTCCGGCTCATAACCCGGAGGTCGCGGGTTCAATCGCGCCCCGGCTCACACCCGGCCAGTTCCGAGAACCGCCGGGAATCGGCGCGTTTGGCTTCCGAGCCGGTCTCCCCCGAGGTTGACCGCGGCGGCCGCCGAGGCAGTTGACCGGGTTCGCCGCTGCTCAGGCCAGCAGCCTCACCCAGGTCGTGGTCAGCGCGTCGAGGACCGCCTGACGCGAGACCGCGGCGTCCTCGAGCCACCAGAGGACGAGCGCCGCCATCCCCATGCTGAGGAGCTCGGCCAGCGGCTCGACCTCGCGACGCGGAGGCGGGCTTGCCGCCAGCGAGCGGATCACTTCCGCGAGCACCGCTCGCGCGCGGGCGTGAACCTGCCGACGCCTCGCCGCAATTTCCGGGCCCCCGCTCGTGTCGCGGAACAGCAGCTTCCAGGCGTAGGAGCGCCGCTCGACGTAGTCAAGCCAGAGATCGAGCACCGACCGCAGTCGCTCGTCCAAAGCCCCCGTGGCTGGGATCGACGCGACGAAGCCGGCAAGGTCGTCGCGGTGGCGATCGAGCAGGGCGAGATAGAGCTCGCGCTTCGAGCCGAAATGGCGGTAGACGATCGGCTTCGTGACGCCGGCGGCGGCGGCGATCTCGTCGAGACGCGTCGCCTCGTAGCCATGCTCGCCGAACAGCCGACCGGCCGCCTCGACGATCAGGGCCCGGCGCTCGGGGACCGGAAGCCGTTTGCGCGGCGTGGTGGGAGCCATAGTTACTCACTAGTAACTTAGCTGATATGGTGGATGCGATCGAACGCGAGGAGGTCCAGATGAGCAGCGATGCGACCGGCGCGAAGGCCCCCAAGGTCGAGGCGGAGGACGCGATCCTGGCTCGCGCGCGCGGCGCGGTCGAGGATCCGATCCACAAGGTGTCGTACAGCTTCCGGCGCCAGGGGTCCGAGCTCTGGGTCTACACCTGGCTCGAGGACGGCGCCCACCTGCCGGAGCACTTTCACCCGTCGCTCGAGGAGCGCTGGGAGACGCTCGAGGGCGCCGCGCGGGTGAGGCTCGACGGCAACTGGCGCGACCTCGTCCCCGCCGACGGCCCGGTGCTCGTCGCCCGGAACGTCCGTCACGAGCTTCGGAACGAGAGCGGTCGGCTCGCGCGGATGCGAACGCGGGTGACGCCGGCGGGGCGCTTGGAGGAGTTCCTGACCGAGAGCGCGCGGGCCGCGCGGGAGGGGCTCTACAACGCTCGAAACCTGCCGACGAGCCTTCGCGGCGCGACCTGGATCGCGCAGTTCGCGCTGCGATTCCGCGACGAGACGGTGATGACCTCGCCGCCGCCGGCGCTTCAGCGGATAGCGTTGCCGCTGCTGGCGCGGCTTGCCCGCGGTCGTTGACGCCCGTCGCGACCCTGAGCATCGACCCGGGACGACGAAAGGAGACGATGGTGGAGAAGCGACTGAGCCTGATCACCCTCGGCGTGGCGGACGTGTCGCGGGCGCAGGCGTTCTACGAGGCGCTCGGCTGGCGACTCGACGGAGGCGTCGACGACGAGACCGATCACGTCGCCTTCTTCCAGCTGCCGGGGATGATCTTCGCGCTCTGGGATCGCGGCAAGGTCGCGGCCGACAGCGAGGTCGAGGATCCCGGCGGCTGGGGCGGCGTCACCCTCGCCTACAACGTCCGCTCGCGCGAGCAGGTCGACGAGGTCCTCGCCGAGGCCGAGCGGGCGGGGGCGCGGATCGGCCGCGCCGGCGCGGAGACGTTCTGGGGCGGCTACTCGGGCGTCTTCGTCGACCCCGACGGCCACCCGTGGGAGGTCGCCCACAACCCGAACTGGACCGTCCACGACGACGGCCGGACGACGCTCGCCTGACGCCCCCGCTCAGCCCGCGGCCGCGTCGCGCTCGGTCGTGAACCTCCGCAGCCGCAGCGAGTTGCTGACCACGAACACGCTCGAGAGCGCCATCGCCGCGCCGGCGACGAGCGGGTTGAGGTAGCCGGCCGCGGCGAGCGGCAGCGCGGCGACGTTGTAGGCGAACGCCCAGAACAGGTTGCCCTGGATCGTCCTCAGCGTCCGGCGCGAGAGCCGGATCGCGTCGGCGGCCGCGCGAAGGTCGCCCGAGACGAGGGTCAGGTCGGAGGCCTCGATCGCGACATCGGTCCCGGTGCCGATCGCGAGCCCGAGGTCGGCCTCGGCGAGGGCGGGGGCGTCGTTGACGCCGTCCCCGACCATCGCCACCACGCGGCCCTCGTCGTGCAGCCGCTTGACGACGTCGGACTTGTCGGCCGGCAGCACCTCGGCGATCACCTTGTCGATACCGACCGAGGCGGCGACGCGCTCGGCCGTCGCGCGCCGGTCGCCGGTGAGGAGGACGGGGCGAAGCCCGAGCTCGCGCAGCCGTCGCACCGCCTCGGCGGAGGTCTCCTTGACCCGGTCGGCGACGCCGAGGACGGCCTTCACCTCCCCGTCCCACCCGGCGACGACGGTCGTCTGCGCGGCGCTCTCGGCCTCGCCGATCGCCGCGGCGAGCGCGTCGGGCATCGCGAAGCGCCAGTCCTCGAGCAGGCTCGGCCGGCCGGCGACGACGAGGTGGCCGTCGACCATCCCCTCGACCCCGAGGCCCTCGTGGTTCTGGAACCCCTCCGGCGCCGGCAGGGCGCCGACGCGCTCCCGCGCCGCGGCGGCGATCGCCTCCGCGATCGGGTGCTCGGAGGCGTCCTCGATCGCGCCGATCAGGCGCAGCGCCCGGTCGGGATCGACGCCGTCGGCTACCGCGACCCGTTCGAGCGCCATCCTGCCGGTGGTCACGGTGCCGGTCTTGTCGAGCACGACCGTGTCGATCCGGCGCGTCGACTCGAGCACCTCCGGCCCCTTGATCAGCAGGCCGAGCTGCGCCCCGCGGCCGGTGCCGACCAGGAGCGCCGTCGGGGTCGCGAGACCGAGCGCGCACGGGCAGGCGATGATCAGCACCGCGACGGCGGCGGTGAACGCGTAGGTGGTCGAGGCGTCGGCGCCGAGCCAGAAGCCCAGCGTCGCCGCGGCGAGCGCGATCACGATCGGGACGAAGACCGCGGAGACGCGGTCGGCGAGGCGTTGGACGGGCGCCTTGCCGGCCTGTGCCTCGGTCACCAGGCGCGCGATCTGGGCGAGCGCGGTGTCGGACCCGACGCGGGTCGCGCGGACGACGAGCCGGCCGCCGGCGTTGATCGTCGCCCCCGCGACCTCGTCCCCGGGCTCGACCTCGACCGGAACCGACTCGCCGGTGAGCAGCGACTGGTCGACGGCCGAGCGCCCCTCTACGACCTCGCCGTCGGTGGCGATCTTCTCGCCCGGCCGGACCAGGAACCGCTGCCCGCCCTCGAGCTCGTCGACCGCGATCGAGCGCTCGGTCCCGTCCTCGTCGAGGATCGAGACCCGCTTCGCGCCGAGCTCGAGCAACGCCCGCAGCGCCGCCCCGGCGCGGCGCTTGGCCCGGGCCTCGAAGTAGCGGCCGGCGAGGATGAAGGTGGTGACGACGGCGGCGACCTCGAAGTAGACCTCCTCGATCCCGCCCCCCTGCTCGGGGATCAGCGTGAAGCTCATCTCCATCCCCGGCTCGCCGGCGCCGAGGAAGAAGAGCGCGACGATCGACCAGCCGAAGGCGGCGAGCGTGCCGACCGAGATCAGCGTGTCCATCGTCGCCGCGCCGTGCTTGAGGTTCTGCCAGGCGGCGCGGTGGAACGGCCAGCCCGCCCAGAGGACGACCGGCGTCGCGAGCTGGAGGCTGAGCCACTGCCAGTAGTCGAACTGCAGCGGCGGGATCATCGCCATCAGCAGGACGGGGAGCGAGAGCAGCGCCGCTCCGATCAGCCGCACCCGGAGGTCGCGCTGCTCGCGCTCGGCCTCGTCGTCCTCCGCGGCGTCCTCGACCTCCGCGCTCGGCGGCTCCGGGAGGGTCGCGGAGTAGCCGGCGGACTCGACGGCGCCGACCAGCGCCGCGGGCTCGACCCGCGCCGGGTCGAAGCTCACCGAGGCCTGCTCGGTCGCGAAGTTGACCGTCGCCGCGACCCCGTCGAGCTTGTTGAGCTTGCGCTCGACCCGGTTCGCGCACGAGGCGCAGGTCATGCCCTGGACGGGGAGATCGAGCCGGTCGCGCTCAGTGGTCGCCATCTCGGGTCTCCTCGCCGGCGGCGGGCGCGCCGACCTCCTGGGTGAACGCGGCGGTCCGGACCTCGCCCCGGTGCCGGAACTGCAGGAACAGGCGGTAGCGCCCCGCGGTCGGGTACTCGACCCCGAACGCGATCGGGCCCGGACCGCCCGGCTCGCCCTCCGGGTGGGTGTGGAGGAACGCCTGGTCGTGCTCGCGGAGCGCGACCAGGTGGCCGTCGGCGCCGAGGTAGGGCTCGACCGAGTCGATCTCGCGGCCGTTGCGGTTGACGGTGAACCGGACCGGGGTCACGGCGCCGCTCGCCGGGGTCGCCGAGTCGATCGAGACCTCGTAACCGTCGCCGATCGCGTCGGTCGCGGCGGGCGCCGGGAGCGGCTGCGGCTCGAACGCGCCGGCAACGAAGATGTCGGTCGCGAGGGTGAGCGACGTGCCGGCGGTCGAGAAGTCGGCGAAGGCCCGGTAGACGCCGCCGGCGCGCAGATCGGCGTTCGCGACCCAGCTGCCGTCCTCGCGCTGCTCGGGGTGCAGGTGCTGGAAGCCGGCGAAGTCGCGGCGGACGAGGATCAGGTGCATGCGTCGCTCGTGCTCGAGGTCGAACTCGTCGACCACCTCGCCCGCCGAGTCGACGATCCGGAAGCGAAGCCGCTCGCCGGCTCCGGGCTCGAGCCTCGTTCGCTCCGGCACGAGGCGATAGCCGCCTGCGGCGACGGCGAGTCCGGGAGGCGAGGCCTGCGTCGCGGTGCTCGTCGTGTGCTCATTCATCCCCACTGGCTCCTCCGGGTGCGTGCTCGACTGTTCGTCGACGCTCGGGTCGACCTTCGCCCCCGCCAGGGCGGCGAGGGCGAACAGGGCGACGAGGCCGATCGCGAAGCCGCCGATCCGGGCCGGAACGCCCATCAGGACGCGGCCAGCTCGTAGCCGGCCTCCTCGACCGCGGCGCGGACGTCCTCGTCGCTGATCCCCGCGCCGACCACCTCGAGCCTCCCGCTCGCGAGGTCGATCGCGGCGGCGGCGACGCCCGCGACCTCGCCGACCTCCGCGTCGACCGCGGCGGCGCAGTGGTCGCAGGTCATGCCGTGGACGGTGTAGGTGCGGGTCGTGGTCTCGGTCAACGGGGCCTCCTTTCGATACTCCTTGGGGGTACTCCGCGGGGATTCTAGCATACCCCCGGGGGGTAGCCGCGCCGCGCGCCCCTCCCACCCGCTGAGCAGTTCGCACTGGGGGGCGATGACTTGCTCGATCGGATCCGGTCTTACCCTCGAGACCTTGAGCACCCGGGCACGAGCCGCCCGGCCGATCGAACCCGAGCGAAGGAGACCGCCAGATGCCATCCGAGATCGTTGTCACCGAGTTCGTGTCGCTCGACGGCGTGATGGAGGCGCCCGGCGGCGAGCCCGGATTCAAGTACCCGGGCTGGACCTTCGAGTTCGACCGCGGGGAGGACGGGAACGAGTTCAAGCTCGAGGAGACGAGGCAGGCGGACGGCCTGCTGATCGGCAAGCGGACCTACGAGAGCTTCGCCGGCGCCTGGCCCCAGCGGGAGGGGGAGTTCGCCGACAAGTTCAACTCGATGCCGAAGTTCGTCGTCTCGACGACGCTCTCCGAGCCGGAGTGGAACAACACCACCGTCCTCGGCAGCGGCGACGCGACGGCTCAGGTGCGCGAGCTGAAGCAGGAATTCGACGGCACCCTCCAGGTCCCAGGCAGTCACCGGCTCGTCCAGGAGCTGATCGCAAGCGACCTCGTCGACCAGATCAACCTGATGGTCTTTCCGGTCATCCTCGGGACGGGGAAGCGGGCCTTCGAGGAGACGCCGGAGCGGCGCAACTTGCGCCTCAGGGAGTCGAAGGTCGTCGGCGAGGGTGTCGCGGTGATGATCTACGAGCGCGCCAGCTGAGCTGCCGCTCCTCGGGCTGTCGAGCCCTACCGCTCGTCCCGGCGGGGCTGGCTTTGCATACCCACCAGGGGTATGGTACGGTGGCGCCGATACCCCCCATGAGTATCAAATCGAGCGCGACGGTCCGTTTGGCGCCTCTCGGTTCGTTTCAGGAGCAGTGACCCTTCGAAAAAGGGCGCCGCCGAGCTGCCGGCGGAGGCGCGGCAACAACGTAGGCGAACAGGAGGAAGGGATGACCGCAGCGACAGCACTGAGAGCGGAAGCGACGGCCCGGGCGCACGCGCCCCCACCGGCACCCCGGCCCGATCCCGCGCTCCGGCGGCTCGACTTCCTGGTCGGAAGCTGGATCCTCAAGGGGCGGACGGTCGGCGCCGACCACGACGACATCGTCGGCGCGGCAAGCTCGGAGTGGCTGCCCGGCGGGTTCTTCCTTCGTCAGCGGGTGACGCTCGACTTCGCGGCGGCGGTGAAGGTCGAGAGCGAGGAGCTGATCGGCTACGACCGGGCGACGGGTCGCTTCAAATCGCAGCTGTTCTCGAACCGGTCGCCGGACCCGCTGCCCTGCGAGTGGGACGTGCGCAACGGGGCGATCACGATCGCCGTCTCGCACGGCCCGCTCGGCGCGACGTTCACCGGTCGGCTCGGCGAGGACGGGAGGTGGTTCTCGGGCGGCTGGCGGCCGAACGCCGGCGCCGACGAGGCGGTGAACGTCGCCTACGACATCGCCGGGATCCGCACCGGCTGAGCGCGGATCGGGCGGCGCAAAGGCGAACCTCGAACGAGCCCGGCTCGATCGTCCCGGCGCGCTCGCAGTGTTGATCGTCCTCGGGCGCGTTCGGCTCCGCTCATCGCCCGGCAGGGCCGTCAGCGGCGGCGGAAGTCATCGCGGCGCCGATCCTACGTCCGCCGGGGGCGCGGATATCGTCCGGACCGATGCTCATCACCCTGATCGTCGTCGGCGTCGTGCTCTTCCTGGCGATCGACGCCTACGTCCTCTACCGCGTCTTCGCGTCGCGGCGTAGCGCCGACGAATACGGGGCGCTCGCCGTCCCCGGCGAGGCGAGCGTCACGGTCCCGGCCGGCAGGCTCAAGCTGACCTACCAGGAGTCCTACCGCGCGTCGCGCAGGAACGACAGCATCGACTTCGGGTTTCCGAGCGGCTTGCGGGTGTCGGTGACCTCGCCGGTGGGCGAGGAGCTCGAGATCCGTGGTCCCGGCTTCCGGGGGATGGGGGCGTCGCTCTCGACCGGCAGCGGCTGGAGCCGGGCGCTCGTCGGCACCGTCGAGATCCCGGCGCAGGGCATCTACACGGTCAGCGCCGCGCTCGACGACTCGGGCCAGGTCGAGCCGCAGCTCCTGATCGGGAAGTAGCGCGACCGCGGTCGCGCCGCTCAGCCGCCCGATCAGCTCGAGCACCCGACCCGGAGCAACCCGAGGTCGAGGCGCGGCGTACCCCGCGGCGAGGGCCGGTGGGCGTTAGCCGGTCGCGACCGGCTCACGTCACCGCCCGCAACGCCAGGGTCGCGACGGCGAGCAGCTCGATCGCCACCGGGGTGGCGACGTGCGCGAGGTCGCCGAACCGGAAGTGGGCGGCGATCGCGAGCAGGAAATAGACGACGACGCCCGCCGCCGCAGCGAGCCCGAGCGGCGCCCAGGCGAGCCCGCCGAGCAGCCCGGCGGCGCCGGCGAGGAGGATCGCCGCGAGCCGGTCGAGCCGGCGCTCGGGAACGCCGACCCGCCGATACTCGCGGACGACCTCCGGGCGGTGGCTGAGCTTCCGCAGCGCCGCGAAGGCGAGCAGCGACGCGAGGACGATGGATGAGATGACAGTCGCGGCGACCATGAGACCTCCTCGGTTCGGTCCGGGCTCGCGGTTAATCTATACGAATGTATAGATTGCGGCGGGACGCCGGAGGAGCTTCGGATCGTGAGCCCGCAACCGAGTAACCGCGGCCGCCTCGTCGAGGGCGCGCTTCGCTGCCTCGAGCGGCTCCCCCTCGAGCGTGTCACCGCGCGCGCGATCGCCGCCGAGTCGGGGGCCAACCTGGCGTCGATCGGCTACCACTTCGGCTCCAAGGAGGAGCTGATCACCGAGGCGGTGATCGAGGGGCTCGACCGGTGGCTGGGGGAGGTCGCGGCGGCGCTCGACCGGCTCGCCTCAAGCGACCCCGAGGCGCGCCTGCGACGCGCCGGCGAGGTGATCGACGCGACGCGGCGAGACCACGCCGGGCTGGCGAGGAACTTCGCCGGCGCGCTCGCCAGAGCCCAGCACGACCACCGGGTCCGTGAGCTGCTCGCGGAGGGCTTTCGGCGAACGCGGCCGACGCTCGCGGCCGTGCTCGGGCTGGGCGGCGATCAGGCCGCGGAGGATGCCGCCGGCCTCATCCACTCGATGTTCACGGGCCTCCTCCTCCAGGGCCTTCTCGATCCCGGCCTGGCAATCGAAGGCTCCCGGATGGAGGCCGCGCAGGGTCGCCTGCGCGGCCTCCTCCCGACCGAGAGCTAACGCATCGGCCCCCTAGTCCCCGAGCTCCGGCGGCAGCGCCTTCGGGCCGTCGGGATAGAGGAACCGCAGGTCCTCGTCGGTCATCTCGAGCGTGCTCGCGAGCTCTCGCGGCGCGCCGACGATCAGCCAGAGCTGGTCGGCGTCGGTGTCGTTGAACACCTGGCGCAGCGACTCGGGCTCGACCAGTACCGCGTCGCGCGGGCCGAGGGTGAGCAGCTCGCCGTCGACCCGGATCCGGCCGGTGCCCTCGAGCAGCAGGTAAAGCTCCTCCTGGCGACGGTGCCGGTGGCGGGTCGAAGACTGGCGCGGCTCGAGCCGCCAAAGCCGCGCGGCGAGCTGGCTCGCCTCGAGCTGGCCGCCGAGGTCGGTGTTCAGCACGCCCATCATGTTCGAGGGGCGCCAGCGAGCCTTGTCGGCGTCGAGCCTGCGGTAGGACATCTGCGTCTCCGTCGTCGATCGGTGGAGTCGCCATTGTGTGGAAGCCTTCGCTGCCGTGCGCGCAGACACCGGCAATGCCCTGGTCGCGGCCGTGCGGCACCCGCGGGTGCGCGGGGTGCTGCTGATCGCCGGAATCGTCCTGATCGGCGCCAACCTGCGGCCGGCGATCACCTCGGTCGGCCCGCTGGTCGAGCAGATCCGACTCGACACCGGGATCTCCGCCGCGGTCGCCGGCCTGCTGACGACGCTGCCGGTGCTCGCCTTCGGCCTGTTCGCAGTCCTCGCGTCGCTGGTCGGGCGCCGCTTCGGGCTCGAGGCGGCGATGCTCGCCAGCCTGCTGATCCTCGCCGGCGGGATCGGGGTCCGGGCGGTGCCGGGGATCGCGCCGCTGTTCGCGGGGACGATCGTGCTCGGGATCGGGATCGCGGTCGCCAACGTGCTCCTCCCGGCGCTCGTGAAGCGCGACTTCCCGCGCCGCCTCGGGGCGATGACGGCGCTGTATTCGAGCCTCCTCGGCGGGTTCGGGGCGATCGGCTCCGGGGTCGCCGTCCCGCTCGCCGATGGCACCGCGCTCGGCTGGCGCGGTGCGCTCGCGATCTGGGCCGTGCCGGCGCTGATCGCCGCCGTCGCCTGGGCGCCCCAGCTCGCCGTCGGCGGCGGCGGCCGTGATGTCCCAGAGCCGGTCGCGGCCCCGGGCGACGCCTGGCGGTCGCGCGTCGGGTGGGAGGTGACGCTGTTCTTCGCCGTCCAGGCGCTCGGCTTCTACGTCACGATCGCCTGGCTGCCGACGATCCTGATCGACGCCGGCCTGGTCGAGGCCCGCGCCGGGCTGATGCTGTTCGTGCTCCAGATCAGCATCGTGGTCTCGATGCTCGTCTTCCCGCGGATCGCCGAGCTCGCCGCCGACCAGCGGCAGCTCGTCGGGGTGATGAGCGCGCTCGCGATCGCCGGCGCGATCGGCCTGCTCGCCGCCGGCACCGGGACGGTCGTGCTCTGGGTCGTGCTGCTGGGGCTCGGTCAGGGGGCCGGGATGTCGCTGGCGCTGATGTTCTTCGTCCTCCGAAGCCGCGACGCCCACCAGGCCTCCGAGCTCTCCGGCATGGCCCAGGGCGTCGGCTACACGCTCGCCGCCACCGGCCCGGTGCTCGCCGGGCTGATCCACGACGCGACCTCGTCCTGGGTCCCGGTGCTGGTGATGCTGGTCGCCGTCGCCGTCGGCCTGTTCGCCTTCGGCATGCGGGCCGGGCGCGCGATCGTGATCGGCGAAGTCGACGAGCGCTGACGCTTCGCCGAGCCCGGCGGGGAACCGGCGCCTGCGGCGAGCGGGCGAGGTATGTTCGGCCTCGGGTTATGGGGACGAGAGGCACGGCGTGCGACCGCCGCCGCCGGCGGTTCGGTCTCGGGGCGATCGCGATCGCCTGCGCGCTCGCCGGCCCGGCGCTCGCCGGCCCCGGCGGCGTCGCCGGCGCGCGGGCGGGAGCGGAGATCACGCGCTACTCGCTCGCCGGCGGCTGCTACGCGCTGCGCTCGGAGGCGGCGGGGCGGTTCGCCGTCCGCGACGGCGGCGGCTACCGCGCGTCGGCCGAGTCCGCGGCCGACGCGGAGCGGTTCCGGATGCAGGCGACCGCCCTCGGGCGCTACCTCCTCTACGAGCGCGCCGAACGGTTCCTGGCGGTCGCGCCGGCAGCGGCGCCGTCGGCCGGGGAGCCCTCGAACGCGACCGACCTCACTGTCGAGGAGGCCGATGGCGGATTCACGATCTCGAGCGGCTTCAACGGCCGCCAGCTCGCCGCGAGGGACGGCGGCGAGCTCGTCAGCGTCCCGGCGGGGAGCGCCGGGGCCGGCGGCCGGTTCAGCTTCGAGCCCGCCTCCGGCTGCGCCTCGTACCCCGAGGTCGAGGTCAACGTCAGCGGCGAGCCGTTCACCGGCGAGCCCCGGTTCGGCGAGGTCTCGGGCTTCTTCGAGGGCCACATGCACCAGATGGCGTTCGAGTTCCTCGGCGGCCGGGCCCACTGCGGGCGCCCGTGGCACCGGTTCGGCGCCCCGTACGCGCTCGTCGACTGCCCCGACCACGGGTCGCGAACGGCTGCGCGGCGGTGCTCGAGAACGTCCTCTACGGCAACCCCGCCCGCTGCCACGACCCGACCGGCTGGCCGACGTTCAGCGACTGGCCCGACCCGAGCTCGCTGACCCACGAGCAGTCGTACTGGAGGTGGCTCGAGCGCGCCTGGCGGTCGGGGCTGCGGCTCTACGTCAACCTGATGGTCGAGAACCGCGTCCTCTGCGAGCTCTACCCGTACAAGCAGAACAGCTGCGACGAGATGCGCAGCGTGCTGCTCCAGATCGACCGAATCCACCAGCTCGAGGACTACATCGACGCCCAGAGCGGCGGCCCGGGGAAGGGCTGGTTCCGGATCGTCACCGACCCCTACGAGGCGCGGCGGGTGATCAACCGGGGCAAGCTCGCGGTGGTGATGGGGATCGAGGTCTCGGAGCCGTTCGGCTGCCGGCGCTGGCTCGGCA
>DATHVI010000038.1:0-26060 GCA_035461385.1 Solirubrobacterales bacterium
TCACCAGGTCGGACTTGCGCAGCATCCCCGTGGTGCCGAACTCGACCGGCTCGCCGTCCAGCTCGCGGCTGAAGGCGACGGTCGAGTTGCAGAGCGGACAGTAGGTGACGGCGACCGCCTCGCCGCCGATCTCGTCGTTGACGATCTCGTGCCAGGTGAGGATCTGGAGCGGGTAGGCCCGAACCTCGCCGCCCACCTCGACGACCGCCACCGGCTCGCGGTCGGCGAGGAAGTCCTCGGCCTCCTCGGTGGAGACGAAGTTCGGATCGTCGATCGAGGGGATGCCGTCCTTGGGCGGCCCGCCGCTCAGGAACTCGTCGAGCGGCACGGTCGCGTTCTGAAAGTCGGTCTCCCAGCCGCTGGTGCTGAAAGGAACGTCGATCGAACCATCGCCGTCGTCGCCACCGGCCCTTACCGCGATGACAAGGACGGCAGTCAGGACGAGAGCGGCAGCGGAGCCGGCGATCAGGGTTCTCCACATATCGATCCGACCCCGACAGCGGCGTTTCGATTCGGCTCTCGCACGGTGACAGGTGCAGCCGGCTGCTGGCGAATCTTTCTCCGCCCGAGGGGTATCAAAGGCGCATGGCGAAGGGCAGCACGGGGACCGTGGCAGCGACCACTGGCAAGACCCTCGACCGCGTGCGGATCGAGAGCGGGGCGAAGCGAGTCCGGGCCTACCTGGACGGCGAGGTGGTGGCCGACACCACCCGTCCGACCCTGGTCTGGGAGGTCCCCTACTACCCGACCTACTACTTCCCGGTCGCGGACGTGCGGAGCGAGCTGCTCGTGGAGGAGCGAGCGATCGCGCATTCGCCGAGCCGGGGCGACGGGCAGCTGTTCACGGTCAAAGCAGGGCGCACGCGGGCGTCCGGCGCTGCCCTGCGCTATACGGAGTCACCGATCGAGGAGCTCCGCGACCTGATCCGGCTCGAGTGGGACGCCATGGATGCGTGGTTCGAGGAGGACGAGGAGGTATTCACCCACCCGCGCAACCCCTACACCCGCATCGACATCCTCCCGAGCTCGCGGCACGTGCGGGTGGAGGTCGACGGGCTGACGATCGCCGAGTCGGCCAGCCCGCGGCTCTTGTTCGAAACCGGCCTGCCGGTCCGCTACTACCTTCCCAAGGCGCACGTACGCATGGATCTGCTGGTCCCCAGCGATACCGTGACCCACTGTCCGTACAAGGGCCAGGCCGAGCACTGGTCGGTGCGAACCGGCGAGGATATCCACGAGGACCTCGCGTGGTCGTATCCTGCCCCGCTGCCGGAGAGTCAGCGGATCACCGGGCTGATCAGCTTCTACAACGAGAAGGTCGACCTCTACGTCGACGGCGCCCGCCAGCAACGGCCCTCTACCAAGTTCGGCTGATCCGTCGGAGAACCCGCTGCGGCGCGCTCGGGCGGTCAAGGACGCCTACCAGGTCGAGCTCGCCGGCCGCGGACGCGACGTCTACGTCGCTTCCTACGGCGACAACGGGGTCGCGCACCTGCGCGCCCGGCGCCAGCGTCCCCGCCGCCGCGCTCGAGGAGCCACGGGCGGCCACGATGATTTTCCGAGCCCGCCGCGGTCGTAGGGGCAACCGATGAGGAGATCGAGGTGACCGAGCCCCGCGACGGCGCGCCGCGCCGCGAGCCGCCGAAGCCCGGCCGCGGCCCGATGCCGGTCGTCCATCTCGAGCTCCACACCGCCGACGGCGCGGGCGCGCGAGCGTTCTACTCGGAGTTGCTCGGCTGGCGCTCGCACGAGCTTCGCCACGATGCCGGCGCCTACGTCAGCCTCGAGCTGGGATCGGTGGGCGGCGGGGTGGTCGAATGCGGCACCGAGCGCGCGCTCTGGCTGCCCTACGCCGAGGTCGCCGACATCGTCGCCGCGACCCGGCACGCGCGCCGCCTCGGCGCCGAGATGCTGCTCGAGCCGCGCGAGGGGCCGGGCGGGTGGAGGAGCGTCGTCCGCGCCCCCGGATGCGGCGAAATCGCGCTCTGGGAGCCGAAGCGCGGCCGCTGAGCTTGCGTCCGCCCGCGGCTCGGAGTAACGTCCGGGCGGCGGCACGGCCCGCGACGACAGGAGGCCAAGCATGCACAACCCGCTTCGTTCGGAGGCGGAGATGTTCCGGCTGGTGGTGATCATCGGCCTCGGGTGCGCCGCGGTCATCGCCCTCGCCCTGATCACCGAGCCTCTCTACGGGGCGATCCTCCTCGCCGCCGAGGTCGGGGTCGGCATCGGGCTGGCGCTGCGCGGGTCGCGCGGGTCGCTGCCGCGGCGGACGGAGGTGGCCACGGACTCCGACGCGACCTGGCGGGTGCTCGTCGTCGCCAACGAGACGGTCGGCGGCAAGGCGTTGCTCGAGGAGGTCAAGAATCGCTGCAAGGGGCGCGAGAGCGAGATCCTCGTCGTCGTCCCGGCGCTGACCTCGTCGCGGCTCGAGTACCTGGCCCACGACGTCGACGGCGCCCTCGCCGAAGCTCGCGCCCGCCTCGACCAGGCGCTCGCGACGATGACCGCCGCCGGCCTCGCGGCGCGGGGCGAAGTCGGCGACCACCACGACCCGAACACGGCGATCGAGGACGCGCTGCGCGAGTTCCCCGCCGATGAGGTGATCATCTCGACCCACCCGCCCGAGCGCTCGAAGTGGCTCGAGCGCGGTGTCGTCGCCCGCGCCCGCCGCGACATCCCGCTCCCGATCACCCACGTCGTCGTCGACCTCGAGGCCGAGGGCGACCGCGCGGCGGCTTAGAGCGGCCTGTCCCGGACGGCGGTGCGGCTGCGCTCAGCCGCCCTGCCCGGCGTTGTCGAGCAGGAACTGGACCAGCTCCATGATCTGGTCTTGGCCGAGCAGCTCCTCGAAGTTCTCCGGCATCACCCCTGCCTGGAAGCCCTGCGTGATCTCGGCGTTCGGATCGACGATCGAGCGCTCGACCTGCTGCTCGTCCTGCCCGGGCAGGACCTCGTCGAGATCGGGGCCGACGTCGGACTGGGTGCCCGCGGCCGCGAGGGTGTGACAGGCGCCGCAGCGCTCGACGAAGAGCTGCTCGACGGGGACGTCGGGGGGCTCGATGCCCGGGATGCCGGCGACGCTGCCGACGTAGGCGGAGACGTCCTCGGCATCCTGTCCGGTGACGAGGTCGGCCGGCATGAACACCTGGTTGCGTCCCGGCTCCTCGTCCCGGATCAGCCGCGGATTCGCGATCTGGTTGCGAGTCGTGTCGGCGATCGTCGAGTCGGTCATCCCGCTCGAGCGGGCGTCGGTGAACGCGGCGTCGAGATTCGGGCCGACGGCCGAGCTCGTGCCCGCCTCGGCGAGCGTGTGGCAGGCGCCGCAGTGCTGCGTGAACAGCGCTCGACCGCGCTCGGTGTCGGCCTCGGATCCGAGGCCGCAGCCGGACGCCATCGCGAGGCCGGCGGCCGCGACGACGAGGACCGCCGCCTTCCGAGCCCGCCCGGCGATCACGGGGAATGAGCGCGTGGACACGGCGGGAATCCTATCTGCCGCCACGCCCGGGCGGCCCGGTGGCTTTCGGGTCTCGCTTGGCAATCGCCGCGCGATTGGATACGGTTCGAGGCGATCTGCACAAACGGGTCCGCGGAGGGGGTGACCGCCGCCTCGGGGCCCGGCGAGGAGCATTGGAGCTTGGGCTGATGGAGGTTCGCGAGGGGATGTCGAGCGTGGTGCTGACGATCGGCCCCGGGCACACCCTGCGCGAGGCGGCCCGCCGGATGACCGAGAAGGGGGTCGGAGTGGCGGTGGTCCTCGACGACGAGACCCCGGGGCCGCGGATGATCTCCGAGCGCGACATCCTCAACTCGATCGGCCGCGGCGAGGACCCCGACTCAGAGCGGGTCGCCGACCACATGCCCGACACGGTGATCGCCGCCGCCCCCGACTGGAGCCTCGAGCGCGCCGCGATCGAGATGGCGCACCGCCACGTCCGCCACCTGGTAGTGATCGAGCGCGGAGCGCTCGTCGGGGTGCTCTCGATGCGCGACATCGTCCGCGTCTGGACCTCCGACGGGGCGACGTCGGGGATGACCCCGCCCGAGAGCGAGCCGACCGCGGCTTAGCGCCGCGCCGGGCGCCGTTCGAGCAGCGTCGGGGGGATCGGGGCCGAGCTCGTGCGCTGCCGGCGCGGGAGCCGGGCGAAATCACGGCGAGCGTCGCGGATCCACAGTCCCGCGGCGACGAGGGCGACGACCGCGCCGACGACGCCGTAGGGCCACCAGGTGAACATGCTGACGATCACGCCGGCGAGGCCTGCGGCGAGCAGCGCCGGCAGCCACGAGGGCGCAGGGAGGTAGACCAGCTCGGTCGGCTCGGTGATCCGCCGCTCCGCGCTCATAGTCCCCGGATCGCGGTTCGCCCCCGAGTCACTCTCCCGTGTCCTGGCTCCGCGCTCACAGTCCCCGGATCGCGCTTCGCCCGGGCACCATCTCTCCTTTGTCCTGGCTCCGCGCTCACAGCCCGATGTAGATGATCGCGATGACGAAGGTGATCGCGAACGAGGCCAGGGCCAGCGAGGCTGCCAGCAGCCCGGCGTTGAGGTTCCTCTGGGCGCGCTCGCGATCCACGGAGCTGTTCTATCAGACCGCGAGCACGCGGTCGGCGGCCATCGCGCAGAACAGCAGCGCGAGGTAGGCGAGCGAGGAGAGGTAGAGGCGCAGCGCGATCCGGCGCTCGGCCCGGCGCAGCAGCTCGACCGCGAGCCAGACGAACGCGGCGCCGAGCACCGCCGCCGCGGCGGCGTAGAGCGCGCCGAGGAAGCCGGTGAGGACGGGGACGAGGGTGAAGGCGACGAGCGCGACGCTGTAGGCGACGATCTGGCGCCGCGTCGCCCGCTCCCCCTTCGCCACCGGAAGCATCGGCACCCCGATCCGAGCGTAGTCGTCCTTGATCAGCAGCGAGAGCGCCCAGAAGTGCGGCGGCGTCCAGAGGAAGACGATCGTGAACGGGTACAGCGCCTCGACCGCGAGCGAGCCGGTCGCCGCCGCCCAGCCGACCAGCGGCGGGACCGCGCCGGCGGCGCCGCCGATGACGATGTTCTGCGGCGTCAGCGGCTTCAGCCAGACCGTGTAGACGAAGACGTAGCCGAGCAGGCCGCAGAGCGCGAGCGCGGCCGCGAGGACGTTGACCGTGATCGCGAGCTGGATCGTCGCCGCGGTCCCGAGCACGATGCCGAAGACGAGCCCGTGGACCGGCTCGATCCGCCCGGCGACGAGCGGTCGGCCCCGCGTCCGCGCCATCCCCGCGTCGCGATCGCGGTCGATGTAGTGGTTGATCGCCCCGGCGCCGCCGGCGGCGAGGTAGCCGCCGAGCATCGTCCACAGGACCACGGCGAGCCCGAGGCCGGAGGGATTAGCGACGATCATCGTCGTCACCGTCGTCAGCAGCAGCAGGGCGATGATCCGCGGCTTCGTCAGCGCGATGTAGTCGCGCAGCGTGCGTCCGAGCGAATCGCTCCCGGCCCGCGCGAGCGCCTCGGCGCGCCGGCGGCGCTCGACCGGGCTGGTGGTCGCGCTCTCCATCAGGCTGCCGCTGTCTCGGTCGAGGGCCGGCGTCTGGGGGCGGGCGACCGGGTGGGCTCGGGCGCCGGGACGAGCGTCGCTGTCGCGTAGACGGCGGTGCTCCAGAGCAGCGTGCCGACGATCAGGTGGGCGAGGATCCAGCCCGCGTCGACGCCGGCCCATACGTTCGCCGCGCCGAGCGCGATCTGGGCGACGAGCAGCGCCCCCGCGAGCGGGAACGCGCGGCTGCGCCCGCCCTGGACAAGCGCGACGGCGACCATCGCGATCACCGCGATCGAGGCCAGGTACATGAACAGCCGGTGCATGAGATGGATGTCGACCAGGTGCGAGGTGCCGAACGGCATGAAGCTTCCGAGGCAGGTCGGGAACTCACCGCCGCAGGCCATGTGGGCGCCCGCGATCGGTGCTTCCGGCGTCCCCATCCGCTCGGTGCCGGCGACGTAGCCGCCGGCGACGATCGTCGCCAGGAGCAGCGCCGAGGCGACGACCGCGAGCGTCCGCAGGCGCCCGGCGCCGGGCCGAGCGGGCTCGGACGCCGGACCGGCAGCGACCGGCTCGGGGTCGGTTCGCCGCCGGAGCACGATGAGCAGCCCGATCAGCAGCATCGCGAGGCCGAGGTGAGCGGCGACGAGCTCGTCCTCGAGCCCGCGCTCGACCGTCAGCCCGCCGAGCAGCGCCTGGACGACGACGAGCACCCCGGCGGCGATCGAGCCGCGGACGATCCAGGTCCGCTCGCGGAGTCTGCGGACGGCGATCCAGATCAACCCGAGGACCATCAGCGCGACGATCCCGGCGGCCACCCGGTGGCTGAACTCGATCAGCGACTCGGCGGTCGCCGGCGGGATCACCCCGCCCTCGCACAGCGGCCAGCCGTGGGTGCCGCTCCCCGCCGGGCCGCAGCCGAGTCCGGAGTCGCTCACCCTGACGATGCCGCCGATAACGATCAGGCCGAAGGTGGCGACGATCGTCGCGCTGACGAGACGGCGATAGCGGCGCGCGTCGTCCGCCTCGCCACGAGGGGCGACCGGGTGCATCACCCTCAGGCTACAGGCGGCTCGCTCGACTCGGCCTCGCCGCGCTGCGCGCCGACCGGGGCGGCGATCGGCTCCCGCGGTCGGGGCGCCTCGGGGGCCTCCTCGCGCGCGCGCAACGCCTCCCTGATATCGCGCATCGGCTCGGCGCTGCGGACGTCGGGAACGATGTCGAAGTTATGCGGCGGCGGCGGCGAGAGCGCGAACCACTCGAGCGTCGACCCACCCCACGGGTCGTGGAGAGCGCGGCGCCCGTTGCCGTAGCTCCAGGCGACGTTCGCGAGCGCGACGAAGATGCCGATCGTGAGGATGAAGGCGCCGATCGAGGCGACGAGGTTGTAGCCGCCGAGGCCGGCACCCTCGAAGTACTGGAACGCCTCCGCGGGCTGGCCGGCGACACCCGCCATCAGCAGCGGCAGCGCGTAGAGGTGGACGCCGACGAGGATTACGGCGAGGGCGGCCTTGCCGAGGCCTTCGCCGAGGGTCCGGCCGCAAAGCTTGCCGAACCAGTAGTGCAGGGCGGCAAACCCTCCCAAGACCACCGCGCCGACGAGGACGTAGGTGCTTGCGGCGAGCTGGAAGGTGGTGCCGTCGAGCATCCAACCGACCGGGATCACCGACAGCGCGAGCTCGAGCGCGAGCCCGAAGGCGAGGGTGCTGATCGCCGCCAGCGCGTAGGCCTGGGCGGCGCGGAACCGCAGCGCCCCCTGCCAGATCGTCGCGATCCAGATCGCGAACAGTGTGCCGATCGGGACGACGAGCGCGAGCGCGATCACCATCGCGGCGGTGGTCCAGCCCGGGCCGAGCGGCGCCCCGTACATCCCCTGCATCCACGCGAGCGGGGTGAGGATCGCGATCGTGACCAGCGCCCCGATCGTCGCGCGGTGGCTGAACAGCGGCTTGCGGGCGAAGCTGGGGAGGATCTCGGAGATAACGGCGGCGGCGAAGAGGAGGATGACGGCGAAGACGCCGGCGGAGAAGATCCCGGCGAGGTGCTGGTAGAGCAGCGGTGCCCCGCCGGCGCCGGCGGAGAAGAAGACGCCGTCGAAGTTGCGGTCGATGAACAGCATCGCGAGCGCCCCGAGCATCGCCGGGCCGACGACGAGCAGAACGAGGCCGCTGAGGAACCCGGCCCAGGCGAACGGCGGCACCCGCCGCCAGGCGAAGCCCGGCGCACGCATCCTCGCGACCGTAGCGACGAGGTTGATCGCAGACAGAACGAACCCGGAGATCGCCAGCGCCGTCCCGGCGATCCAGGCATCGGTCCCGCTGTCGGGGGAGAACGCGGTCTCGCTCAGCGGCGGCAGCCCGGCCGCCCCGATCCCGGGCGGGGTGTAGAGGAAGCTGGCATAGATCGTCAGCGCGCCGACGATGTAGAGCCAGGCGCCGAGCAGGTTCAGTCGCGGCAGCGCAACCCCGCGGGCCCCGATCTGGAGCGGGACGACATAACCGATCAGGCCGAGCGCGAGCGGGACGGCGAACAGCAGCACGGCCGTCGTCCCGCCGACGGTCAGCAGCCGATTGAAGATCTCCGGGCCGATGATCCCGCTCTCCGGGACGATCAGCTGCAGCCGCATCAGCGCCAGCTCGACCGCGGCGGCGGTGGCAAGGGCGAGCGCGGCGCCGACGTAGAGCAGCGCGACCGACTTGTGGTCGGCGCTCGTCGCGCGCTCGATCCAGGCGGCACGCGCGGGCGACGCCCCGCGGGTGACGACCTCGGGGCGGCCGGTCGCGGTTCGGGTCAGGCTCACTGCGGCTCCTCCGGGCTGGCGCCGCCGGTGACGGCGTCCTGGGCCTCGGTCAGGTCCTCGCGGAGCTGCTCGACGTAGCTGAGGTAGGTCGGCACGTCGACGACCCGGACCCAGGCGCGCAGCGACGGGAAGCCGGTGCCGGAGAACAGCGTCGAGCGTCCCTCGTAGCGGCCCTCCTCGGACGCCTTGAACCAGGTCTGGCTGTTCGACCCCGGAAGCGCCTGCACCTGTCCACCGAGCGCCGGCACCCACCAGCTGTGGGCGACGTCGATCGACGTCACGTCGACGAGCACGGTCGTGTCGACCGGGACGACGAGCTCGCCGTACGAGAACGTCCGCTGGCCCGGCTGCCCGCCCGGGTACTCGAACCGCCACACCCACTGCTGGGCGACGGCGTTGATCTCGAGCGGCGCCGTCTCCGCCGCGTCGCCCTCGGCGTCGGGGACGTCGCTGACGCCGACCTGCGCGGTCTCCTGCTGCGCGGGGTCGAGGCCGCCCGGGCCGGTCGGCTCGACGCTTCGCACGTCGGCCGTCATCACGAGCCCGAAGACGAGCGCCGCGACCGCGAGCACGGACGTGAGCGCGAGCGCCGGGCGCAGCGCGCCCCGGCCGGCGGCGACCCTCGCCGGGCGCCGCTCGCGCCGGGCGCGGAAGCGAACGATCGCGATCACGATCGCGACGTTGACGGCGACGACGAGGACTGCGGCCACCGCCAGCATCACCCAGTACGTCGCCGCGATGCTCTCCGCGTTCGGCGAGCGCGGGGTCTCGGGGGCGATCGAGATCGCATGCGCCGGCGAGGCCAAAAGCAGGGCGCCGACGAGCACGGGCGCGCAGGCGAGGACTCTGAGGAGGCGAGGCACCAAGGCGGCGCAATTCTAATCGCGAAGCTCCCTGCGATTGCGGCCTCCCCGGCCGCGCGCCTACGGGAGCTCGACCCCGACGCTCGCCCCGGGCTCGATTCCGAGCGCTGCGGCGTCCCCGGCGCAAAGCTCGAGCGTCGCGATCGGCCCCCCGCCCGCGGCGCCTTGCGGCACCGACGCGAACCGGCGCGGCCGCACGCGCTGGCGGACGTCGACGACGACGGCGACGCCCCCGGTGGTGCCGGCGGGGAGGGCAAGGAAGCAGAGATCGAGCTCGAACCGCATCCCGAACGTGTGCACCGAGCGGCAGCGCGGGATCAGCAGCGCCGGCGCCGTGCCCGCCGGTAGCCACGCGAGCCCGAGCAGCCGCGCCGAGAACCGCTCGGCGATGACGGCTTCGAACGGCTGGCCAGCCGGGGCGAGAAACACCACCGATCTGGCGCCCGCGAACCGTCTCAGCGCGCCCTCCGGGTACGCGGCGCGGCAAGAGCCGCCGCGCAAGGGGCCAGCCCCTCGCGAGGGTGACCTTTTCCTCGCCTACCGAGGAGAACGTTCCGTTCGAGAAGCACGTGGCCATCGTCGGGCTCGAAAGCCCGCCCGTGGGGGCGCAAACGTCACGAATCGCGAGCGCCTCCCTGGCCAGTTACCGAAACCCGTCAACCGAGCGCTGCCCCGATCGCCACCTATACTCGCCGCCCCTTGCGCGCAGCCCGCTCCCGCCGTCAGTCCCTCGCGGCGGCTTCGCCGCCTCGCCTGCTGCTGCCGGCGCCCTTCGGGCGCCGGGCTCACAGACCCCGCGGCCCGAGCCGCCGTGCACTCGGGTCGGCCGTGCGCGCCGGCGCCGTCGCCGCGCTCGGCGCCGCCCTCACCCTGCCGGCCGTCCGCCGCCGGATCGGCGCCCATCCGGCACTGACCACCGCGGCGGTCGCATCGGGCCCCGTCGCGCTGGCCGTCCTGCGGCCTCGCTCGAAGGCCCGCGACGCGGCGCTGTACGCGCTCCAGATGTGGGCGTTCACGGTCGCCCACGAGCTTCCCTACGACGACCCGGAGGGCCTGCGGCGGCGGCTGCGGATCCGCTATCCGATCGCGATCGACCGCGCGATCGGACGCGGCGAGCTGCCGAGCCTTCGCCTTCAGCGCAGGCTCGGCCGCCCCGGCCGGGTGACCGTGCTCGACTGCGCGCTCTCGGTTGTCCACTGGGCTTGGTTCCTGCAGCCGCACCTGACCCTCGCCTACATCCTCCGCCGCCACCCCGAGGGGTTCGCGATGTCGGCACGGCAGATGTCCGCCGTCTACGACCTCGGCTGCGCGCTCTACCACGCGGTGCCGACCGCGCCGCCGTGGTGGGCGTCCGAGCAGGGCTACGTCGAGCCGTCCCTGGAGCGCGTCGCAGAGTCCGTCAACCCGGTGCCCGGAGGGCGCCGGGAGCAGCAGGTGAGGCGACGCCGCCGCCGCGAGGGACTTGTCGCGGAGGCGGAGGCGCCGGAGATGCGGCGGATCATGGTCGACGTCGGCGAGCGCGCGTGGGGGCGGGCCTGGCCGCGCCTCTATGACTCGCTCGGCGGCAACCCGTGGGCTGCGGTGCCGTCGCTTCACTTCGCGACCTCGCTGATGGCCGCCCTGCTGCTCGCCGAGCAGAGCACGGCTGCGGGCGCGACCGGGTGGGCCTATGCCCTCACGCTCGGCTTCGCGCTCGTCTACCTCGGCGAGCACTACGTCACCGACCTGATCGCCGGCGCTGCCCTCGTCGCGGTCGTTCGCCGCGGCGAGCCGCACGTCGAGCCGCTCGCGCGTCGGGTCAGCGCCGCGGTCCAGCGGCTCGAGCGGCTCGCCGCCGTTCCGCCCGCCGCCAGCGTTTCTCGGGATTGACCCACCCCCGGCGCGGACAAAGCCGAGAAGCCGCGCCCGAGTCAGCCCAGCGGTCGGGATAACCGCCCCCTGAGCGCCCGCGCCACCTGCGAGGATTTGCGCTCGATGAACGGTCCCGGCGCGAACGACTCGGAGCACCGCCGCGACCCCGACCGGGACTCCGGGACGCGGGATGTCGCAAGCCCCGGGCCCGAGCCTGCCCTGTCGCTGCCCGAGCCGGCGGCCGAGGGCGCCGAGCCGTCGTTCTTCGAGAACCCGCGGCGACTGGCCCAGACGGTGCTCGCCGTCGTCGTGATCCTCGCCGGGATCTACTTCCTGCTGCCGATGGTCGTCGGCATCGAGGACGGGATCGAGACGATGCTCGCCGGCGACCCGGTGTGGCTGGCGATCGCACTCGCGCTCAGCGTGCCGATGTTCTTCTCCTACGTCGCCCTCTTCCGCGGCGTCGTCGGTGAGCACGCAATCGACCTCAGCTGGAGGGAGTCGTACCAGATCACGATGGCCGGGCTCGCCGCCACGCGGCTGTTCTCGGCCGGAGGGGCGGGGGGGATCGTGCTCACCTACTGGGCCCTGCGCAAGGCCGGAATGGAGCGCAAGCAGTCGGCGGCCCGGATGGTCGCCTTCCTCGTCGTCCTCTATGCCGTCTACATGTTCGCGCTCGTGGTCGCCGGGACGCTGCTCTACGCCGACGTGCTCCCGGGCCCGTCGCCGATCGGGCTGACGCTCGTGCCGGCGGCGATCGCCGGCGGCGTCGTGATCGTCTTCCTGCTGATCGCGCTGATTCCCGGCGATCTCGAGCGTCGCTTCTCGCACGTCTCCCAGGAGCGCCGCAGCGGTCGCATCGCCCGCCGCCTCGCGACCGTCCCGTCGACGCTCGCGGTCGGCACGCGAACCGCGATCGACTTCGTCCGCGAGCCCTCGCGGGGCGGGCTCGCGGTGGTCGGGGCGATCGGCTTCTGGGCCGCCAACATCGGCATCCTCTGGGCGTCGTTCAAGGCGTTCGGGGCCGAGATCCCGGTCGGGGTGGTCGTCCAGGGCTTCTTCGTCGGGATGGTCGCGAACCTGTTCCCGTTCGCCCCCGGTGGGGTCGGGGCCGTCGACGCCGGGATGATCGGAACGTTCGTGCTCTTCAACATCGCCGGTGTCTCCGGGGCGACGGTGTTCGCCGCCGTCCTCACCTACCGCCTGATCGCGTTCTGGCTGCCGATCCCGCCCGGGATCGTCGCCTTCATCCAGCTTCGGCGTACGGTCGCCCGATGGGAGCGCGAGCGCCCCGGGCCCGGGGTCGGCACCGACGTCGCGGAGTCGCTGCCCGGGTCGGGGTCCGGGCCCATTACTTCAGAAAGTAAAGTATGATCTTGTCGAGGCGCTAACCTGGCCGGACGGATGAAGGAGCGCAGCGAATGAGCGAGCAGCGAGTCGAGAACCTGATCATCGTCGGCGGCGGCCCCGCCGGCTACACGGCGGCGCTCTACGCCGCCCGGGCCGACCTCGATCCGCTCGTCATCGAGGGCTTCCAATGGGGCGGCCAGCTGCAGAACACGACCGACGTCGAGAACTACCCCGGCTACCCCGAGGGGATCATGGGGCCGGAGATGATGCAGCAGTTCCGCGCCCAGGCGGAGCGGTTCGGAACCCGGTTCGTGACCGACGACGCGACCCGGGCCGAGCTCTCGGACGGCGACGTCCAACGGGTCTGGGTCGGCGACTCCGAGCACCTCGCGAAGGCGGTGATCCTCGCGATGGGGGCGGAGCCGCGCCGGCTCGGCATCTCGGGCGAGATCGAGCTCGGCGGGCGCGGGGTGTCGACCTGCGGCGTCTGCGACGGCGCCTTCTTCAAGGGCGAGAAGGTGGCGGTGATCGGGGGAGGCGACTCGGCGATGGAGGACTCGATCTTCATCTCCAAGTACGCCTCCGAGTTGACGAGCATTCACCGTCGCGACGAGTTCCGGGCCTCGAAGATCATGCTCGACCGCGCGCGGCAGCGCCCGAACATCGAGTTCAAGACGCCCTACGTCGCCGAGGAGTTCCTCGCCGGCGACAACGGCCAGCTGCGGGCCGTCCGCCTGCGCCACGTCGAGACCGGCGAAACCGAGGAACTCGAGCTCGGAGGCGCGTTCGTCGCGATCGGCCACATTCCGCGCTCCGAGCTGGTCGCCGACCAGGTAGCGGTCGACGACGACGGCTACGTGCTCACCGAGGACGGCTCGACCCGGACCAACCTCGCCGGGGTGTTCGCGGTCGGCGACCTCGTCGACCACACCTACCGCCAGGCGGTCACCGCGGCCGGCACCGGCTGCATGGGCGCGCTCGACGCCGAGTGGTACCTGCGCGACCTGCCGCCCTCGCCGGAGGCCCACTGGGCCGGCGCGGCCGGCAAGCAGGTCGAGGCCGCGACCCCGTAAGGCCATCAGCGGGGCCGATCGCGGCGATCAGCAAGATCGCTGGCGACCGCGACCCGAGGCCCCTAACCTCAACCGGGGCCGGCCCGCTCCCACTGATCCGCTTTGCGGGGGCCGGTTCGTTTGAAGCCTGTATGGACCGTCGCTCATGGACGCTGCTGATCGCCCTCGCCGCGATCTGGGGCGCCAGCTACATGCTGATCAAGATCGGGCTGCGCGACCTCTCGCCGGCGATGGTGGCCTGGATCCGGGTCGCGCTCGCGGCGCTCGTGATCGCGCCGATCGCGGTCGCCAAGGGCGCGCTCGCGGGGTTGGGTGGGGCGATCGGGATGCTCGTCGCGCTCGGCGCGATCCAGGTAGCCGGTCCGTTCTTCCTGATCTCCCTCGGGGAGCAAGAGATCTCCTCGGCGCTCGCCGGGATCCTCGTCGCGGCGACCCCGATCTTCACAGCGATCCTCGCGATCTGGATCGACCACGAGGAGCGCTCGCAGGGCCTGCGACTGGTCGGGGTCGGGATCGGGATCGCGGGCGTCGTCCTGCTGATGGGGATCGACCTCAGCGGTTCGGGGGCGGCGCTCCTCGGCGGTCTCGCGGTGGTTCTCGCTGCGCTCGGCTACGCGATCGCGGGGTTCATCGTCAAGCACCGGTTTGCCGGGCTGGACCCGCTCGCGGTGACGGTCGCGGTGATGAGCGCGAGCGCCCTGCTGCTCGCGCCGCCGGCGCTCGCCACCGCTCCCTCCGGAGTGCCGGGGGTCGGACCCCTCGCTGCCGTCGCGGCACTTGGCGTCGTCGGCACCGGGATCGCCTTCGTGCTCTTCTACGACCTGATCGGCCAGGTCGGACCCGCGCGGGCATGGCTCGTCTCCTACCTCGCGCCCGGGTTTGCGGTCGCCTACGGGCTCGTCCTGCTCGGCGAGGAGATCACGGCGGCGACGATCGTGGGCCTGGTGATGATCCTCGCCGGCTCGTGGCTCGCGGCCGGAGGCGGGTTCCCGCGGCTACGCCGCCTCCGCGACCCAGCGGCGCAGGAACGGCGCGGCCCGGTAGCGGTCGTCCCCGAGCTCCCGGCCGAGCGCATCGAGGATCGATAGGACGCGCGCCGGGCCGATCGCCTCGGCCCACTCGAACGGGCCCCGCGGGTGGTTGTAGCCGAGGCGCATCGCCGTGTCGACGTCGTCGGGAGTGCCGACCCGCTCGCTGACCGCGCAGCAGGCCTCGTTGACGAGCTGCGCGACGATCCGGCCGAGGACGAGGCCGGGTGTGTCGCCGACCCAAACGGTGTGCTTTCCGAGGCCGCGAAAGTACGACTCGACCGCGTCGGCGGCGTCGTCGGCCGTCGCGCCGGTGCGCGTGAGCTCGACCAGCCGCGCCTCGGCAAGCGTTGGCAGGGCGACGTAGCCCACCGTGCGCTCACCGACGCCGAGCTTCGCCAGGCTCGAGCGCTCGAGCGGGTGCGCCCGCGCCCCGCTCGGCGTGACGACGACGGGCGCGGGGCCGGGGCCGGGGGGCTCGAGCGCGGGGTCGGGGTCGGGCGGCTCGGGGTCGTCCGGGCGGTGCGGGCCGTCGCCGTAGGCGTAGAAGCCGCGTCCGCTCTTGCGCCCGAGCCGGCCATCGGCGACGAGCCGCGCCTGGAGCGGATGCGGGCGCCAGCGAGGCTCGCCACCGCTCTGCTCGTACAGGGAGCGGGAGACCTCGAGGTTTACGTCGACGCCGATCACGTCGATGACCTCGAACGGCCCCATCCGGTGACCGGCGCCGATCCGGATGATCCGGTCGACGACCATCGGCGGCGCGATCCGCTCACCGACCAGGTGGAGCGCCTCGAGGGTGAACGGGCGCGAGCAGCGGTTGGCGATGAATCCGACCGCGTCGGCGGCCCGGATCGGCCGCCGTCCCATCCGCTCGGCGACCTCGGTGGCGGCAGCGGCGGCCTCCTCCGACGTCGCTTCGGCGGCGACGATCTCGACCAGCGGCATCAACGGCGGCGGGTTGAAGAAGTGCATCCCGCAGACCCGCTCCGGGCGCTCGACCGCATCCGCGATCGCAGCGACGCGAAGCGAGGACGTGTTCGTCGCCAGCACCGCCTCCGGGGTGCAGTTCTCGCCGAGGCATGCGAACAGGGCGCGCTTGAGCTCGAGGTCCTCGGGGACCGCCTCGATCACCAGCTCGCACCGCGCGAGCACCTCGAGGCCACGCGCGGTGCGCAGCCGCGCCGACGCCGCCTCGGCCGCGGCGCGGGACCAGCGGCCACGGTCCGCGCCCTTGAGCAGGTCGGCGCGCAATCGCTCCTCGCCGGCCGCGAGCGCGTCGGGATCGGCGTCGTGGAGGTAGGTGTCGAACCCACTCAGGCAGGCGAGCTGGGCGATGCCGGCGCCCATCGTCCCCGCGCCGGCGACTCCGATGCGTTCAACCTTCACTTCGCGGCTTCGCGGTGAGCTTTTCCTTGCCCGCTACGGGTCGGTGACGTCTCCCGCGCCCGGGATGATGGCGTCCGTGGCGGTCGCGTGCCGCCCGACGCCTGCCTCCGGACTCGCGGCTGCGGATCGGGGCCCGGCCGCGATGTCGCGCCGCGTCGATCACGTCCGGTCCTCGGCCGCGAGCTCGCGGTCGCGGACGCGGTCGAAGGCCCGCTGAGCCTCGCGGGTGCGCTCGCCCGGGGCGGCCAGCTCGCGACCGTCGATCGCCGCCACCGGCTGGATCTCGCGGGTCGTCGACGCGAGGAAGGCCTCGCGCGCGGAGCGGGCGTCGTCGAGGGCGAACTCGCCCTCGGTCACCTCGAGCTCGCGGACGATCTGCGCCCGGGTGATCGAGTCGAGGATTCCCGCCGCGATCGCGGGCGTCCGCAGCTCGCCCGCCGCCGAGACCCAGAACACGGCCGCGGTCGGGGCTTCGAGGACGATGCCGTCCGGCCGAACGAGCAGGGCCTCGTCGGCGCCCCGCCGCGCCGCGATCCGCGTCGCTTGCATGTTGGCGGCGTACGAGATCGACTTCACCCCGTCGAGGATCACGCTCGGCGAGTAGGTGACGCTCGCGACTCGCACCGTCGCCCCGCGCGGCGGCAGCGCCTCGGTGAGCAGCAGACGCCGGCCGGCCCTGGTGAGGACGATCCGAAGCTGGGCGTCGGCAGCGCCGTGGCGCTCGAGCAGCGCCTCGAGCTCGCGCTCGATCGACCTCCGGTCGACCGCGAGCTCGATCGCGGCGGCCGAGCGCTCGAGCCGGTCGAGGTGCGGTTCGAGCGCGAATGGCCGCCCGCGGTAGAGCCGGACCACCTCGAACGCGCCATCGCCCCGGTAGAGGCCGTCGTCGGGCAGCGGGAGCGACGCCGCGCGCGTGGGGCGGATCGCGCCGTCGACCGAGGCCAGCTCCTCGAACGCCATCTCGGCTGCGAGGCTACCGACCCTGCGCCGGCGCCGGTCGGGACCGGGCCGGTCAGCTTGCCGACCCCGCATGCCGCGCAGCGTCACCAACCGGTCGGGGGGCAAGTGGCGCATCGATCGATCTATCCATCTATCCTTCGATCGATCGAACTGTGGTAACCGGTTCGTGGTAGCGAATGCCCGGCCGGAAGCTCGGGCGCTCAAAGGGACCAAGAACTCCACGCTCGTTGGGAGGTAACGATCCAGTGTCAGGACGACCCAGGACCTTGAAGCTTGCAATCGGCGTCACCGCGGCGATCGCCGCGCTGCTCGCCGCTCCGGCGGCCGCGACGGCGGGGCCGCTCGGCAATCTGCTGAACACCGTCAACGACACCCTCGACGGTGTCGTCGGCGGGGGCGGCGGGGACCCGAGCCCTTCGCCGGCTCCGCAGCCCGCCCCCGCGCCCCAGCCGGCGCCCCAGCAGGTCGACCAGTACACGCCGCCCGCCCACGGAACCAACCCGCATGCGCAGGGCACCGGCGCCGTCGTCGACCTGACCCCGGAGGATTCGCGGCCGCTGCCGTACGACCCGGCCGGAGGCAGCGAGGAAGTCGTCGTCGGCGGCTCGCGCGGCGAGCAGAACGAAGACGGCTCGTACCACGGTCATGTGACGATCCTCAGCCTCCTCGGCACGGAGCTGATCACCGGCGCCGACACCGGTCCCGGCGAGGCCTCGACCGGACCGGCCGGCCCGCTCAACGAGTTGCTCGCCGAGGTCTGCGACAACTCCGGGATTTGCCTGTCCGTGCTCGACGTCGACTCGGAGACGACCGACACCGGCTCGACCAATCGCTTCTCGGTCGCGAGCGCCGACGTCACCCTCGAGGAGACCGAGATCCTGTCCGCCGGAGTCGTCGAGTCGGAGGGGACGATCACCGAGGCCGACGGCTGCCAGCGGTCGACGGCAAGCTCGAGCGTCGCCAACGCATCGCTCGCGCCGGTCGACCTGGTGACGGTGAACGCGGCCGACTCGAGCTCCGAGTCGGAAGCGTGCGACGATGGTCGCACCGCCCAGAGTCAGGACGGCGGCGTTCTCGCGACCGCCAGCGTCCTCGGCGAGCCGCTGCCGGTCGAGGTCCTCCCGAGCGGCTGCTCTGAGGGCGCCCCCAACACCGAGGCGACCGTCCTGCCGATGATCCCGGTCGACCTCGTCAGCCTCGGCGTCTGCAACGCCGAGGACTCGAGTACGGCCGGTGGCGATCAGAACGACGACCCGTACGGGGTCCGCGAGGCGCTCACCGTCCTCCCCGGGATCCTCGGCGCCGAGCTCGGCGATCTCGTCAAGGTGACCGCCGCCGCCTCCGAGTCGCACGCGGTCGCGCCCGGCGGCGGGGCCGAGGAGCCTCCCGGCCCCGGGCCCGAGGAGCCCGAGGAGCCGGGCTCCGGCCCCGACGGCCCCGGTGAGTCCGACGCGCCCGGCGCGCCGGGGGGGCCGGGCGGGCCTGGTGGGCCCGGTGGACCCGCGGATGGGCCCAGTGCCGCGCCCACCGACGCGCTGCCCTTCACCGGCTCCGACGTGCTCCTCCTCGCGCTGATCGGGTTCGGCGTCATGGCCACCGGCCTCGGCGGGATGGCTCTCGCCGACCGCCGGCGGGGCCCGACGCAGGCCCGCTGAAGTGCCCGGGCCCGGCGGCGGGCGGGCTCTGCGCCCGCCCGCCCCGGGCTCGGCCGGCCTCGCCGATCCCGACGATGACGTCAAAGAAGACGATCTGGCTCCGGCGCGCAGCGATGATGGCGGTCGTCGGCGTGGCGGTCGCGATCCCGGCCACCCTGCTCGTCCGTGACGGCGGGGCCGAGCCCGAACGAATCGGCCCGGTCACCCTGCCGAGCGCGGTCGAGGAGCCGCTGCGGACCGATCGCGGCCTGCGTGTCGGTTACCGGGTCCCCCGGGGCTGGAAACGGATCAGGGAGGACCGGACGCTCAAGCTCCGCAGCCGCAATCGGACCACGCTGGTCGCGATCGCCGCCCCGGCCTCCGCGGATCGCGCCGGTCGCGTGCGGCGGGACCTGCTGCGCGAGATCCGCAGGGCCTACCGCGGTGCCGACATCCGGGCCGGCGGCGAGCGGCGGGTCGGGGGCCTCGATGCCCGCACGGCGGTGATCGGCGCCCGCCGGCCCGGGGGAGGGCGGATCCGGATCCTGCTTGCCGTCGCCCCGGGGAAGAAGCGGACCTACGTCGTCGAGACGTTCACGGCTCCCGGCGCGGAGTCGAGGCGGATCGTCCAGGCCCAGGAGGCGCTGAACGCGCTCGAGCTTCGCGGATAGCCCGGCGCAGCGCGCGTGCCGGCGGGCCCGCCGCCGCTGATCGGGGCTAACGTAGGCCCGGCGATGGAGTTCTTCCTCGTCTCGCTCGGGATCGTGGCGGCGATCCTCCTCTTCGTCCTCGTCGTCGCAAGGGCGTATCCGGGCAGCGGCGCTGACCTCCTCGACTGGCGGCCGAGCCGCTCCCCCGAGTTCGAGGCGGAGCTCGAGACGCACGACGTCCAGCAGATGATCGACGCCCAGAACGAGCTCCGGCGCCGCCGCGGCGCGAGCGAGATCACCGAAGCCGATGCCCACCGGATGGCGCGCGAGGACGAAGCGGTGCGAGAGCGGGGGCGCCGTAGCCCGCGCCGCGATGGCGAGGGCGAGGGCGGCGAGCGTCCAGGGGCGACGTCCGGCTGAGGCCTCGCCGGTGGCGAGAGCCCTGATCGTCGGCTGCGGCTGCCGCGGGTGCGAGCTCGGGTCAGGCCTGCGCGCCGCGGGATGGGAGGTGAGGGGGACGACGCGCCGGCTCGCCGGGGTCGACCGGATCGAGGCGGCCGGGATCGAGGCGGTCGTTGCCGACCCCGATCGCCTGCTCACAGTCATCGACCAGCTCGAGGGCGTCTCGCTGGTGTACTGGCTGCTCGCCTCCGCCCGCGGGGCGCCGGAGGCGGTCGCGGCGCTCCACGGCCCCAGGCTCGCTCGGCTGCTCGAGGAGATCGTCGACACGCCGGTGCGCGGGTTCGTCTACGAGGCCGAAGGCGACGCCCCGGCGGAGCTCGTCGCCGCCGGCGCCGCGATCGTCCGCGAGGCGGGCGCGCGATGGCGAATCCCGGTCGAGGTCGTTGCGAGCGGTCCGAGCGACGGCATTGCCTGGCGGGAGCGGATGCTCAGCGCCGCCGATCGCCTCACCGCCCCGGGACGCTAGTCGACTTCGGTGCGGCCGTTGCGGGGAAAGTCGAGCGGCCGCGGGGAGAGCTGCTCGCTCGCGGGCTGCGCCCAGGGGGCGGTGGCGGTCTCGCGCTCACGTGGCTTGTCGAGCGCCCCGACCGCGAGGATCGCGCCGACGACGAGCACCGCGACGACGGCGAGAAACGCACCGTAGATGCCCGCCTGCCTGGCGAAGCTCGGGGAATAGCTGCCGCCGACGACGGTACGGCGCTTGTCGAGCCCGAGCGCGTCGAGATCGGGTGAGTCGCGATCGATCCGCCGCCTGGCGTTCGCGCCGTGGACGCTGCTCGCCGCCTCCTCCCCGGAGGCTGAGCGGTCGTTCCGCGGGCGCTGATGCCCCTCCGCAGCCACTGTCCCACGATAGCCCCGCTCGGCGCCGCGCGCGCCGGTCACCGTCGCTTTGCGCGCTCCGCCCGGGGGCTACGGCTCGCCGCCCTCGAGCCGGCGGAGGAGCTCGGCGAGGATCCGCGCCGTCGCCCCCCAGATCAGGTGACCGTCGACTTCGTAGGTCGGGGTGCGGATCGGAACCCCGTGGCGGATCAGACGCCGCATCCCGAATCCCGCCCGCAGCTCCTCGAGCGTGAACGAGAGCACCGCGGCGACCTCGGCTGGGTTCGGCTCGAAGGCGAGCCCCGATGCGATCAGGCCGACGTACGGGTGGACCTTGTAGCCGGTGACGAAGGTGCCGATCGGCGGCAGCGCGCCGACGACCTCGACCCCGTGCGGGTCGAGCCCGATCTCCTCCTCCGCCTCGCGCAGGGCGGTGCGCTCGAGGGCCTCGGCGGGGTCGTCGCGGCGGCCGCCCGGGAACGAGATCTCGCCCGGATGGCGGCGGAGGTCCTCGCGGCGGAGCGTGAAGACGAGCCCCGGGCGCTCGGGGTGGCCGAAGATCGGCACCAGCACCGCGGCGTCGGTCTTCCCGTGTGCGTCGATCGCCGCCGCCTCTGCCGGCGTCAGCAGCCGCGTGGCGATCGGACGGTCCGCCGCCCGGCTCAGATGATCACCTGCACGGTTCCGCCGTCGACCGACCAGGCGGCGCCGGCGACGTAGGAGGCGCGTTCGGAGCAGAGGAACACGATCGCACCGGCGATCTCCGCAACCTCGGCGAGGCGGCCGATCGGCCGCTTCGCGCCCGCGACCTCGAGCGCCTCCTCCCGGCTCGCGAGGCCGGCGAGCGCACGCGACTGGTCAGCGAGGCCGCCGGCGCCGACCCACAGCTCCGACTTCGTCGGCCCGGGGCAGATCGCGTTCACGAGCACGCCGTCGGCCGCGTAGCGGTCGGCGAACAGGCGCGAGAGCGCGAGCTCGGCGGCCTTCGCGACCGAGTACTCGGGCATCAGCGCCGAGGGCCGCTTGCCGGCCGTCGAGGCGACGTTGACGACCCGCCCCCAGCCGCGCTCCCGCATCGCCGGGATCACCGCCCGCATCGCCCGCATCGGGGCGATCACGTTCAGCTCCCAGGCCGCCTGCCAGTCGGCGTCGGGGACGTCCTCGAGCGGCCGCCAGCGGGCGCTGCCGGCGTTGTTGACGAGCACGTCGAGCCGGCCGAAGCTCTCCTCGCAGGCGGCGACGATGCGCTCTCCGGCGTCGGGCTCGGTGACGTCGAGCGCGAGCGCCGCGGCGCTGCCCCGCTCCGCCGCGCAGGCAGCGACCGCTTCGTCGAGCGCCCGGGCGTCGCGGGCGACGAGCAGCACGTCGGCGCCCTCGGCGCACAGCAGGCGGGCGGTCTCGCGGCCGATCCCCCTGCTCGCGCCGGTGACCGCGCAGGCCCTGCCGTCGAGGCCGAGGTCCACCCCTGCCCGCCTACCCTGCCTCGATCCGGTCGTCGATCGAGATCTTCGTCTCGGCCGAGAGCGCGCGGTGGACCGGGCACTTGCCGGCGATCCGCAGCAGCCGCTGCTCCTGGTCGGCGTCGAGAGCCTCGGGGATGCGCAGGGTGACGGTGAACGACTCGAGCGAGGCCTTCGGCCCCTGCACGAGCTCGGCGTCGACCTCGATCCGGCCGAGGTCCCAGCCCTTTCGGTCGGCGTACATCTCGACCGTGATCGCGGTGCACGCGGCGAGCGCCGCGGCGACGGTTCGCGCCGGCGAGGGCCCGAGGTCGTTCCCGCCCACGGCCTCGGGCTCGTCGATCACCAGCGAGTGCCCGCCCTCGATCTCGACGTCGTGGGTGAAGCCGTCGCGGCGGCGGGCGGTGGCCTTCACCGCCGCCCGCTCCGATCGCCTCGCTCGCGCCCGGCGAACAGCTCCGGATCGGCGACGTCCGCCGCTCGAGCCATCGCGAAGGCGGCGTCCGAGGCGCGGTTGAGGAACCGCAGGATCGCCTCCGAGGCGAGCTCGCCGGCGTCCTTGAGCGCGACGACGCGACGCTCGGCGCGCCGCAGGACCGTGCGGGCGAGGTCGAGCTGGGCCGAGAGCCGGGTGCCGCCGGGGATGACGAACTTCGGCGGCAGGTCGACCCGCGCCATGTAGCGGTCGATCAGGGCCTCGAGCTCGGCTGCCATCTCGTCGGTCACCCGGCTGACGCCGTCCTCGAGCCGGTCCGCGGCCTCGGGCGCGGTCGCCAGCTCCGCCCCGGCGATGAACAGGTCGTCCTGGATGCGGAGGATGTCGGCCGCGAGCTCGGCATCATCGGGGCCGCAGAGCGAGCGCGCGACGCCGAATGCAGCGGCCGCCTCGTCGAGCGAGCCGTAGGCCTCGGTCCGGGCGTCGGTCTTCGCCACCCGTCCCCCGTACCACAGCGACGTCGTGCCGTCGTCGCCCTTGCGGGTGTAGATCCGGGTCATCAATCTCCTGCGGCGGCTGCGCCGCTGATCACTTGCGGCCGTTTCGCGGCTTACCTGCTTCTGACAAGACCTTTGTGTCTTGTCCCAACATGACTGCTGCTGCCGAGACACTGGGTGTCTCGACCCAACATGCCCGACAGTATCGGAGCCGGGGGCGCCGGCCCGCACCGGCTCAGCTGAGTGGATTGAAGACCAGCCCGGTGAGGAGCTTGGGGAAGAAGAAGGTCGACTTCGGGGGCATCGTCTCGCCGGCGTCGGCGACCGCGCGCACCTGCTCGATCGGGGTCGGCCGGAGGAGGAAGGCGGCATCGGCGTCGCCGTCGAGCGCCGCGATCGCCTCCTCGGCGGAGCTCGTGTAGGCGAGGCCACGCTTCCCCTCGACGTCGTCGGCGCTCATCCCCAGCGCGCCGCGCAGGACGAGGGCCTCGAGGATCGCGGCGTCGAGCTCGCGGAACGCCGGCGAGGAGTCCGGGAAGGCGCGCGCGACGGCGTCCGGGTCGGCGAGCCGGAGGCGGAACCCGCGGCGGAAGTGGGAGTCGACGTAGCCGAACACCCCGACGCCCTCCTCGCCGGCGGGGTCGAGGCGCTCCAGCGGCACCTCCTCGACCTCGAAGTGCTCGCGCAGCGCGGCGGCGAGCGCCTCCTGGGCGCCCGGATCGCCGAGGCCGGTGAGCAGGCGGTGGTAGCCGAACACCGTCAGGCCCGGGTCCTCGAGCGAGACCAGGCACATCAACGTGAACCGGTGCGCGCCCTCGCCGCCGATCGAATCGGCGTAGGTGCGGGCGGTCTCGTAGCGGTGGTGGCCGTCGGCGATCAGCAGCTCGGCGTCGGCGAGGTCGGCGGCGACCGCACGTTGGACCTCGACGTCGCCGATCCGCCAGACACGATGGACGGTGTCCTCGTCGTCGGTGACCTCGCCCCACGGCTCGCCGCGGGTCGCGCCCTCGATGTGTCTCCAGACGTCGCCCGGGTGAAGCGCGAAGATCGGCGAGAGGTTGTGCCGCGTCGCCTCGGTCAGCCGCAGGCGGTCCTGCTTCGGCCCGGGTTGGGTGCGCTCGTGCGGGCGGACCAGACCGGGGCCGTACTCGGTCACGCGGACACGGCAGAGCAGCCCGCGGCGGGTATGGCGCGAGCCGTCTGGAGCCGCGTACTCCTGGGTCAACGCCCACAGCGCCGGCTCGCGGTCGGCGGCGAGGATCCCCTGGAGGCGCCACTCCTCGAGGGTCTCCGCCGCGCGGGCGTACGGGTCGCCGCCGTCGGGCGCGGTCGGGAGGTCGATCTCGACGACGTTGAACGGCGAGCGCTCGACCAGCTCGCGCCGGTGCGCGGCGTCGATCACGTCGTAGGGCGGCGCGACGACGTCGCTGAGGGAGGGAACGGCGGCGAGGTTGTAGTGGAGCGCGTTGAGCGGTCGAACCTCGGCCACGGGCGCGGAAGCCTAGATCAATCGCCGGTTGCGGCGGCGGAGCCCTGACCGACCCGGCGTCGCGGGATCCAGCGCGGCACGGCGCGCTTGTAGTCGCGATAGTCGTCGCCGAAGCGGCGCTCGAGGCCGGGCTCTTCGACGAGCACGAAGTAGGCGTGGTTGACGGCGACGAACGCGGCCGACCAGATCGCGAGGCCGAGCGAGCCGAAGATGACCGCCTCCCCGACCAGGATCGCCAGCACGCCGCTGATCATCGGGTTGCGAACGTGGCGGTAGGGGCCCTCGACGACCAGCTTCTGCGTCGGGTCCCATGGGGCGAGGGTCCCCTTGCCGCGGGCGGCGAACAGCCGGACGGTCGATGCCCAAAGCACCGACCCGGCGGCGATCAGCGCGACTCCGAGGCTCGCGAGCAGGATCGACCCAAGGCCGCCGATCCCCGAGTCGACATCGGCGCCCTCGCCGCCCGCCAGGATCAGCGCCGGGATGACGACGGTCACCGTGCCCGGGAGGAGGATGATCGCGATCGCGTGACGGAGGGTCACCAGGGGCCGGACGCTACCGCCGCGACGCGGACGCGACCGCACCGGCGGGCTGGGCACTGGGTGGAGGTCGGGGTGGGCGGATTTGAACCGCCGGCCTTTCGGCCCCAAACCGAATGCTCTGCCAGGCTGAGCTACACCCCGAGTGAGCCGAGTCTAACCAGCCGTCCCGCGTCCGGATCAAGGCTAAGCTCATCTCCGGGCCCCGGTAGCTCAGCTGGATAGAGCAGCTGCCTTCTAAGCAGCAGGCCGTAGGTTCGAGTCCTACCCGGGGTGCTCAGCCGGCGCCCACCGGATCGAGCCGGGAGGCCCCTAACCTCGACGCCATGGCCCTCCGCGCCGGCCCCTACACCTTCCGCTACGTCACCTACGACGCCGCGAGCGACATGCTCTACGCGGGGTTCGAGCCGCAGCGCCGCCAGGGCAAGCGCGAGCGGACGCCCGAGGACGACTTCCTGCGCTTCGACGAGGAGGGGCGGTTCATCGGGATCATCCTCGTCAACCCGGGCGAGCGTCTCGACCGCGAGGGTCAGGTCCAGGTGACGCTGCCGTCGGGCGACCGGGCCCGCGTCCAGGGCCTCGAGCTCGAGCTGCGCGCCGCGCGCTGAGCGCCGTCTACGATCAGAGCCGGTGCTCGACCACGTCGTGATCAACGTTCGCGACTTCGACTCGGCGCGGGCGTTCTATCTCCATGCGCTCGAGCCGCTCGGGCTCGCGCCGGTGCTCGAGTTCGATGGGATGTGCGGGTTCGGCGCCGACCGCAAGCCCGAGCTCTGGGTTGCCGAGCGCGACGCCCCGAGCGCTCCGGTCCACATCGCCCTGCGCGCCGCTGACCGCGGAACGGTCGACGCGTTCCACCGTGCCGCGCTCGACGCCGGCGGCCTCGACAACGGCGAGCCCGGACCGCGGCCGCACTACCACGAGCACTACTACGGCGCGTTCGTCCTCGATCCCGATGGCAACAACGTCGAGGCCGTCTGCCACGCACCGCCGAGCGGCTGACGAGCGCCAGCGCGAGGCGCCGGTGCACTGACCACGGCCGCGTCAGTCGAGCTCGACCACGACCGCCGAGGTCAGCGTTTGCGCCGAACCTGGACCGAGTCTCGATCACGGCGCCGCGCTCGAGCGAACGAGCGGGCCGGGGAGGTCATCTGGGCGCTACATTGGATGCCGCGCGGTGAGCGTAGCTCAGTTGGTAGAGCTCCTGGTTGTGGTCCAGGTGGTCGCCGGTTCGAGTCCGGTCGCTCACCCCTAATAG
>DATHVI010000039.1:0-2651 GCA_035461385.1 Solirubrobacterales bacterium
CCCGCAGCAGCCGCTCCCGGGTGGGGCGCCGACGGGGGCGTGGCGGGGCCGGCCCGCGCTCACTCCGCCGCCCGGACGCGGCCGGGCGCGTCCGCTCGGGCCGCCGCGCGCCGCCCGCACGCATTTCGCCGCTCTCGTGCCTTCCCCCACCTTCGCGCTTCGCGGCGCCGCGCGTCGGCCCGACGGCCGGGTGTTGCTCCGCAGGGTGGTCGGCGGAGTCGCTCTCGGGTCGCGCGGCAAGCCCCCGGGCGGCGCTCGAGACCCGCGCAAGCCGCTGGCGTAAGCCCAGGCTGCGCCGCCGCGGGCTGTCGTTCGTGCGGGCGCCGGCGAGCGCCGCGGGCACCCAGCCCGCGTCCTCGGCGGCGGTCTTGCAGAGCGCGCAGACGCCGGCCGGGGAGCCGTCTTGGGTCACGTATTCGGTGACCCGCTCGCCACGGAGGATCGTCCGCCCGCACACCGCGCACGTATCGAAGTCCCGACCGTCGGACACCGTGTGAAAGTAGCAGCGGGCGCCTCGCTGCCCGGGCGGACGCCTGCAGCGAGCCGGGGCGCCGGCTCAGCTCTTGACGCCCTCCCCAGCGTCGGCGGTCGCCTCGGCGACCACCTTCTGGGCGATGTGGGCGGGGACCTCCTCGTGGCGCAGGAACTCCATCGTGTAATCGCCGCGGCCGCCGGTGATCGCACGCAGGTCGGGGGCGTAGTCGAGCACCTCGGCCATCGGCACCTCGGCGCTGATCTCGGTCATCTGGCCCTTCGCCTCCATCCCGAGCGGGCGGCCACGCCGGCCGGTGAGGTCGCCGACGACGTCGCCGACGACGTCCTCCGGCACCGAGATCGTCACCTTCATTATCGGCTCGAGCAGGTAGGCGTCGGCCTCGGCCGCCGCCTGCTTGAACGCCATCGAGCCGGCGATCTTGAACGCCATCTCCGACGAGTCGACCGAGTGGTGCTGGCCGTCGGAGAGCCGGACCTTGACGTCCTTGACCGGATAGCCGGCGACCACCCCGCCGGCCATCGCCTCCTCGACCCCCTTCTCGACCGCGGGTATGAACCCGGTCGGAATCACCCCGCCCTTGATCGCGTTCTCGAACTCGAGCCCCGTGCCGGCCTCCGCAGGCTCGATCTCGATGTGGCAGTCGGCGAACTGGCCGCGCCCGCCGGTCTGCTTCTTGTAGCGGGCGTGGGCCTTGGCGGGCTTGCGGACCGTCTCGAGGTAGGGAACCCGCGGCGGGTGGAGCTCGATCTCAGCACCGAACCGGCGCTTCATCCGGTCGACGATCACCTCGACGTGGATCTGGGTCAACCCGGCGATGATCTGCTCGCCGGTCTCGGAGTCGCGGTGGACGTCGAGCGTCGGATCCTCCTCGGTCAGGCGACGGATCGCGCTCACCGCCTTGTCCTCGTCGCCCTTCGTCTTCGGCTCGAATGCGAACGCCATCACCGGGGCGGGGAGGTTGAGGGGCGCGAACCGGATCGTCGTGTCGCGCGAGGCGAGGACGTCGCCTGCCCGGGTTTCGCGCAGCTTCGCGACCGCTCCGATGTCGCCCGGGCCGAGCTCGTCGACCGGGTCGAGCTCCTTACCGCGCGGCGAGCCGAGCTGGCCGATCCGCTCCTTCACCCCGCGGGTGACGTTCTGGACGTGGGAGTCCGAGCGCAGGACGCCGGAGTCGACGCGGAGCATGTTGATCCGGCCCGTGTACGGGTCGGCGGTGGTCTTGAACACGTAGGCGAGCAGATCGGCATCGGGGTCCGGCTCGATCTCGGTCGGCTCGCCGTCGCCGTCGAGAGCCGTGATCGCCCCGCGCATCGCCGGCGAGGGAAGGTCCTCGACCAGCGCCTCGAGCAGGCGGTTCGTGCCCAGGTTCTTGGTCGCGACGCCGCAGGTGACCGGGAACAGGTGACCTTCGGTGACGCCCTGCTTGAGCGCGGCGACGATCTCGTCGTGGGAGATCTCCTCGCCTTCCAGGTAGCGCTCCATCAGCTCGTCAGAGTTCTCGGCGACCTCGTCCATCAGCTTCTCGCGGTATTCCTGAGCGCGGTCGGCGAGCTCGTCGGGGATCGGGATCTCGCGCGAGTTGTCGCGGTCGGCGCCGTCGTATTCGAACGCCTTCATGTCGATCAAATCGACGATCCCGCGCAGCTCGTGCTCGGCGCCGATCGGGATCTCGGTCGCGACGACGTGCTGGCCGAACGCCCCCTTGAGCGAGTCGAGGGTGCGGAAGAAGTCGGCGCGCTCGCGGTCGAGCATGTTCACGAACACCAGCCGCGCGAGGCCCTCGGCGTCGGCCGCCTGCCAGAGGCGGTCGGTGTGGACCTCGACGCCCATCACGCCGTTGACGACCACGACCGCGGAGTCGACGACCCGCAGCGCGGCGATCGTGTCGGCGGCGAAGCTCGGCTCCCCGGGGGTATCGATGACGTTCACCTTCCGCCCCTCGTGCTCGAACGAGGCGAGCCCGGCGTCGATCGACATCTGCCGGCCGTGCTCGTCGGGCTCGTGGTCGAGGATCGCCGTCCCGTCCTCGATCCGCCCGAGCCGGTTGACGACCCCGGCCTCGAACAGGATCGCCTCGGCGAGGCTCGTCTTCCCGCTCCCCCGGTGCCCCACCAGGGCGACGTTGCGGATCCGGTCTGGCGGCTTGTGCGCCATG
>DATHVI010000040.1:0-19994 GCA_035461385.1 Solirubrobacterales bacterium
CAAGGACGTTACCGCGAAGCTCTACGGCGGCGACGTCACCCGCAAGCGCAAGCTGCTCGAAAAGCAGAAGAAGGGCAAGAAGCGGATGAAGCAGGTCGGCCAGGTCGAGGTCCCGCAGGAGGCGTTCCTGACCGTGCTCCAAGTGGACGAGTAGCGACCGCCGCGCTATAGGGTTCGCTGCGATGCCGGTGAACACCGACGCGATCGGGAAGCGGTGGCCGGGCTCCTCGTTCGCGGTCGAGGCCGAGCGGATCAGGCGCTATGCCGACGCGATCGGCGAGCCGAGCCCGGTCCACCGGGACGCCGCGGCGGCGAGGGAGGCGGGGTTCCGCGACCTCGTCGCGCCGCCGATGTTCTGCGTCGTCTACAGCGCCCCGGCGCTCGGGCAGGCGCTGGTCGATCCCGAGGTCGAGATGAACTTCGCGGCGATGGTCCACGGCGGTCAGGAGTTCGCCTGGGGCGAGCCGGTCTGCGCGGGCGACGAGATCACCACCGATGCCACCTGCAAGGAGATCAGCGAGCGCCGCGGGATGGGGTTCTACGTCTTCGAGTCGGTCTCGCGGAACCAGGACGGCGCCGAGACCGTCCGCGGCACCTGGACGAACATCGTCCGCGGGGTCTGAGGATGGCCGAGTACCGCGAGGGAGACACGCTGCCGGAGCTCCGGGTGACGCCGGACGCCGGTCTGACCAAGCGGTACGCCGAGGCGTCGGGCGATCCGAACCCGATCCACACCGACGAGGAGTTCGCGAAGCGGGTCGGGCTGCCGGGGGTGATCCTCCACGGCCTCTACACGATGGCGCAGGTGGCGAGGGCCCACACCGACGCCGCCGGCGGCGACCCGCGCTCGCTGCGGCGGCTCGCGGTCCAGTTCCGCGGCATCGGTCTCCCCGAGCAGGAGATCGTCGTCACCGCGACCGTCAAGGAGGCACGCGACGCCACGATCGTCACCGACGCGGTCGCCGCCCAAGGCGACCGCAAGATCATCCGCAACGCCGAGGCCGAGCTCGACCTCGGCGCCGCCGCCAGCTAGCCGGTCGACCCCTGCGCCGCGGCGGTGCGCTCGCGGAGCCAGGCGACGACGTCGGCCGCATGGCGGTCGGGCGGGAACACCGGGTAGAAGACGTGCTCGATACGCCCGTCGCCGATCACGAGCGTGTGCCGGCGCAGGAGCACCTGGCCGGCGACCTCGAGCGTCGGCAGCCGAAGCGCGTCCGTCAGCGCGAGGCGCGCGTCGGAGAGGATCGGGAACGGGAGGTCGAGGCGCGCGACGAGCTCGCGCTGGTAGCCGGTGCCCTGGGTCGATAGGCCGTAGACGGCCGCGCCCAAGTCGGCGAGCTCGGCGTGGTGGTCGCGGAACCCGCACGTCTCGGGGGTGCAGCCGCGCGCGCCCGGGATCAAGTCCCAGTCGTCGGTCAGGTCGGGCTCCCCGGGCCGCCCGGTGCGTGGGTAGGCGTAGACGATCGTCCACTCGGCCGGCTGGGCGGCGAGCGAGACCGGCTCGCCCGCGGTCGAGGGCAGGGCGATGTCGGGGACGCCGAGGCCGATCAGGTGGTCGCAGGCGCCGTCATCCTCGGGAACGGGGAGGTCGGGCGGGAGCACCATCGGATCACGCTCGGCATCACTCATCGAGGCCACAGTTTCCCGCACCCACGACCCTAAACTGACCGACATGCTGAGCGAGCGCCAGCAGCGCGTGCTGCGGACCGTGGTCGAGGCCTACCTCGAGACCGGAGCGCCGGTCGGCTCGGCCGCGATCGCGGCCCGCGACGACGTCGACTGGAGCCCGTCGACGATCCGGGCCGAGCTCTCGGCGCTCGAGCGCGAGGGCTTCCTCACCCACCCCCACACCTCGGCCGGGCGGGTGCCCACCGACGCCGGCTATCGCTACTACGCCGACGCCCTGCTGCGCTCCGGGGCGAACCTGCGCGGAGGCGAGCACCCGGGCCTCGACCTCTCGCGGATGCGCCGCGAGGTCGAGGAGGCGCTGCGCGAGACGACCGCGGCGCTCTCCCGGGTCACCGACCTGCTCGCGGTCGCGACCGCGCCGCCTCCGTCGAGCGCGCGGATCCACAGGGTCGAGGTGCTCCGCCTCCAGGAGCGGATCGCGATGGTGGTCGTGATCGCCTCCAACGGCGCGGTCACGAAGCGCCTGTTCCGGTTCGAGCGGCCGCTCGACCCTGGGCTCGTCGAGTGGGCGTCGAGCTTCCTCAACGAGCGGCTCTCCGGCCTCGCCCTCGGGGCGAGGATGACCGGCGACCGCCTCTCCGATCCCGAGCTCGGCCCCGCCGAGTGGGAGTTCATCGCCGAGATCGAGGACGCGTTCGCCGAGCTCACCCAGGGCGCCGGCGACGACCTCTACCTCGACGGCACGGCGCGGCTGCTCTCGATCGAGCACGCGGGCGACCTGCCGCATGCCGAGGCGCTGATGGCCGAGCTGGAGCGCCGCGCGAACCTGCTGCGGGTGCTGCGCTCGCGGATCGACGAGCGCTCGGTCTTCGCCTGGATCGGCGACGAGAATCCGGCGCCCGAGCTGCGGACCGTGAGCGTCGTCGGCGCCAACTACGGTCTCGGGTACCGCAACCTCGGGACCGTCGGCGTCGTCGGGCCGCTGCGGATGGACTACGCGACGGCGATCGCCTCGGTCCGCGAGGCCGCGAGCGAGCTGTCGAAGTTCTTCGAGGACGTCTACGAGCGCTGACGCCGATGGCGCGCGACTACTACGAGGTCCTCGGCGTCGACCGGGGCGCCGGCTCGGACGAGATCAAGCGCGCGTTCCGCCGCGTCGCCCGCGAGCTCCATCCGGACGTCAACAAGCACGACCCCGACGCCGAGGAGAAGTTCAAGCAGGCGGCGGAGGCGTACGAGGTCCTCTCCGATCCCGAGCGGAGGCGGACTTATGACGCGTTCGGCCACGAGGGCCTGCGCTCGGGGGGCTGGTCGCCGCGGGCGACCGGGTTCGAGGACATCCTCTCGTCGCTGTTCGGCGAGGGGATGTTCGGCGACATCTTCGGGTCCGGCCGGTCGGCGCCGGCCTCCGGAGGTGACGTCGCCGCGGGGGTCGAGGTCACCCTCGGCGAGGTGCTGACGGGGACGAAGCGCGAGATCGCCTTCGAGGCCGTTTCGACCTGCGAGCGCTGCCGCGGCAACGGAGCCGAGCCGGAGACGCCGATTAGCACCTGCGAGACCTGCGGCGGCGCGGGGAGGGTGCAACAGGTGAGGCGGACTGCGTTCGGGCAGATGATCCAGACCGGAGCGTGCCCGACCTGCGGGGGCGCCGGGCAGATCGCCGAGCAACCGTGCGAGCGCTGCGGCGGCCGCGGCCGCGAGGTCCGCGAGCGGACCTGGGAGGTCGAGATCCCGCCGGGGATCGACTCCGGACAGCGGATCCGAATCGCCGGGGCGGGCCACGCCGGCGAGCCGGGCGGGCGCCCGGGTGACCTCTACGTCGGGGTTCGGGTCGCCGACGACCCGGATCTGCGCCGCGAGGGTCGCGACCTGATCACCGTCGCCCGGATCCAGGTGACCCAGGCGATGCTCGGCGACACCGTCACCGTGCCGACCCTCGACGGCGACCGCGAGGTCGAGGTCCCGCCCGGCGTCGGGACCGGGCACTCGATCACGCTCCGAGGGCTCGGGCTGCCGTCGCTGCGCGCGCCCGGGCGCGGCGACCAGCACGTGCTGATCGAGGTCCTGATTCCCGGCGAGCTCAGCGACGAGCAGCGCGAACTGGTCGAGCGCCTCGACCGGTCGATGCGCGCAGGCGCGCGAGAGGCGTGATCCGACTCGCCGTCCGCTGCCGCCCCGAGCTCGCCGACCGCGTCCTCGCCGAGCTGATCGAGCTCGCCCCCGGCGGGATCGAGGAGGCCGAGGGGGACGGATACGTCGAGCTCGCCGTCTACGGCGCCCCGGGAGAGCTCCCGGAGCTCCCCGACCTCGAGGCGGCGGCCGCCGACGGCCTGATCGAGGTGACGACGACCGAGATCCCCGACGACTGGGCCGACCGCTGGCGCGACTTCCACCAGCCGACCGAGGTCGGCGACGGCCGCCTCGTCGTCCAGCCCTCGTGGCTCGGCGACGGCGCCGGTCCCCGGCCCGGCCTCGCCGTGACCGTCGACCCGGGGCGAGCGTTCGGCACCGGCGCCCACGCGACCACCCGGCTCTGCCTCGAGCTGCTGCTCGAGGCCGCCGACCGCGGCGAGGCCGAGGGCCCGCTCGCCGACCTCGGGACGGGCTCCGGAGTCCTCGCGATCGTCGCCGCGAAGCTCGGCTTCGGTCCGGTGACCGGCGTCGACAGCGAGCCGGCGGCGCTCGATGCCGCACGCGCGAACGCGGCCGCGAACGGGGTCGAGATCGAGCTCCGCCGCCTCGACCTTCGCCGCGACCCGCCTCCGGCCGTGCCGACGATCGTCGCCAACCTCACCGCGCCGCTGCTCGAGGAGGTCGCCGCCCGGATCGCCGAGCCGCCGCGGATGATGATCTGCTCGGGGTTGCTCGCGGGCGAGGCCGGCGAAGCCGCCGCTGTCCTCGCCGCCGCCGGCCTCGCGGTCGCCGAGCGCCGGGTGTCGGGCGACTGGGCGGCGCTGCGCCTCCGGCGCGGCTCCGCCGGGCGCAGGGGATAGTGTTCGCGCATGCCCGTCGCCGCGGTCGAGTTCTACGACGTGATCAGGTGGCTGCACATCACCGCGGTCGTGGTCGCCTTCGGGCCGACCTTCGCCTTCGGCGTCTACCTGGCGATCGCGCAGCGCAGCGACACTCGCAGCGTCCCGGTGATGATCGAGGCGACGATCGCGGTCAACCGCAGCCTGGTCACGTTCGGCGCGATCCTCGTCTTCGCCACCGGGATCTACCTGACGATCGACCGCTTCAGCTTCGGTGACGTGTTCGTCAACGTAGGGATGATCGGGGTGATCGTGCTGATCGGGGTCGTGCACGCATTCTTCATCCCCAACGACCGCAAGGCGGCGGAGCTCGCGCGGCGGGACATCGGGAGCGCCGGCGCGGGGGAGATCAAGCTGAGCGCGGAGTTCGCGCGCCGCAGCGCCCGCAGCGCCCAGGTCGGGATCGCCGCCGGCCTCGCGATCGTCGTGATCATCTACTTCATGACCGCGAAGCCCTTCCTCTAGGACGCTCGCGCCTGGCGCGAGTGCGGGCTTCGGGGGAAATGGTCCCAACCCCGCACTCGTGCGACGCTCCGATTTGTGACCACCATCGACCACTCGCTGCCGATCGCCGTCTTCGACTCCGGGGTCGGCGGCCTGACCGTCCTCCACGAGCTGCTCGTCTCGCTGCCGGAGGAGGACTACGTCTACCTCGGCGACGACGCCGAGTTCCCGTACGGCGCGAAGCGCCCCGACGAGCTTCGCGCCTGCGTCGAGCGCAGCGCCCGGTTCCTCCTCGGCCGGGGCGCAAAGCTGCTCGTCGTCGCCTGCAACTCGGCGGCGACCGCGGGCCTCGATCGCGCACGCGCGATCGCGGCCGAGCAGGGAGTCGAGGTCGTCTCGGTGATCGAGCCCGAGGCCGAGATCGCCGCCGCGATCACCGACTCCGGCCGGGTCGGGGTCCTCGCCACGGTCGCCACGGTCGAGGGCGGCGCCTACCTGCGCGCGCTCGGCGCCCAGCACCGAGAGCTCACCGTCACCCAGGTCGAGGCCCCCGACCTGGCGGCGATCATCCAACGCGGCTTCCCGTTCTCGCAGGCGGTGGTCCAGAAGGCGCGCGGCTACTGCGCGCCGCTCCAACGGGCCGGGGTCGACACGGTGATCCTCGGCTGCACCCACTTTCCGCTCGTCGCCCCGATGCTTCAGCGGATCCTCGGCCGCGACGTCCGCCTCGTCACCGCTGGCCACGCGGTCGCCGCGCGGGCTCAGCGGATCCTCGACGAGCGCGGGCTTGCGGCCCGGGCGCGCGGCGAAGGCTCCTACCGGTTCCTGTGCACAGGCGACCCGGAGGCGTTCCGTGAGCTCGGGACCCGGTTCCTGCAGATGCCGCTCGGCGAGGTCGAGCAGGTGGAGCTCGCGCCCGGCGCCGAACCAAACCGCGATCGCTGACGGATCGCGGCGTGTGGCCGCCCGCGGCCTCCGTGCTCCGGCGCGGGGGCTACCCTTAGCGCCGATGGCCGAGACGGTGCTCGAGCGCGTGCAGAGCGACACACGCGATGCGATGAAGGCCGGCGAGCGCGAGCTCGTCGGCACGCTCCGGATGGTCTCGAACGCGCTCCAGGCCGAGCACAAGGAGGGGAAGGGCGATGAGGTCGCGGTCCTGCGCCGGGAGCGAAAGCGCCGGCTCGAGGCCGCTCAGGCGTACCGCGACGGCGGCAGCGAGGAGCGTGCCGCGGCGGAGGAGGGCGAGGCGGCGGTGATCGAGCGCTACCTGCCGGCGGAGCTCTCCGAAGGCGAGCTCGGCGAGCTGGTCGACCGGGCGATCGAGGAGACCGGGGCGTCCGGGCCACAGGACATCGGCAAGGTGATGGGCACGGTGATGCCGAAGGTCGGCGGCCGCGCCGACGGAGGGCGCGTGAGCGCCGTGGTCAAAGAGCGGCTCAGCGGCTGAGCCGGGAGCAACTTGGCCCGCAGGCAGCTGACGCTCGACAACACCGTCGCCGCGGAGCTCGCGGGCTCCGAGGACTCGGTCCTGCGCGAGCTCGAGGACCGGCTCGACTGCGATGTCTTCCTGCGCGGCAACGTCCTCACCCTCGACGGTGACGACGACGACGTCGCCCGGGCGGCGCAGATGGTCGACGAGGTGGTCGGTCTGATCGAGCGCGGCCACGACGTCGCCCCGGCGACGATCGACACGGTCGGCGGGGCGCTCGAGGCGAGCGAGCGCCCCGAGGAGATCATCGGCGACGTGATCTGGCGCCACCGCAACATCAAGGTCGCGCCGAAAACCGTCAACCAGAAGCGCTACGTCGACGACATCCGCCGCCACACCGTCACCTTCGGCATCGGTCCGGCGGGGACCGGTAAGACCTTTCTCGCGGTGGCGATGGCGGTCGCCGCGCTCGACGCCCGCGAGGTCAACCGGATCATCCTCACGCGGCCCGCGGTCGAGGCCGGCGAGCGGCTGGGATTCCTGCCCGGCGACATCCAGGCGAAGGTCGATCCCTACCTGCGGCCGCTGTTCGACGCCCTCTACGACATGCTCGACCCGGAGCGCGTCTCCACCTACCTCGAGCGAGGGGTTATCGAGGTCGCGCCACTGGCCTTCATGCGGGGCCGAAGCCTGAATGACTCGTTTGTGATCCTCGACGAGGCGCAGAACACGAGCCCCGAGCAGATGAAGATGTTCCTCACCCGGCTCGGATTCGGGTCGAAGATGGTCGTCACCGGCGACATCACCCAGATCGACCTCCCGCGCGACCAGCGCTCGGGGCTGGTGATCGTCGGCGAGATCCTCTCGCGGGTGAAGGACATCAGCTTCGTGCGCTTCGGCGGCGAGGACGTCGTCCGCCACGAGCTCGTCCAGCGGATCGTCGCCGCCTACGGCGAGTACAGCGAACGGGACGAGAGCGGCGGCGACGCGCGCGGGTGAGCGTCGACCTCTCCGACGTCCCCCCCGGGCTTCGCGCCGCCGCTGCGGCCGCGCTCGCCGCCGCCGGCGTCGACGATGGTCACCTCGCGGTCGAGCTCGTCCCCCCCGACCGGATCAGGGAGCTCAACCGGGTCCACCGCGGGCGCGACCGCCCGACCGATGTGCTCGCGTTCCCGATCGACGGCGCCGAGCCGACCGGCGGGCCGCGCGAGCTCGGCGACGTCGTCATCTGCCCCGAGCATGCCGACGACGTCGTCGAGGCTACGGTTCACGGCGTGCTCCACCTGTGCGGGTTCGACCACGAGACGGACGCGGGAGAGATGCTCGCACTGCAGGCCGAGATAATGCGCGCCATCCCCTCCACTTCGCGTCCGGGGAGGAGCTGATGCGCGCCATCTCCTCCGCTTCGCGTCCGGGGATGAACTAGTGCGCGCCATCTCCTCCACTTCGCGTCCGGGGATGTCGCGGTTACTGCAGGGACGGTGGTGACTTCCTCTGGATTCATCGGCCTGGCTGGGCGTCCGAACGTCGGCAAGTCGACGCTCGTCAACGCGATCGTCGGAGCGAAGGTCGCGATCGTCTCCGACCGGCCGCAGACGACCCGGCGCGCGAGCCGGGGCGTGGCCACCGACCTCGCGGCGGGGTGGCAGATGGTGCTGGTCGACCTCCCCGGCGTACAGCGGCCGCGGGACGTCCTCACCGAGCGGATGCAGCGCCGGGTCGAGGCCGAGCTCGAGGACGCCGACGGCGTCCTCCTGGTGGTGAACGGCGAGCAGGGGATCGGTCCCGGCGACCGGTTCATCGCCCGGCACCTGCTTGCGGCCCGCGGCGAGACGCCGGTCGTCTGCGCGGTCAACAAGATCGACCGGCTCTCGCCCGCGGAGACCGCGAAGGCGCTCGCCGACGCCGAGGAGCTCGAGCCGGTCGAGGCGATCTTCCCGGTCTCGGCGAAGCGGGGCACGGGCCTCGACCCGCTGATCGAGCACCTCGCCCGCCTCCTGCCCGAGGGCGCGCTGCTTTACCCGCCCGAAGAGCGCAGCGACCAGCCGAGCCACGTCCACCTCGCCGAGCTGATCCGTGAGCAGGTCCTGCGCCGGACCCGCGAGGAGCTCCCGCACGCGGTCGAGGTCGCGGTGACCGAGGTCGCCGAGCGCGACGACGGCCTGGTCGAGGTCAGGGCTCAGGTCTGGGCCGAGACCGAATCGCAGAAAGGGATCCTGATCGGCAAGGGGGGGAGGATGGTGCGTGAGATCGGCACCGCGGCCCGGCGCGAGCTCGAGCGCGAGCTCGGGGTCAAGGTCTTCCTCGACCTCCAGGTCCGGGTCCGCGAGCGCTGGCGCCGCGACGAGGGGCTGCTCGACCGGCTCGGGATCGAGTAGACGGCCACGGTGCTCGCGACGGTGACCGATCGGCCCCCCGAGCACGGGCGCCCTCGCGGCCTCGCGCCACGGCACGGATCGGGCGCGGCGGGAGGGCGCGGGGAGGGCCCGTATCAGGGCATAAAGAGAGGGCCGCAGGAGGAGAGAACGGGATGAGAACTCTTCTGCCGGTGCGGCCCTCGCCGGTCATTGTATCGGCGGACTGGCGTTTTTCCCAAGCCCGGAACCGCTGTTTCATCCGCGATCCGGAACAAATCCTCCCAAAATGGGGTAATAACCACCCGTTTGGGTTAATCACTACCGCGTACGAGGCTGGACAGGACGCTCAGTCTCAATCAGACGGCCAGATCCGTTCGACGCCGTCGGCGCGTCCGACGAGGACGTCGCTGACGAGCGTCGGGGCGAACAGGCCATGGTCGACGACCCCGGGCGTCGCCTCGAGCCGCGCCGCCAGCGCGCCGACATCGTCGACCTCGGCCCGGTAGTCGGCGATCACGCCGCCGTCGGGGCTTGCCGGGCCGTCGCGGAGGGCAACCGAGCCGAGCCGCCGCAGAGTTGCCGGCAACCCGAAGCTGAGCAGCTCGAGCGGGACGGGGGCGGCGATCCGCGCGACCGGCTTCGTCGAGTCGGCGATGACGATGAACCGCTCGGCCGCCGCGGCGACGATCTTCTCGCGGGTGTGCGCGCCGCCGCCCCCCTTGACCAGCCAGCCGTCGGGCGCGACCTGGTCGGCGCCGTCGATCGCGATATCGAGCCGGTCGAGGCTCTCGAACGGCTCGACCGCGATCCCGAGCTCGCCGGCGGCTCGCTCGGTCGCCGGCGAGGTCGCGACGCAGCGGAGCTCGAGCCCGCGCGCGGCGAGCGCCGGAAGCAGGAACGCGACCGTCGACCCGGTGCCGAGCCCGACCGTCATCCCGTCCTCGACGAGCGCCGCCGCCGCCGCGGCCGCGAGGCGCTTCTCACGCTCGGTTTGCGATTCGCCGGAAGGCATCATGAATTGGCCCACGGGCCGTCCGGGGCAACAGTAGACTGCCCGCCCGATGGGATCGAGTGAGGCGCGTGAGCTCGACAGCCTCTGCGTCAACACGATCCGCACCCTCGGGATCGATGCGATCCAGAAGGCCGAGTCCGGCCACCCCGGGACCGTGATGGCGATGGCGCCGACGGCGTACACCCTCTGGCAGCGGTTCCTGCGCTTCGACCCGGCCGATCCGATCTGGCCCAACCGCGACCGCTTCGTGCTCTCCGCCGGACACGCCTCGATGCTGCTCTACGCGCTGCTCCACCTCGCCGACGTCCGCGCCGTCGACCCCGACTACGAGGTCGTCGGCGAGCCGTCGGTGAGCCTCGACGACATCAAGCGCTTCCGGCAGCTCGACTCGAAGGCGGCGGGCCACCCCGAGTACCGCTGGACCTCGGGCGTCGAGACGACGACCGGGCCGCTCGGCCAGGGGATCGCGACCAGCGTCGGGATGGCGATCGCCGGGCGCTGGCAGGCGGCGCACTTCAACCGTCCCGGGTTCGAGCTCTTCGACTACGACGTCTACGCGCTCTGCGGCGACGGCTGCCTGATGGAGGGGGTCTCGAACGAGGCCGCGTCGATCGCGGGCAAGCAGCGGCTCGGGAACCTGTGCTGGATCTACGACAACAACCACATCACGATCGACGGCCGTACCGAGATCGCCTACACCGACGACGTCGCGGCCCGGTTCCAGGGCTACGGCTGGCACGTGACCAGGGTCGGGGACGCCAACGACCTCGACCTGCTGACCCGTGCGTTCGAGCAGTTCCGGGGGCAGCGCGACCGGCCGACGCTGATCGTCGTCGACAGCCACATCGGCTACGGCTCACCGCACAAGGTCGACACCCCGGCGGCGCACGGCGAGCCGCTCGGGGCCGAGGAGGTGCGCGAGACCAAGCGCGCCTACGGCTGGCCAGAGGACGCCGAGTTCCTGATCCCCGACGGCGTCTACGAGCACTTCGCGCGAGGGATCGGCGCTCGCGGGAGCGGGGTCCGCGACACCTGGGACGCGCTGCTCGACGGCTACCGCCGCGAGCACGGGACGCTCGCGGCCGGGATCGAGCAGATGCAGCGGCGCGAGCTCCCGGACGGCTGGGACCACGACGTCCCGGAGTTCGACGCGTCCGGCGGCGCGGTCGCGACCCGAAAGGCGTCGAATGCCGTCCTCAACGCGGTCGCACCCCGGGTACCGTGGCTGATCTCGGGCTCCGCCGACCTCACCGGCTCGACCGCGGTCGGGCTCGACTTCGACGGGGTCGAGGCGCTCGAGCCGGAGACCCCGGGGGGCAGGCAGGCCCACTACGGGATCCGCGAGCACGAGGCCGCGGCGATATCGAACGGCCTCTCGCTGTCGAAGCTGCGCCCGGCCTGGTCGACCTACCTCGTCTTCTCCGACTATGCCCGGCCCGCGATCCGGCTCTCGGCGCTGATGGAGCTGCCGGTGATCCACATCTTCACCCACGACTCGATCGGCCTCGGCGAGGACGGCCCGACTCACCAGCCGGTCGAGCACCTCGCCTCGCTGCGCGCGATCCCGGGCCTGATCGTGATCCGCCCGGCCGACGCGAACGAGACCGCCGAGGCGTGGCGGGTCGCGGTCGAGCAGCGCCACCAGCCGGTCGCGCTCGTGCTGACGCGCCAGGGCGTGCCGGTGATCGACCGCTCGCGGTACGCGCCCGCCGAGGGGCTGAGGCGCGGCGGCTACGTCCTCGCCGACCCCGACGGCGGCGATCCCGAGGTGATCCTGATCGCAACCGGGAGCGAGGTCGCGCTCGCGCTCGACGCCCACGAGGCGCTCGTCGCCGGCGGCGTGCGCTCACGCGTCGTCAGCCTGCCGTCGTTCCACCTCTTCGACTGCCAGCCCGCCGAGTACCGCGAGCGCGTCCTGCCCGCGTCGGTGACCGCGCGGGTCTCGATCGAGGAGGCGTCGACGCTCGGCTGGGACCGGTACGTCGGACAGGACGGGGCGACGATCGGGATGCACACGTTCGGCTCCTCGGCGCCGCTCAAGGACGTGACGCGCAAGTACGGGTTCACCCCGGAGCGCGTAGCCGAGGTCGCGAGGGAGGTCCTCGGGTGAGCGGGGCGGGCGGATGAAAGCGACCCGGCACCTCCACGAGCTCGGCCAGAGCCTGTGGCTCGACAACATCACCCGGACGATGCTCGACGACGGCACGCTCGAGCACTACGTCGGTGAGCTCTCGATCACGGGGCTGACCTCGAACCCGACGATCTTCGACCACGCGATCACCCGCACCGACGCCTACGACGAGCAGATCGGGGCGCTCACCCGCGCCGGCGCCGCGGCCGAGGAGGCGTTCTTCGAGCTCGCGATCGCCGACCTGCGCCGCGCGGCCGACCTCTTCGGCCCGATCCACGCCCGCACCGACGGGGTCGACGGCTGGGTCTCGCTCGAGGTCTCGCCGCTGCTCGCCGACGACGCCGGGGCGACGATCGAGCAGGCGCGCGCGCTCCACGCCAAGGCCGGGCGCGAGAACCTGCTGATCAAGATCCCCGGCACCGAGGCCGGCCGCGAGGCGATCGCCGACGCCGTCTTCGCCGGGATCCCGGTCAACGTCACGCTCCTGTTCTCGACCGAGCACTACCTCGGCGCCGCCGACGCGTATTTGCGCGGCGTCGAGCGCCGGATCGATGCCGGGCTCGATCCAGCCGTCGGCTCGGTCGCCTCGGTGTTCATCTCGCGCTGGGACAAGGCGGTCTTCGACCGGGTCGGCAGCGAGCTTCGCGACCTGCTTGGGATCGCGGTCGCCAAGCGGACCTATCGCGCCTATCGCGACGTGCTCGACTCCGAGCGCTGGCAGCGGCTGGCGAACGCGGGCGCCCGCCCGCAGCGGCTGCTCTGGGCCAGCACCGGGACCAAGGATCCGGACGCCTCCGACGTGCTCTACATCGGCGGGCTGGCGGCGCCGTTCACCGTCAACACGATGCCCGAGAAGACGCTGCTTGCGTTCGCCGAGCACGGCGAGGCCGGCGACCCCCTCCCAGCCGACGGCGGCGACGCCGAGGAGGTCCTGGGGCGGTTCGCCGCCGCCGGCATCGACGTCGACGCGCTCGCCGCCGAGCTCCAGCGCGACGGGGCGAAGGCGTTCGACGACTCGTGGGCCGAGCTGATCGGCTCGATCGCCGCGAAGGCGCAAGCGACGAGCTGATGGCCACCGGCCCGCGACCGAGGCTGCGCGACGGCGATGCCTGGCGGGCGCTCGAGCGCCACCACGGTGAGATCGCAGACGCTCACCTGCGCGACCTGTTCGCCGCCGACCCCGGGCGCGGCGAGCGGCTCGTCGCCGAGGCCGAGGGGATCTACCTCGACTACTCGAAGAACCGGATCACCGACGAGACGGTCGGCCTGCTCTCCGACCTCGTTCGCGAGCGCGACGTCGCCGAGCGCCGCGACGCGATGTTCCGCGGTGAGCGGATCAACGTCTCCGAGGACCGCTCGGTGCTCCACGTCGCCCTGCGGATGCCGCGCGAGCGCTCGCTCGTCGTCGACGGGGTCGACGTCGTCCGCGAGGTGCACGAGGTCCTCGACCGGATGGCCGCGTTCAGCGAGCGGGTGCGAAGCGGCGACTGGCGCGGGCATACCGGGAAGCCGATCCGCAACGTCGTCAACGTCGGCATCGGGGGGTCCGACCTCGGGCCGGTGATGGCACACGAGGCACTCCGCCACTACTGCCGCCGCGAGATGACGTTCCGGTTCGTCTCCAACGTCGACGGCACCGACCTCGCCGAGGCGACCCGCGACCTCGACCCGGCCGAGACTCTGTTCGTGATCTGCTCGAAGACGTTCACCACGCTCGAGACGATGACCAACGCCCGGACGGCGCGCGAGTGGGCGCTGGCCGAGCTCGGCGACACCGGCGCCGTGGCGAAGCACTTCGTCGCCGTCTCGACGAACGCCGCCGGCGTCGCCGAGTTCGGGATCGACGCCGAGAACATGTTCGGGTTCTGGGACTGGGTCGGCGGCCGCTACTCGATGGACTCCGCAATCGGGCTCTCGACGATGCTCGCGATCGGGCCGGAGCGGTTCCGCGAGCTGCTCGCGGGGTTCCACGCGATCGACGAGCACTTCCGGACCGCGCCGGTTGCCGAGAGCCTGCCGGGGCTGCTCGGGATGCTCGCGGTCTGGTACGGCGACTTCTTCGGCGCCGAGACGGTCGCGGTGCTCCCCTACGACCAGTACCTGCACCGGTTCCCGGCCTACCTCCAGCAGCTGACGATGGAATCGAACGGCAAGCACGTGACGCTCGACGGGGCCCGGGTCGACTACGAGACCGGCGCCGTCTACTGGGGCGAGCCGGGAACCAACGGTCAGCATTCTTTCTACCAGCTGATCCACCAGGGCACGAAGCTGATCCCGTGCGACTTCATCGGCTTCATGCACTCGCTCAACCCGCTCGGCGACCACCACGACCTGCTGGTCTCGAACGTCTTCGCCCAGCCCGAGGCGCTCGCGTTCGGGAAGACGCCCGGGCAGGTTCGCGACGAGGGGACCGCCGATGCGGTGGTCCCGCATCGGGTGATGGAGGGGAACCGGCCGTCGAACGTGATCCTCGCCGAGCGCCTCGACCCGGCGACCCTCGGCAAGCTCGTCGCGCTCTACGAGCACAGCGTCTTCACCCAGGGCGCGATCTGGGGGATCGACTCGTTCGACCAGTGGGGGGTCGAGCTCGGCAAGGTGCTGGCGAAGCGGATCGTTCCCGAGCTCCAGGCGGCCGAGGAGCCCGCGCTCGCCCACGACAGCTCGACGAACGCGCTGATCCGCCGCTACCGGGCCGCGCGTGGACGTGGCTGACCGAGCAAGCGCGGGCGGCGGGGACGGCGCCCCGGTCGCCGCGGTCCTGTTCGATATCGACGGGACCTTGATCAGCACCGGCGGGGCCGCGGAGGAGGCGTGGCGGCGCGCGTTCGAGCAGCTCCACGAGGTCGAGGTCGAGGTCTCCGAGTACAGCACGGGGGGAATGACCGATCCCGAGGTCGGCCGGCTCAGCTTCCGCGGCGCCCTCGGGCGCGACCCGAGCCACCGCGAGCTCGCACGGCTGCTGGGGCTCGAGCTGCGACTGCTTCCCGACGCGGTCGCCGACTCGGACGGCTACACGGTGATGCCCGGGGTCGAGGAGCTGCTCGAGCGGCTGATCGATGGCGGCCACCTGCTCGGCCTGACGACCGGGAACGTCGAGGCCGCGGCCCACATCAAGCTCGCGCGGGCGAACCTCAACCGGTTCTTCAGCTTCGGCGGCTACGGCTCCGACGCCACCGACCGCGCTGAGCTGACCCGGCGGGCGATCGAGCGCGCGCGGGCGATCTCCGGCGGAGTGATCGCCGCGGCCGACTGCGTCTCGGTCGGCGACACCCCGCTCGACGTCGAGGCTGGGCACGGCGCCGAGATCAGGGTCGTCGGGGTCGCGACCGGCAGGTTCGGGACCGACGAGCTGCGCGGCGCGGGCGCCGACTTCGCGATCGACTCGCTGCGCGACTGGCCGTCGGTGCTCGAGGTGGCCGTCCGCTGAGCGCCGCGGGCGGAGCGCCGACTGCGGCGCACGGCGGCGTCGAGGCCCGCGGCTACGATACCGGCGCGATGGGCGCTCGTGGTACTAGGGGCGGAATCGACCTTGGTGGGACGAAGATCCAGACCGTGGTCGTCGACGAGGGGAACGAGGTCCTCGGCGACGCTCGCCGGCCGACGCCGCAAGAGGGCGGCCCCGCCGACGTCGCCGCGGCGATGGCCGAGGCGATGCGCGAGGCCTCCGAGGCCGCCGGGTTCGAGGCCGCCGACCTCGCCGGAGTCGGCGTCGGCTCGCCGGGCGCGATCGACGCCTCGACGGGGACGGTGACGAGCGCGAAGAACCTGCCCGGGTGGGACGGGAGCTTCGCGCTCGGGCCGGAGCTGAGCGGCAAGCTCGGAACAGAGGTCCGCCTCGGCAACGACGTCGACGTCGCGACCGACGCCGAGTTCAAGCTCGGCGCCGGGGTCGGGCACGACTCGCTCCTCGGCGTTTTCTGGGGCACGGGCGTCGGCGGGGGGCTGATCCTCGACGGCAAGCGGTGGGTCGGGGTCGGGAGCGCCGGCGAGTTCGGCCACATGGTGATCGAGCGCGACGGCGCCCGCTGCCCGTGCGGCCGCCGCGGCTGCGTCGAGGCCTACGCCGGGCGGTCGGCGATGGAGGCCAAGGCCCGCCACGAGCACGAGAAGAAGGGTGAGAAGACCGACCTCTTCAAGCTGATGCGAAAGCACGACCGGCCGCGACTGACGAGCGGGATCTGGGCGCGGGCGCTCGATCACGGCGACCACCTCGCGACCCACCTCGTCGACCGGGCCGTCGACGCGATCGGCACCGGGCTCGCGTCGGCACTCAACCTGCTCGACGTCGAGGCGGTGGTGATCGGCGGCGGGATGGGGGTCCGGCTCGGCGACCCCTACGTCGATCGGATCGTCGAGGCGATGATGCCGCACCTGTTCAACGACCAGCGCCCGCCTCCGGTTCGGGTCGCGGCGCTCGGCGACCTCGGCGGGGCGATCGGCGCCGCGCTCCTGGTCGAGGGCTAGCGAGGCCGGCATGTCGCGGACGGCGACCGGCGGCGGGGAGCGGGCCGCGGACGTCCTCGCGATCTTCGGGATCAGCGGCGACCTCGCGAAGCTGAAGACGTTCCACTCGCTCTACCGGCTCGAGCAGCGCGGCCTGCTCGACTGCCCGATCATCGGCGTCGCGGTCGAGGATTGGACGCTCGACGACCTCCGCGATCGCGCCCGGAGCTCGATCGAGGCGGCCGAGCCCGGGGCGATCGACGACGCGGCGTTCGAGCGGCTGCTCGGCCGCTTCTCCTATGTCGGCGGAGACTTCACGCAGCCGGCGACGTTCGATCGCGTTCGCGCCGCGATCGGCGACGCGCGGGTCCCGGTCTCCTACCTCGAGATCCCGCCGTCGCTGTTCGCCACCGTGGTCGAGGGGCTGGCGAGTGCCGGGTTGACCGACGGCGGCCGGGTCGTGGTCGAGAAGCCGTTCGGCCACGACGCCGCGTCGGCGCGCGCGCTCAACGACGAGCTCCACCGGTTCATCGACGAGGACCAGCTCTACCGGATCGACCACTTCCTCGGCAAGATGGGGCTGATCGAGATCCTCTACCTGCGGTTCGCGAACACGATGTTCGAGCCGCTGTGGAACAGCAACTTCGTCTCCTCGGTGGAGATCACGATGGCGGAGAGCCTCGGGGTCGAGGACCGAGGCCACTTCTACGACCCGGTCGGAACGCTCCGCGACGTCGTCGTCAACCACCTGATGCAGGTGCTCGGCGCGATGGCGATGGAGCCCCCGGCGGGAAGCGATCCGGCGACGCTCAAGGACGGGCTGTTCTCGGTCTTCCGCGCGATGCCCGACGCCGACCCGGCGCACTACGTTCGCGGCCAGTACGAGGGCTACCGCGCGGTCGACGGGGTCGCGGGCGACTCGCAGACCGAGACCTACGCGGCACTGCGGCTCGAGATCGAGAACTGGCGCTGGGCGGGCGTCCCGTTCTTCGTCCGCTCCGGCAAGCACCTGCCGGCGAAGCAGACCGAGGTCCGGCTGATCTTCGAGCGGCCGCCGAGGATCCACTTCCACGACCACGGCCGGCGCCGTCCGCAGCCCGACGAGCTCGTGATCAGGATCGACCCTCACCCCGGGGTCCGGCTCGAGGTCGAGGCGAAGCGCGCCGGCATCGACGAGCCGGAGCCGATTCACCTCGAGATGACGTTCGCCGACGAGGGGGGCGAGGGGCCGACCCCATACGAGGTCCTCCTGCACGCCGCGATGACCGGCAACAGCTCGCGGTTCGCCCGCCAGGACACGGTCGAGGAGACCTGGCGCGTGCTCCAGCCGCTGCTCGACGCTCCGCCGCCGGTCGAGCCCTACGCGCCGGGAACGTGGGGCCCGGACGGCGCCGCCCAGCTCGTCGCGCACTACGGCGGCTGGCGCGACCCGTGGCCCGCGTAGCCCGTGCGGGTCGCGGTCGTCGGGCACGTCGAGTGGATCGAGCTCGTCCGCGTCCCGCGGGTCCCGGCCGCGGGCGAGATCGTGCACGCCGCCGAGGCGCTCGAGGAGGTCGGCGGGGGAGGGGCGGTCGCGGCGGTGCAGCTCGCGCGGCTGGCCGGAGACTGCCTGCTCGTGACCGCACTCGGCGACGACGAGCTCGGCCAGCGGTGCGCGCGCCGGCTCGACGAGCTCGGGGTGAGGGTCGAGGCGGCGTGGCGCGAGGCGCCGCAGCGACGCGGCTTCGTCCACGTCGACTCCGGCGGCGAGCGGACGATCACGGTGATCGGCGAGCGCCATGCCCCCCGAGCCGGCGACGAGCTGCCGTGGGAGGAGCTCCCCGCCGCCGACGCGGTCTACTTCACCGCCGGCGATCCTGCGGCGCTGCGGGCGAGCCGCGGCGCCCGCACCCTCGTGGCGACGGCCCGGGCCGGGGAGGTTCTCGCGGAGGCCGGGGTCGAGCTCGACGCGATCGTCGCCAGCGCGCGCGACCCGGGTGAGCGCTACGAGAGCGGCGACCTCGATCCCGAGCCGCCGCTCGTCGTCCGCACCGAGGGCGCGGCCGGCGGGTCGGTGACGGCGACCGACGGCGGGGCGACGCGGTGGGAGGCGGCCCCGCTGCCGGGACCCCCGGGAGACTCGTACGGAGCCGGCGACTCGTTCGCGGCCGCGCTCACGTACGGGCTCGCGGAGGGTCGCTCGCCGGCGGAAGCGCTGACGCTCGCCGCACGCTGCGGCGCCGCGTGCGCGGCCGGGCGGGGGCCGTACGAGGGCCAGCTCGGCGAGCACCGCCCCGGCGGGCGGCGATCTGCATAGGATTCGCCTCGACCGCAGGGTGAGAGCGATCGCCACGCGGGTCAGCGGCGCGGAAGGAGCGAGAGTGAGCGAGCTTGGGATCGTCGGACTGGGGCGGATGGGCGCGAACATGGCGCGAAGGCTGATGCGCGACGGGCACCGCTGCGTCGTCTACGACCTCAACCCGAAGGCGATCGAGGAGCTCGCCGGCGAGGGCGCGGACGGTGCGAGCTCGATCGCCGATCTGGCGAGCAAGCTCTCGCCACCGCGGGCCGTCTGGGTGATGGTCCCCGCCGGTGGGATCACCGAGAAGACGGTCCACGACGTCGCCGACGCGCTCGAGTCGGGTGACGCGATCATCGACGGCGGCAACTCCTACTACCGCGACGACATCCGTCGCTCGAACGAGCTCGCCGGCCGCGGGATCGATCTGATCGACGCCGGGACCTCGGGCGGGGTATTCGGGCTCGAGCGCGGCTACTGCCTGATGATCGGCGGTCCCGACGAGGCGGTCGGGCGCCTCGACCCGATCTTCGCCAGCCTCGCGCCCGGAGTGGAGGCGGCGGAGCGCACGCCGGGGCGCGAGGGGGACCCGACCCCGGCCGAGAACGGCTATCTCCATTGCGGGCCGTCGGGAGCCGGCCACTTCGTGAAGATGGTCCACAACGGGATCGAGTACGGGGTAATGGCCGCCTACGCGGAGGGCCTGAACGTCCTCCGCAACGCCGACGCCGGGTCGCGCGAGCGCGAGGCCGACGCCGAGACCGCTCCGCTCGAGCACCCCGAGTACTACCGCTACGAGATCGACATCCCCGAGGTCGCCGAGGTCTGGAGGCGCGGGAGCGTGATTGGCTCGTGGCTGCTCGACCTGACCGCGGCGGCGCTCCAGCAGTCGCCCGGCCTCGACCAGTTCGCGGGTCGGGTGTCCGACTCGGGGGAGGGGCGGTGGACGTCGATCGCCGCAATCGAGGAGGGCGTCCCGGCGCCGGTCCTGAGCACGGCGCTGTACTCGCGCTTCGCCTCGCGCGGGCTCGACGATTTCGCCGACAAGGTGCTGTCGGCGATGCGGAAGCAGTTCGGCGGCCACGAGGAGAAGCGCGCCTGATGGCGACCGGCGGCGAGCCCGGCGGCGCCGGCGCCCCGCGCGCCGCCGAGGTCCTCGCCGCCCGGGGCGCCGCGGCCCAGCGCGGCGCGGCGCGGATCGCCGCGGCCGCGCGCGACGCGGGCGCCGACCGCAGCCGC
>DATHVI010000041.1:0-9866 GCA_035461385.1 Solirubrobacterales bacterium
GTCGAGACGGTGGTCGCGTTCGAGTCGCCGCGCCGGCTTCCCGACTCGCTCGCCGCGCTCGCGGCGCTGGCGCCGGCGCGGCCGGCGGCCGTCTGCCGTGAGCTGACCAAGCTCCACGAGGAGGTCGCCCGCGGCAGCCTCGGCGAGCTGGCACGACGGTTTCGCGACGACGTCAAGGGCGAGATCGTCGTCGTGATCGGGCCGGCGGAGTCGGCCCCCGGCACGGCCCCCGACTTCGCGTTCGCCGTCGACGCGCTTCGCCGGCTGGTCAAGTCGGGCGCGAGGCCGCGGGCGGCGGCGGGCGTCGTCGCGGCGCTGACCGGGACCCGGCCGAACGATCTCTACCGCGCCCTCACCGGGCGCGAGCCGAGGGAATAGGGGAGCGCGCCACCGACCACCCACTAGCATGCTCGACTACGTGAAGGAGAGGTAAGCCGGGTGCTTTTCGTTTCCGGCCGGGAAGGGAAAGGATGACCTCCCGCGACATTGAGCTGGATGCTGGCAGAGGCAGTGTCGCCGCGCGCGTCGCGACGCTCGCTGCGCTGATCGCCGTCGCGGTGCTGGCGGCGCTGCTGCTGCTCGGCGGGAACGGCAACGGGCACAGCTACCGGCTGCAGTTCGAGACCGGCGGGCAGCTCGTCCCCGGCAACCAGGTCCGCGTCGGCGGGATCCCGGTCGGGTCGGTCGAGGAGGTCGTCCTCACCGACGATGCGACCGCGGAGGTCGAGATCTCGGTCTCCGAGCCGCTCCACGCCGGCACGACCGCGGTGATCAGGGCCGCTTCGCTGTCGGGAGTCGCGAATCGCTACATCTCCCTGCATCCGGGGCCGAACAGCGCTCCGGAGCTTGCCGACGGCGCGACGATCGCCGCGGCAAGCACCACCTCGCCGGTCGACCTCGACCAGCTCTTCGACACCTTCAACGCCCGCACCCGGCAGGGCTTGCGTGACTTCATCGAGGGGTCGGCTTCGATCTACGCCGGCAACGCGAAGCAGGCGCGGATGGCGTACCGCTACCTCGCCCCAGGCCTCCAGGCGACCGAGCGGCTGCTCGCCGAGATCAACCGCGACGAGCAGGTGCTGACGCAGTTCCTGGTCTCCGGCGCGAGCGTGCTCGAGGCCGTCGGCCAGCGCCGCGACCAGCTCGCCGACCTGATCGGGAACGCGAACCAGGCGCTGGGGGCGATCGCGAGCTCGAACGAGTCGTTCGACCGCGCCCTGGTCGCGCTCGCGCCGGCGCTGCGCCAGGGGAGCACCACCTTCCTCAACCTGCGTGCCGCGCTCGACGACCTCGATCCCCTGGTCGAGACCTCGAAGGTCGCGACCCGCGACCTGGCGCCTTTCCTGCGCGAGCTCCGCCCGGTGACCCGGAAGGCGATCCCGGTGTTCGGAGACCTCCGCCTGGCGCTCAACCGGCCCGGCGAGGCCAACGACATCGCCGACGCCCTCACCGACCTCCCCGAGTCCCAGCGCCGGGCGCGGACCGCGGTGCCGCGGGCGATCACGGCGATGGACGACGCGCAGCCGGTGATCCGGTTCGCCCGCCCGTACACCCCCGACCTGCTGGGCACGATCACCAGGCTCGGCCAGGCGACCGCCTACTACGACGCCAACGGTCACTACGCGCGGCCGATCCCGGCGGCGGCCAACCTGTTCGCCTACGACGAGGTCACCGAGCTGCTCGAGCCGATCTCGATTACCCAGCAGTTCGACCCCTTCCCGCCGCTCGGCCTCGGTCCGTTCCTGCGCTGCCCCGGCGCGGCCACGCAGCCGAACGCCGGCTGGCCGGCGCCGACCGACCATCCGTTCCTCGACGGCGGCGCGCTGGCCGGCGAGTGCGATCCCGCCGACGTCCCCCCGGGGCCGGTGCCGTGAGGCGGATCGCGCTGATCATCGTCGCGCTGGCCGCCGTCGTCGCCGCGCTCGCAAGCCTCGCCGCCGGCGGCGAAGAAGATGCCTACGAGGTCCGGGCGGCGTTCGACAACGGCGCCTTCCTGGTCCCCGGCGAGGAGGTCCGGATCGCCGGCGTCAGGGTGGGGACGGTCGCCGAGGTCGGGGTCAGTGACGAGGCCGAAGCGGTGCGCGAGGACGGCAGCGCGGACCCGGGCAAGGCGATCGTCGTCCTGCGGATCGACGATCCCGGATTCCAGGACTTCCGCGCCGACGCCTCGTGCCTGATCCGGCCGCAGTCGCTGATCGGCGAGAAGTTCGTCGAGTGCCAGCCGACCCAGCCGCGCGACGCCGGGGCGCCCGTGCCGCCGCCGCTCGACCAGGTGCCGGAAGGGGAGCCCGGTGAGGGCCAGCGGTTCCTGCCCCTGGAGCAGAACGGGAAGGCGGTCGACCTCGATCTCGTCAACAACATCATGGATGAGCCCTACCCGGACCGGTTCCGGCTGATCCTCAACGATCTCGGCGCCGGGCTCGCCGCTCGGGGGGAGGAGCTCGCCGAGGTCGTCGAGCGCTCGAACCCGGCGCTGCGGCGGACGAACGAGGTGCTCGCGATCCTCGCCCGCCAGAACCGCCGGCTCGCCGAGCTCGCCCGCGACGGCGACCGGGTGCTGCGGCCGCTTGCCCGCGACCGCGAACGGCTCTCCGGCTTCATCAACGAGGCACAGACTGTCGCCGAGGCGAGCGCCGAACGCAGCGCGGATATCGAAGCCAGCTTCCAGCGCCTCCCCGGCGCCCTCCGCGAGCTCCGTCCGACGATGGCCGAGCTGAGCGACTTCGCCGACGCGGCGACGCCGGTGTTCGCCGACCTGCGGCTCGCCGCCCCGTCGCTCACCCGTGCGAGCGTCGCGCTCGGCCCGTTCTCGGACGCCGCCTCGCGGTCGCTCGTCACCCTCGGCGACGCGGCCGCCGCCGCTCAGGCGCCGCTGATCGCGGCCGATCCGGTGATCCGCCAGCTGCGCCGGGTTGCCCGGACGAGCGAGCCCGGAGCTCGGAATCTCGCCAGGCTGCTGCGCAGCCTCCGCCGGACCCGCGGCTTCGACTACCTCACCCAGCTGATCTTCAACGCCGGCGGCTCGATCAACGCCTTCGACTCATTCGGCCACTTCACCCGGGTGACGCTGCCGAACAACAACTGCGTCGACTACATCACGGTGCCCGGACTCGCCGGCGGCGGGTGCGACGCCAACTTCACGTCGGCGAGCGCGACGGCCGCCTCCGCCGGCGCTGCGCCGGCCTCCGCACGTGCGTCGCGGGCCGCCCGCGCGGGCGCGAGCGCGTCGGCGAGCGCCCGTGACGCCAAGGCGCTGCTCGGGTACCTCGCCGGTGACCGCGAGGAGGAGGGGTCGTGAGCGAGCGACACTCGTGTCGCGAGAGCGACATGTGCCGTGAGGTGTCTCCGTGAGGCGCAGCGGGGTCAGCAGGCTCGCGGCCAGCCCGACGATGATCGGCGCGGTGACGGTGCTGATCGTGATCGTCGCCGTCTTCCTCGCCTACAACGCCAACCGCGGCCTCCCGTTCGTCCCCACCTACCGGCTCTCGGCCGAGCTCCCGAACGCCGCCAACCTGGTGCCCGGCAACGAGGTCAGGATCGGCGGTGCCCGAGTCGGGCTGATCGAGTCGATCGAGCCGGTCCAGCACGAGAACGGAAGCGTCACCGCGACGGTGTCGATGACCCTCGACGCCGACATCGAGCCGCTGCCGGCGGACTCCACCGTCGTCGTCAGGGCGCGGTCGGCGCTCGGCCTCAAGTACCTCGAGCTCGTCAAGGGGACCTCCTCGGAGGGGTTCGCACAGGGGGCGGTGATGCCGCTCGCCTCGGCGCGTCCGGAGCCGGTCGACCTGGACGAGGTGCTGGGGATGTTCGACCAGCCGACCCAGCGGGCGGTGAGGGCGAACCTGGTCGAGTTCGGTAACGCCCTCGCCGGCCGCGGGCCGGAGCTCAACAGCGCTCTCGGCGAGCTGCCGCGGACGCTCCGCTACCTCGAGCCGGTGATGCGCAACCTCGCCGCGCCGCAGACCGGCCTCGGCCGGTTCGTCCGCGCCCTCGCCGCGGCCGCCGCCGAGGTCGCCCCGGTTGCCGAGACCCAGGCGCAGATGTTCGCGGCGCTGGAGGCCACCTTCGGCGCCCTCGCCGAGGTCGCGCGCCCGTACATCCAGGAGACGATTTCCGAGTCGCCGCCGACGCTCGAGACCGCGACCGCGACGCTGCCGCGGATCCGCCCGTTCCTCGCCAACAGCGCGGCGCTGTTCGGCGACCTCGGCCCCGCCGCGCGGGCGCTGCGCGCGAACGCCCCGGTGCTCGCGTCGGCGCTCGAGACCGGGTTGCCGGCCGTCCGCGTCGCCCCGCAGCTCAACCGCGAGCTGCCCCCGATCGCCCGGTCGCTCGAGGCGTTCAACGACGACCCGACCGTCCGCTCCGGCCTCGCCCGGCTCCGGCAGACCGGGGGCATCCTCAGCCCGACGCTCAGGTTCATCACCCCGGCGCAGTCGGTCTGCAACTACGGCAGCCTCCTGCTGCGCAACGTCGGCAGCATGCTCGGCGAGCGCAACAGCGTCGGCAGCTGGCAGCGGTTCATCGTCTTCGAGCCCCCGGCGGGGCCGAACAGCGAGGGCGGGCCGTCGGCGGCGACCGCGAACGGGCCGGGGATCAAGAACTTCCTCCACTTCAACCCCTACCCGAACACCGCCGCGCCCGGCCAGCCGCGCGAGTGCGAGGCCGGCAACGAGCCCTACATCGTCGGCCGGCAGGTGATCGGCAACGTGCCCGGCAACCAGGGCACGGTCACGGACGGGCAGCGATGAGCCCGCGAGCCAGGAAGCCCCGCCCGCTGAAGGCGCCGCCGGCGACCGAGGGGCCCGACGAGCGGATCTACGGCCGCCACTACCGTGGGCCGAGGCCGTGGGTGATCGGGCTCGTCGTCGCGCTGCTGGCGCTCGCCTTCACCTATCTCGCCTTCACGAAGGAGCTCCCGTTCACCGGCGCCGGCTACGAGCTCGAGGCGACGTTCGAGAACGCGGGCACGCTTCGCACCGGGGCACCGGTGCGGATCGCCGGAGTCAACGTCGGCGAGGTCACCGGGATCGAGGCGCAGGGGGACGCGGCGCGGGTGACGTTCACCGTCACCGACGAGGGGCGCCCGATCCACGAGGACGCGGAGGTCAAGATCCGGCCGCGGCTGTTCCTCGAGGGGAACATGTTCCTCGACCTGAGGCCGGGAAGCCCGAGCGCCCCCGAGCTTTCCGACGGCGGCGACATCCCGATCAGCCGGACCTCGATCGCGGTCCAGCTCGGCGAGGTCCTGACCGCGCTCCAGCGTGACTCCCGCCGCGACCTCCAGCTCCTCCTCGAGGGGTACGGGACGGCGCTCAACTACGAGCCGACGGCCGCCGACGACCGCGGCCAGGACCCCGACGTCCATGGCGAGACGGCGGGCGAGGCGCTCAACGACGCGCTTCGTTACGGCGGCCGCGCCGGCCGCGACTCGGCGATCGTCAACCAGGCGCTGCGCGGGGAGCACCGGCACGACCTCTCGCGCCTGATCCGCGCCCAGCGCAACGTCTTCCGCGAGCTCGAGCCGGTCGAGGAGCAGCTCCAGGACCTGATCGTCAACTTCAACGTCACCGTCGGCGCGCTCGCCGCCGAGTCGGCGAACGTCAGCCTGACGATCGACGAGCTCGCCCCAACGCTCGAGCAGGCGGAGCCGTCGCTGCGCGAGCTCTCCGACGCGCTGCCCCCGCTGCGGGCCCTCGCGATCGAGGCACGGCCCGGGATCGCCGAGCTCCCCGCGACGATCGCGGCGACCCGGCCCTGGCTCGCCGAGGCCGATCCCCTGCTAGGCGACCGCGAGCTGGGGGGCACCGCGAGGCTGCTCCGCGAGGCGGCTCCGCCGCTCGCCGAGACCGCGCGCGCCTCGGCGCCGCTGTTCGGGAACCTCGGGCGGGTCAGCCGCTGCACCTCCGAGGTCCTGGTCCCGACCGGCGACCTCGTCATCAACGACTCGGGCGTCGTCGACGGAACGCCGTTCGACTTCGGCACCGGCCAGCCGAACTACCGCGAGTTCTTCTACTCGCTCGTCCAGATGGCCGGCGAGAGCCAATCCTTCGACGGCAACGGCTCCTACGTGCGGGTCCAGGCGGGCGGTGGCCCGACCCTCGTCCAGGCCCCGAACGTCGCCGGGAGCCCGATCGGGCAGCGGCTGCTGTTCGGGAACACGATCGAGCCGCCACTCGGCGTCCGCCCGGCGCTTCCGGCGCGCCGGCCGCCGTTCCGGATGGACGTCCCCTGTCACCGAAACCCGGTCCCGAACGTCAACGGTCCGGCTGCGGCGGTCGCGCCTCCCGACCTCGTGGAGACGGCGCCGTGAGGGCGGTCCGAGAGCACCTGCGCGACTTCCTCGCCCTGGTCGCCCTGGTCATCGCCGGGCTGGCCACCACCGGAGTGGTCCTCTCCCAGCAGCAGTACCCGTACCCCGACTGGATCCCGTTCCTCGGCGACGACACGTTCGAGCTTCGTGGCGAGATCTCGACCGCGCAGGCGGTGACGCCCGGTCAGGGCCAGACGGTGAACATCGCCGGGATCAGGGTCGGCGACGTCACCGGGGTCAACCTCGAGGGCGGCAGCGCGGTGGTGACGATGAAGATCGAGGAGCGCTACGCGCCGCTGATCCGCGACGACGCGACGATGCTGCTGCGCCCGCGCACCGGGCTCCAGGACATGACGGTCGAGATCGACGTCGGCGAGGGGGCGACCGCGATCGAGGAGGGGTCGACCGTTCCGCTCGCACAGACGCGGGCGAACGTGATGCCCGACCAGATCCTCGCGGCGCTCGACGCGGACACCCAGAACTACCTCGTGCTGCTGCTCGGCGGCGGCGCCGAGGGGCTCGGGGGGCGCGGCGAGCAGCTCTCCGCCGGGCTGCGGCGGTTCGAGCCGTTCGCGCGCGACGTCGCCCGGATCAACGGCCGCCTCGCGAAGCGCCGCGAGAGCATCCGCCGGGCGATCACGAGCTTCCGCGAGGTCAGCGAGGAGCTCGGGGCCGCCGACACGCGGCTCGCCGATTTCGTCGTCTCCTCGAACGACGTGATGGCGGCGTTCGCGCGCCAGGAGGCGTCGCTCCGGGAGGCGTTCCAGGAGCTGCCGAGCACGCTCGCCGCCACCCGCGGCGCGCTCGCCTCGAGCGAGCGGCTCGCCGTCGAGCTCGGCCCGGCCTCGCAGGCACTGATCCCGGCGGCGCGCGAGTTCGCCCCCGCGCAGCGCAGCCTCCAGTCGTTCATGCGCGAGACCCTCGAGCCGATCGCCGAGCAGATCCGCCCGTTCACGCGCCGCACCCAGCCCGTCATCCGGCACACCAGGCAGGCGGCCGAACCCCTGGCCGGCACCACCCGCGGCCTGGCGAGCTCGTTCGGCGACCTCGGACGGCTGTTCAACTCGCTCGCCTACGACCCGCCCGGGCCCCAGCAGAGCTACCTGTTCTCGATCGCCTGGCTGAACCACAACACGAACAACATCTTCCTCGCCCAGGACGCCCACGGGCCGATCCGGCGCGGGGTCGTGCTCCAGAACACGTTCACGGCGCTGATCGCCGAGAGCTTCGCCGACGCGGTCGGGCCGGGGGGCGAGCTCCAGCGTCCGGTGCTGAAGACGCTCCAGCAGCTCACCAACGTCCCGAGGTCCGAGGTCCTCTGCCAGATCGATTTCCACCCGCTCTGCCCACCGCCATGAGCCCGACGACGACAACCGCCAAGCGGGGAAGCGCCTGATGGAGACCAAGGCACCGACGATCGGCAGGATCCTGGTCGCGGTCGGGTTCGCGATCTCGTGCTTCGCGATCGCGCTCTTCCTCTGGCTCGCCTTCGGCGGCCCGATCCCGCTCCAGCCCGAGGGCTACCGGTTCAAGGCGTCGTTCGACGAGGCGACCCAGCTCTCGGTCGAGTCCGACGTCCGGATCTCCGGGGTCTCGGTCGGGACGGTGAAGCGGGTCGACCTCGACTCCGAGGGCCGGGCCGAGGCGACGATCGAGCTCGAGGGCCGCTACGCGCCGATCCCGGCGGACACGCGCGGGACGCTGCGCCAGAAGACGCTCCTCGGCGAAACCTACGTCGAGCTCACCCCCGGGTCGGAGGAGGCCGGGATGCTCGAGGAGGGCGGCACGCTGCCGGTGACCCAGATCTCCGACATGGTCCAGCTCGACGAGATCTTCCGCACCTTCGACCCGCGGACGCGGGCCGCGTTCCAGGCCTGGATGCAGGGACAGGCGGCGGCGCTCCGCGGCCGCGGCGAGGACCTCTCGGTCGCGATCGCGAGCCTCGAGCCGTTCGCGGCCGAGGCGACGCGGATCCTCCGCGTCCTCGACACCCAGGACCGGGCGGTGCGCCGGCTCGTTCGCGGCGGCGGCGAGGTCTTCGGGGCGCTGTCCGAGCGCCGCGGCCAGCTCCGCGGGCTGATCGAGAACGCGGCCACCGTCTTCGACACCACCGCGCGGCGCAACGACGAGCTCGCGGCTGCGTTCGTCGCCTTCCCGACCTTCCTGCGCGAGTCGCGGGCGACGCTCGCGCGGCTCGAGCGGTTCGCCGCCGACACCGACCCGCTCGTCACCCAGCTCCGCCCCGCCGCGCGCGAGCTCGGCCCGACCCTCAACGACCTCGGCGACCTCGCGCGCGAGCTCGAGGGCTTCTGGCCGGGCCTCGAGCGCGCCGCGAACCGCGCCCCGGCGGGCTCGCAGGCGCTCCAGCGGCTGCTCGGCAACAACCTCCCGCCGCTGCTCGGGCGCCTCGATGACTTCCTGCCCGAGCTCAACCCGATCGTCGAGGGGCTGCGGATCTACCGGCGCGAGGTGACGGCCTTCCTCGGCAACGTCGCCGCGGCGACCAACATGGGCCTCGATCTCGACGTGACGACCGGGCTGCAGGGGCGTGCGCTGCGCACCGAGGGCTACCTCGGGCCGGAGGCGCTGGCCTCGTTCCCGAACCGGCTCCGCGTCAACCGCACGAACCCGTACATGCGCCAGGGCGACGCGCTGCGGATCCGCTCCGGCTGGCGTTCGTTCGAGACCCGCCACTGCGCGGCCGGGATCCGGGCGCTGCTCGACCCGACGACGCCGATGGACCCCGACTTCATCGACCGCGTCGAGCTGCCCGGCGACACCCCGGTCGAGGCCCAGGCGAGGGCCGAGGACTTCTTCGAGCGGATCAGGACGCACGCCTTCGGCGGCACCAACGACTCGAACAACATCCCGAGGCCGGGATGCGTCGAGCAGCCAGCGTTCCGGTCGATCGGCCAGCCATCGGAGCTCACCGACTACCTCCACGTCTGGCCGCTGCCGTGAGCGCGACACCCGGACAGGGGGGACCAGTAGTTTCCCGCAGGCGGCTGCGGGTCAGCCCAGCGAAGCTCGGGGGTTAGGGCGGATGCGGATGAGCGAGCGCGGCTTCATCATTCCGGGACCCCATGCAACGATGAGCGCGTGCGCGCTCGAGCGCGCACGCGACAAGGAGGAGCATTGATTAGGAAGGCACTACCGATGGCGGCGCTCACCCTCGCGCTCGCGGTCGGCATCAGCGGGACGGCCCTCGCCCAGGAGCCGAAGGTCCAGCTCGGCGGCAAGATCAAGCCGGCGAAGCTGAAGAAGAAGAAGTTCAGCAACGTGCAGCTGTTCGCGAGCGTCGGCCACGACAACGCCGACGGTTCGCCCGGCGTTCCGAAGCCGACGCGGGCGCTGCGGATCGACTTCGGCAAGAACCTCAGGTTCCGGCCGAACAGGCCGCCCAAGTGCGGCGCGAACATCGCCGGGACGACGACCCAGCAGGCGCGGCAGCTCTGCCCCGCCAAGAGCATCATCGGCCAGGGCGCAGCCCACGTCCGGCTGCCGGGCCCGACCAACGTCAACGACCTGACGACGCTGGCGATCGCCGGCCCGG
>DATHVI010000042.1:0-85891 GCA_035461385.1 Solirubrobacterales bacterium
GAAGCCGCTGCGGGAGGTGGTCGCCGTCGATGACGTCCGACGCCTGGCCGTCGATCTCGGCCGGCTCCTCGATGAGTTGCCGATCGAGCTCGGCGCGAGCCACAGCGGCTCGACCAAGCGGGGCGGCCTGCGCTCCTTGCGGACGCAAGCCGCGCGGCACGAGCGGCTCGAGCGCGACATCGGCGCCATGAGCACGGCGCAGCGGCTGCGCCTCGCCGGTGCGCTGCACCTGCTCTCTCCCCGCCTCGACGACGTTCTCGCACACCCTGACGCCGGCGCAACGGCGCACGTTGCGTAATCACTCACGCGGTGTGGGCCCGGACCGCGACACGATCTATTCCCTCGGCTCCGAAGCTCTCGCCGGCGCAATTCCTCAGCCGATGGCGGTCACCTCGAACGCCGTTCGGCGGATCACAGCGCTACCTCGTGGCCCCGATGGGGATGTCGGTTTGGAGCCGCCGCGACCAGATCCGGCCGCTCCTCCTCTGCGCGGAGGCTGTCGCGTAAACGCGAGCCAACGCGAGCCATCGGCCGGCAAGACCGGCGCGATCGATAGCGGCAGGGGCTTTCGGCCCGGGACTCAGGCCGCGGCAGCGGCCAGGGTGTGCCGGTGGAGCTTCAGCAGGTTGTGAGTGGCCGCGATCAGACGCCATTCTGAGCGCACCGCCGCCCGCCCCCGGCGTTTGAACCGCCCCGCCCGCCGGTTCTGCTTGATGTCGGCGAAGACCGGCTCGATCATCCCTTGGCGGCGCGAGTAGAGATCCGAGCCGGCCTCGGTCTGGAGCACCCTGCGCATGAAGTCGTAGGGCCCGCCGAGGCCGGTCTTGCGCGGTCCCTTTCGCTTGTCGGCGTCGGGCGCGACGAGCGGGGTGATCCCGCGCTCGCGCAGGCGAGGTGGTCCTCCGCCAGCCAGTCGCGCAGGTCCGGCGGTAGCAGCAATGGTTGATCGCGGTCGCAGTCAAAGAAGTTCTGGGGCATGGCGCCGATGGTCTCGATCGGCGCGGACGGAGCCGCGGTTTGTGCGACAGCCTCCGCGAGCAGCAGGCGCCTACTCCAGATTCCAGCCGAAGTAGACCTCCGTGCGGGCGATCTTGTCCTCGTCGTCGAACGTAATGACCTCGGTGTTCCGTCCCCTGCCGCCGCCGGAGACGTTGCTCTCGTAGGTGACGACCACCTCGTCGCCGGACTCGATCAGCCGGACGAAATCGAAGTCGAGACCCCGCCCCGCCCCGGGCCAGCACCGCTCAAAGTAGCCGTCACGGTCGAGCTTTGGATCCGGAGGGGCGGAGAAGAGGAAGTCGTCGCTGAGGCGCTGTTTGAAGAAGCTTCGGTCGCCGGCGGCGAAGGCGGCATAGGAGTCGCGGACGATCTGCTTGCGGTCGGCGGCCATTGGCGGAGTCTAGCCACGCCCCCTATGCACGATAGTCGGGCGCGGAACGCTCCGCGGAACGCGCTTGAAACGAGACTGTGTCGCGCTTCCGCTTCGCGCGGTTTCCGGAAGCGACGGTCAGCACCATGCGAGATGCCTGTTCGTGGTCCGGAGCGGGCGTCTGCTGCTCGATCACCGAGACGCTCGCATCGACGCGAACCCGGCGCAGGTTGCGCGGGCGGGTGATCGAAGCTAGCGTGGCCCGTGATGCCATCCAGCCGGGCGAGGCTGGGGGTAGGAGATAGGCCGGCGTGGCCGCCGGCAAGGAGGTGAGCGGGCATGCTCAACCGGTTACAGCCGAGGTTGACCTACGCCAACGTCATGTCGACGATCGCGGTCTTCGGGGTGCTCGCCGGGGGCGGCGCCTATGCGGCGTCAAAGATCGGCCCCAAGGACATCAGGAGGAACGCCGTCAAGTCGAAGCACGTCGCGAAGAACGCCGTGAAGGGCAAGCAGGTGGCCGAGGCGAAGCTGGACGCGAGCCCGCTCCGTACCCGCGCCGCCCAGGGCGGCTGCCAGCCGACCGTCCCGGGAACCGGGCAGATGGTTGAGGTCGGCCCGACCTGCATCGACCGCTACGAGAACTCGATCTGGACGGCGCCGAACGGCGGCACTCAGATCACCGGCGCGATCCCCTGCGACCGAAACGGCCAGGACTGCAAGGGCGTGATCTTCGCCCGCTCGGTGCCGGGCGTCGAGCCTAGGGCTGGCATCACCTCGTTCCAGGCCCAACAGGCGCTCGCCAATTCGGGCAAGCGCCTGCCCACTAACGCCGAGTGGCAAACGGCGGTCGCTGGCACCCCGGACCACCCGGGACCCTGCAACACGAACCCCGGAGGTGTCGAGAATACCGGCGCCAACCCCGGCTGCGTCTCTGACTGGGGTGCCTTCGACATGGTGGGGAACGTCTCGGAGTTGGTCGCCGACTGGGTGCCGCGCAGCACCTGCATCGGGAGCTGGCCGACCGGTTACGGCGGTGACTTCCAGGGCATCTGCGGTGCGGCGACCGACGACGGTCCCGGCGCCCTGCAACGTGGCCACAGCTTCGGCTTCGGCTCGCAGACGGGGCCGTTCGCGGTCAGCGGCTTCAGCGAGCCGTCGGACTTCAGCAATATCAACCAGGGCTTCCGCGGGGCGCGTTAGCCTCGATCCGCCGTTTTCGCTCCGAAGGTAACGGTCGATCGGCGCGTGGCTGGGCAAGTATCGCGAGTTCAGGGACAACATCGACGTCCCGGGCAACCACACGCTCACCGTCAGGGTCCGGATCGACGACCGCGCGCTCGAGGACGGCGTGATCGTGGGCGGTGCGCTGGGCCGGTGGCTATTCCACTGCCACATCTTCTTCCACGCGACATTGTGAGGCGATCGATTGCATCGTGGAGAGTGGCTTCCGAGTCGGGCGTCGCGGAGTTCGCCTTACGCTCAGCGACCACCCGATCGCGAAGGAGCTCCGCGACGCAGGTCACAGCCGTCCGCTCGGCGTAAGTGCGGTCCCTCGTCACCAACTGATCCTGACCGGGACACGCGAGACGTGGTCGCTTCCGGCCTGAGAACGACGCGATAGGCGCACAGCTCGCGGGTGACGCGCTCCGCTGGGCTGTCGCTTCGATCAGCGAGCGGCCGTCTGGGTTCTGTCAGGCAGGTCAGGTGCTCGCCCTGGACGATCCGCGCGTCTGCGGTGCAGGACCCGGTCGCTTCCGCTGCGCGCGAGCAGGAGGTGCCTGCTGGGGTCCATGTCGCATGCGCTTGCCAGTGCGCGACCTTGGGCATAGGATCCCCGGCGCAGCGACCCACGCTGCACGATTGGCAAGATCGCCGCTCGTCGGCGCCGGCATGCCAACCCGCTCGCGCATTCTGGCTTCCTCGAGTCGCGGAACCGAAGGAGGCAAGCATGCGAATGCTGATGAAGGTCCAGGTACCCACGGATACGGGGAACGAGGCGATCAAGGACGGCAGCCTGCCCGAGGTCATCGGCTCGTCGCTCGAAGCGCTGAACGCCGAGGCCGCCTACTTCATCGCGGAAGACGGGATGCGGACGGCCCTGATCTTCTTCGAGATGGGCGACTCCAGCGACATTCCTCCAGCAGCGGAGCCCTTCTTCATCGGCCTGGGTGCGAGCATCACCCTCTTGCCCGCGATGAACGTCGACGAGATGCGTGCCGGCGTCGGCAAAGCGATGGAGGCGGCGTAGCCCGCAAAGGACGACGCCAATCGCTGAGCTCCTGCTCTGCGCGGAGGCTGTCGCGTAAAGGGTCGTCGAGAGGGACCACTCCCGACGTTAAGGCGGCGCCTGCCCGGAATAGGCCGCCGGGAGGCGCCAGGATAGCGTCGGCGTCAGGGCCGAGCTCGGCCCGATTGTCACGGGGGTTGATACGAGCTCTCAGGAGGTCGCCGAGGGTTGTGCGACAGCCACCGCGATGACGGGGCGCGCCGGGATCACGCGAAGGGAGGAGCGGGGCGCCGTCCTCGCATGGAGAGTAATAATTGCGGGTCAGAATGACCGGCCGTGGCGACGCGCTGGGCGGGCTCCGACTGCTACGGGGACGCTGATCGACCGGACCGCTGGCATCCGAACCGAGCTTCCTGCTGCAGGTTCACGCTTTGCCTTTCCGAACAAGGGCCGCACGTCGGCGATGTCGTACTCGGCTACCGACGCCGAGAGCATTGCCGCGGTTTGCTTGTTGCGGGGGACTCTTCTGCGGAAGGTTCTCACGGCCGCCTGGGACTCCCAGCGCTCAAAGAGGTTGACGCGTGTTCCTTTCCGAAGTCTTCTTGAGTCAAGTCAACTCCCAGCGCGGCTCAACTGAAATGCTCACTCGACGAACTGGTAGTCGGTCGCGATCCGGCCGTCGGCGGCGAGGATCACGAACTCGAGTCCGGCGCCGAGCACCTCGCCATCCGGTGAGACTCCTTCCCAGCGCCAAGTGACGACATTCCCAAGGCGTTTCGCGCCGGGCCGCGCGCGAAAAGACATCCGGCCGGTCGCCACGAAATCCTCGTAGGCTGAGGTCACCCTCGCCTCGAGTTCGTCGTGGCCGCGCACCTGCCAGGTCGGGTTGACGGCCCGCTCATCGGCGGCCTCGTAGACCTCCTGCGTGGGCTGGAGGATATGAATCGCATCCTCGCTCCAGAGATCGGCGATCGCCTTGCGGCGGCGGTCGCCATCCGTCTCCATCCAGACCGCCGTGTAGCGCTCGGCTAGCTGCTCTGCCTTCGTTATCCGAGCCTCGGGTGGCTCAATTTCTTCGCTCATCTCGGCTGCCTCCTTTGAAATCGTTGCTCGCGGCGGTAACGATCCCCCAGGAACGACCGCGAGTCGATTACCTCCGATGTGTAGTCGCCCGTGCCCCGTTACATCCGAGGTAATGGAGCCGATCTGGTCGTGCGCTAGCGTTGGCCCGGTGGCGGTCCAGACCGAGAGGGAGCCGCAGACTGTCGGTGAGCTCATCCGCTTCTGGCGCACACAGCGACGACTCACGCAGATGGAGTTAGCGCTGGACGCGAAGCTCTCCACCAAGCACCTGAGTTTCGTCGAGACAGGCCGCTCGCGCCCGAGCCGCCAGCTCCTCATCCATCTCGCCCAGCACCTCGACCTGCCGATCGCCGAGCGCAACCGCCTGCTGCTGGCAGGGGGCTTCGCTCCTCCCTATCTGGAGCAGCCCTACGACGGCGAGGTCATGCAGCCCCTGCGGGAGTCGCTGAGCAGGCTGGTGGAGGCGTACGAGCCGAACCCGGCATTGATCGTCGACGGGCTCTGGAACCTGATCGAGGCGAATCGCGCAGCATCGCTCCTCTGGGACGGGGTCGACCCCGAGCTCCTCGAGCCCCCGATCAACATGCTCCGGCTCGCGGTCCACCCCGGCGGCCTGCCGAGAATCTCGTCGATGACCGCGGCCTGCAACGCGCCGCTGATTCAGAAGCTGAGGCGAAGGAGCCGCGAGGATGCCGATCCGGCGCTCGGCCACCTGATCGAGGAGGTCGAGTCCTATCTCCCGGACGATCCGCCGACCAGCCCCGCGACCCAGCCCGTGGTCTCACTGGACCTGCGTACACCCTTCGGCGAGGTCAGGCTCTTCACCGTAATCGCCACACTCGGGGCACCGCTGGAGGTGACGGCGGCAAGCCTCGCGATCGAGACCTTCGTGCCGATGGACGCAAGGAGCGCAGCGCTGCTTGGCGAGCTCTCCCAACGTTCGCCGTGCACTTGAAGGTCGGCGCCCGACGGCGCGACCTGGAGCACCGCCGACACCGGTTGCGGCGTCTCGAAGCCGACGGTGCATCCCCACAGTGAGGGCCAGCAGTCTGTCGTCGTGGTGCGGAATGCCTACGCTACCGAGGGCGCCCATCGGGCCGGTCGGTCCTGCTTCTCGTTTTCGCGCGCGATAGGCGAGCCCGTTGGCTAGCGCCGGCTCAACCCCGATTAGGCGTCAGGTGAGCTGGAAGTGACGCGTGTTCTCCTCGTCGTCGCGGACCTTCGCCAGACGACCCGCCTTACGGGCGTCCACAAAAGCCTGCTTGAGCTCGGGCTTCTTGACGCCTAGCTGATTTGCAACGTCGGCGCGGGTGAACTCCTCCTGGTTGAGTTCCTGCGCGGCCTCCACGAGCTGATCTGCCGTAATCGTCAACTGAATCCTCCTTCGATCGTGTTGTCAGTTGCTCCCGGGCACGGTGACTGCCCGCCGAAGTCGAGTCGCCGCTCGCTTGCTGGACCGCTCGAGTTCCCTAAGACGGGCCGGACTGGTTGTGCTCCGACCGTAGGCCCTGGCCCTGTAGAGCTGCAACCGCTCGCGCGCATATCGGGCCTCTGCCTCGAGCCTGCGCAACTCCTGGTCGCTCATCCTTGCTTCTTTCTCGCGTCCCTCTCAGGCGTCGCTCGAAGGGCAGAGGGAGACGAGAAGATCCCAGCGGGCACCTCTTACGGTAGCGGCTCCCGTGTCGGTCGACAGACGCCGTCCCGAGCGCGAGGCCGAGCCGCCACTGATCGGCGTTCATCGCCCTGACCCGGTAGCTCGATTGAGAGCCTCAATCACAGGGGAGGGAGACGCGCGACCGTTAGCAGGAGTGGAGGCGATATCGGATCGCCCTTGGCCTCGATGGCCTCGGAATGATCCCCGCGTTGTTGACGAGGATGTCCAGCCGTCCGTCCCGGTCCTCGACCTGCCTTGCGGCAGCCCGCCCCGGGATCACGCGAAGGGAGGCGCAGGCTCGTGGGCATCGCGGCGTCCGTGTCGAGTTACGCACGCTCGGCGCAACAAACTCGACTCGATCGGCGGTGGCGTCGCGAGCTCACACTTGGGGTCGCGCCTGCAATGCGCGATCACCACGCCCGCTCTCCCGCGCGAAGCGCCAGCTCTCCCGCGCGAAGGGGAGAAGCGCGTCATCGCCTTGCGGGTGCTGCGGTGAACTACGGATGGTGACGAACTGGGACTTGCCTACCCTGGCGAGCCTATGGGGCGCGATCAGCTGAGGACGGGGGCTTTCACGTGGCTCGGCGGCTTCGCGCTCGTCGTCTCGATCGTCCTCGTCGGGGGCGCGACGGCTGCCCCCGACCGGGGAGTGTTCGCACGGCAGGTCGTCGTCGACATCGAGGGCGATCAGGGGACCAAGGGCAGGGGCGTCGCCCGCTGCCCGAGGGGGGCCCGGGCGATCTCCGGTGGCTGGCATATGACCGACCCAGAGGAAACGGGACTGGTCACGATCGCTTCGCGCCGGGTCGGCACGCGCCGCTGGGCTGTGGGGGCGATCCAGTGGACGAGCGACTCGTTCTTCACCCATCTCGGCCCGACTGTGTACTGCGAGCGTGGTGCCAAGCGATCGCGACCCGTGTCGGCGACGGGATCGGTGCCCTCCGGCGAGACCGGTCGCGTCGACGCGACCTGTCCGAAGGGCAGGAAGGCGGTCGCCGGTGGCTTCAAGGTCCCGACTACCTCCGACCTCAGCCGCGGCGGCCTGCCGATCGTCTCCCGGCGCGTCGGCCGACGGACGTGGCGGGCGGTGGTTTACGCGCCAACGCCTGAGGGCGCGTCGGTGACCGCGTACGCCTACTGCGCCAGGCGACCGGGCAAGCTCCGGACCTTCGTCGCCGGCAAGCCGACCAGGGACGTGGGTCGTCGCACTCAGGTGAGATCAGGCCGGTGTCCGAAGAGGATCGGCGCCCGAGCCGGCGGGTTCGCGATCAAGGACCGGACCGCCCCCCTGTTCTCGATCCCGGCGATCCGGATCGACCGCGGAGTCTGGGAAGTCGCGGCCCGCAATCTCGGTGGGCCGTCAACGCGACTGCGTGCCCTCGCCTACTGCCACTAGCCCAGCCAGCTGGGCCACAGAGGCCGGACCTGTCGATGCACGCTATCGGGGCGCCTCCTTCGCGACCGGGCGCAACGCCGGCGTCCGGGCTCTCTGACCGGGCATAAAGATCGACGGCCACTACGATCGCGAGGCCGACATCGCCCGGCTTCGCTTCGAGGGCTATGACCCCGCACGCGTCCGGGGTGAGGAGGTCGACTTCGGGTTGCGCGAGACGGATTCGGTGACGGGCGAGATCGTCGCCCTCGAGTACTGGAAGGCGAGCGAAACCCTGCCGGCGGAGCTGCTCCGGATGCTTCCCCAGCCGCCGGTCGGCGTCCCTGGCTTGACCGTGGTTCGGAGCCGCTGCGCGCTTGCCCTCTGCGCCGATGACCGGGCGCGCCGGGTCTGCACGCGGACGCATGCGGATGTGGCACGGGAAGGCGGGCGCCGACCAGGTTGGGATCGCCGCTCACGCGGCTGCGGTGTGTGCCCACGCGCGAGCGGCAACGCGGGCGGCGGGTCGTAGTTCCCCGCGCCGGCGCTCGCGGACTACTACGGTTTGCGCGCCGCCGAGGCCGCTGTAGCTTGACGCCAGCCACGACGGGGCTCGGGTCGGGCCTCGATCAGAAAGGGTGCAGTTGGTCATGCGCGCGATGAGCGAAGCCGCCCACGGTCGAGCGAGGAAGAAGGCGCCTATGGGGACTCGCGGGGGGCTCTGCTGGGCGCTGGCCGCGGTGATCACGATCGCGGTTGCGCCGGCGGCTGGCGCGGACACGTTCTGCGTGGACCGCGAGGGCTGCGTCCCCGGTCCCACCCACAACTTCACCACGATCCAGCAGGCGGTCGATGCCGCCGACGCGAACGACCCGCCGTCGCCCGAGCCCGCCAGCCGCGACAACATCCTCGTCGGCGCAGGCGTCTTCCACGGGGCGGTGGACAACGGGTTCGACAACCCGGTGGACATCGTTGGCTCTGGGCCGCGTACGGCAACCGGCGGCACGCTGATCGAGCGCGATCCCGGCAACAACGTACGAACTGTGGCGATGAGCACCTCATTTGGCAGCGTCGCCGCGAGCACCATCCGGGACGTGACCATCCACGTGCCGCCCGGGACTAACAACACTGGCCTCCAGAGCGCGGGCGACGCGGAGAACGTGACGGTGACCGCGGAAAGCGCCCTCTCCAGCGGCGTGGGGATCTCCGTCAACGGCAACGGCCCCACCACGGTCCGCAACGCCGAGGTCGACCTGCCTGGGACCGCCGTCGGCGTTCGGCTGCACCTCGCGAACCTCAAGGGCTCGTCGGTGAAGGCGAGCACCGGCCTCCAGGGGGACGGCACGGTGCATGGGTCGACGATCGACGCCAACCTCGGGGCACAGTCCTCGGGCCTGAAGCTCGAGGACTGCGTGATGCGCATCTCCGGTGCAGACGGGATCGCGCTGAGCGCGGTCGGGATCGGCGTCAACGTGTTCAATCGGGTCACCGCGCGGCACGTGACCGTCATCGGCGACTCCGACCCGACATCGCTGGCGGTGCGCGCAGAGGCGGAGGGCACGGCTAGCTCGGACAACTCCGCCGACGTGGACATCCGCAGCTCGATCCTGCGCGGGTTCGCCAAGAACTTCAAACGCAGCGCGACCAATGCCGGAGGCCACACCGGCACCGCGAACATCACGGTCGCCTACTCCAACTACGACTCCTCCATCCCCGTGGACGACAACGGAGGGCCTGGCAGCTTCAATGAGACGACGCCGGGGGGCAACACCTCGGCAGACCCGGGCTTCCGTTCAGCGACCGACCTCCACCTCTCCGCTGGCTCAGCGCTCATCGATGCGGGCGATCCTGCTTCTCCGAGCGTGAGCGACTTCCCACCAGACTCCACCGTCGACTTCGATGGTCTCCCGCGAAAGGTCGACGGCGACCGCGACGGCGTCGCCCGGGCAGACATCGGGGCGTTCGAGATCCAGGACACGACCGCACCGACGATCATCCTGAAGGGCAGGAAGATCCAGAGGGGCGCGAAGCTGGTGAGGGTGAAAGTGACAAGCGACGAGGCCGCCGACGTGGTGGGGAAGGGACACGTCAGGGTCCCGGCGGTGACGGCCGGAAGCTCGTCGGCGGGCGCCACGAAAACGAAGCGCTTCAAGCTCCGGGGCCAGACGAAGCCGATCGCCGCCGGCGAGACGACGACGCTCGGGCTGGGGCTGAAGAAGGTGGCCAAGCGGCGGACCAAGCGGGCCCAGGCCGAGGGCAAGACGGCCAGGGTCAGGGTCACGGTTCGCGTCACCGATGCTGCCGGGAACGAGGCATCAGCGAAGCGCAAGGTCAAGCTGAAGGCGAAGAAGAGGTAGCGCGTTCGGCGCGAGGGTCGCGCGCTCCTCCCGTGCGCGAAACGGAGCACTGCACAGCACCCCTGGTCGAGCAGCTCCACCGAATCGTTGAGGAGCGCTCAGGTGGTGGAGTTCCACGCCGTCAGCGCGCAGCCGGAAACAGGTCCGCGTCGGGGTCTGCGACCCGGCTCAGTGACACTGTCTCTCGGGGGACGCCGCGAGCGCTGATCGTCACGGTCAGGTCCCCCTCCCGCAGGGCAGCGGCCCAAAGCCCTCGGGTGCCGCAAACCGAGACGGATCGCGGCTCGTCGTCGACTGCGATCGTCCGCCTGCGGGCGGGTCCGACGGCCCGCGATCCGTCGGCATACCCGTGCGAGGGCTCCTCGTGGGCCCGCGAGGGCGCCGGCGGTGTAATCCGGTCGCCGATCGCGGCTGATCTCCAAGAGGGTGCGAAGCGCGCGCCTCGCGAATGCAGCCGGCCGTTCCGCCAACTCCATGCGTTCGACCTCGACCGCGGCAAGCGGATCGCCGCTCACCCGGTCCCACGCGCCATGGCCGACGGTGATGCTGCTCACCCGCCGCGATCCGTCGTCGCCCCAGATCTCCCCGTACCCGATCGCGCGCCCCTCCCAGTCCGCGATCGCGAACACCGGGAGATCGGAGCGGGCGAGCGCGGCCCGACGCCGAGGGAGCTGTATCTGCGAAAGCGACTGCGGTGGCGCTGCTGATAATCAAGAGCCCGCGACGTCCACCCGCTTCGAAGGCGAGGCAGGCCCGGATCGAATCGCTGCTCCTCTGCGCGACGACCAGCACCGGGCCCAAGCGCACCTCTGTTCGCGATCCGTCGACGGACGACTCTGCGGGCACCCCGCGTCTGTCCGGCGCAGGTACGCTTCGGCCGTGGACGCCTACCTCGCTGTAGCGAGCAAGCGCGACCAACGCGACTACGCCGGGACGCCGGTTCCGGCGGAAGCGGTGAAGCGGATCCTCGACGCCGGCCGCATCGCCGGAAGCTCCAAGAACCGCCAGCCTTGGCAGTTCCTCGTGTTGGGGGACCGCGGGCTGGTCGACCAGGTCGCGCAGGCCGTCTATGCGCCCCCGAACCTGCTCGGCGCCCCGCTGGTGATCGCAATCGTGGTCAGCGGTAGGGGTCCGGTCGCCTTCGACGCGGGACGGGCGGCCCAGAACATGATGCTGGCCGCGTGGAACGAGGGGATCGTCTCGTGTCCGAATGGAGTGGCGAACCGGGAGCGCATGTCCGAGCTCCTTGGTCTCGACGCGGAATCGCAGGTGCAGATCGTGCTCTCGTTCGGCTATCCGGCGCGCCCGCGGGATCCGGAGATGCACCCACCCGAGGAGTGGATCCGCCGGGCGGACCGCAGGCCGCTCGATGAGGTCGCGCGGCCCCTGTAGAAGCGGTCGTTCCGAGCGACGGACGGCGCTTCCCGTTCGCGCTCGAGCCCCTCTCAGAGGCCGGGTCAGAAGGACGAATGCTCAGGCGTCGGCGGGCTGGAAGAGCTCGATCGGATTGCCCGCGGGGTCCTCGAGCAGGATCTGGCTGCCGCCCCGCCCGGCGACGATCTCGTTGCGGAAGCTCGCTCCGGCCTCGCGCAGCGCCGCGACCTCGCGCTCGAGGTCTGAGACCTCGATCTGGATGCGATTCCAGCCCCCGGGCTCGGGACGACCGCCCCCGGGCGTCGCCTGCCCCGCGCCACCCGCGCCGGGTCGATTGAGCAGGAGCCGCAGGTCGCCTCGCGAGATGATCGCGAAGCCGGGTCCGGGACGCATCTCGACGTCGAAGCCGAGCCGCTCGGCGTAGAAGGCAACCGCGGCGTCGACGTCGTCGGTGATGTAGCGAACGGTGACCGTGGTCATTCCGCTCCTCCTTCGTTTACGCTGTCGGGCAAACTGTTTATAGAATAAACAGTATCACGCCCGCACGGTACCATCGCAAGATGCCCGGAGATCCCCCCGACGTGCCCGCATCCCCGGCGCGGGAGCTGAGCCGGCGCGTCGGCTTCCTGCTCGTGCAGCTCGGCACCCACGCGCATCGGCGCTTTGCCGAGCGCCTGGCCCGACTCGACCTCCACCCCCGGCACTTCGGAATGCTCAGCCACCTCGCCGCCTCCGAGGGAGGGTCCCAACAGGCCCTCAGCGTCGCGCTTGGGATCCACCGCAGCGCGGTCGTCGCGCTGGTCGACGACCTCGAGCGTCGTGGGCTCGCCGAGCGACGACGCGACCCCGGCGACCGGCGGGCCTACAGGCTCTACCTAACGCCACCTGGGCGCGAGATGCTTGCCGACCTCGAGCGCATCGCCGAGGAGCACGAAGCCGAGTTGCTGAGCGCCCTCGACGCACCGGAGCGCTCGCAGCTGATCTCGCTTCTGCAGCGCGTCGCCGAGTCGCAAGGCCTGGCCGCGGGCGTTCATCCGAACCTGGAGCCGCGAGCGGGCGACGATCACGCGGCGTAGAGAGGCAGCAAGCCTCCACGCGCGATCTCGCCGAAGGCCTCCCTGGCGCGGCATCTACGACTTGACGTATCGGGCCACGGCTTCACGGGCAAGGTCGCTGAGCGTTCGCCCCTCCTCCCTCGCCCGGCGTGGGGCCGCCCGGTAGAGCTCCGGCGTCGCGCGAAAGCTGAGGCGCGGCGACGCGCCCGGGCCACCGAGCGACGGGCGCCCGACGCGGCGCCGCCTTGCCTTCGTGAGAAGGGGTCATCGACAACCGCTCACGCGTGTGAGCCGGCTGTCGTCCGCCGGTGACGAGTTCTCACGGCCGCAACCGTCACCAGGATCAGGCCGGACGCGATAAGCGCTCCAACCGCGCCATCGCCCCAATCGAATCCCCTGGCCTCGACGGCCGACGGCGCGCGCGGCGGCACCCTCTGGCCGAGCTCGGTCGGGGTACGCGAGTAAAGCGTCGTCGCTGCGCCGTCCTCCTCACCGGGCTCGCCGACGGCCTGGGCGAGCTCGGTCGGGGTCCGCTCGTTCGGGCTGGCGCCGGACTGCGCGGCCGCTGCGGCCGGAGCCAGCGCCGCGGCTGCGAGTGCCGCCGCCAGCAACCAAGTGATCGTGTTCGGTGTTCGGCTCATCTCCGCTCCTTCTCCGGAGCCGCCCGATGCGGCTCGATCGGGCTCAGCCTTCACCCGGGCGGTAGACGTTCAGCCCAACGACCGGTAAATGAGCGCCGTCGCTCGAGCGCTTCGCCGGGATCCGCCGCGCCGTGGATTCAGGCTGACTCAGTGGCGCCCGAGAGCCCGCGCAAGGTTCGCGACCGCGGCTGCGAAGCGGTCCATCCGGAGGCTGCGGTAGCCCTCGAGCGCGCTCGCGGCGAGGTCTCCGGCGCGCTCCCGGTCACCGCGGCTTCCCCGCGCCGCAAGCAGCCGCGCATAGTCCTCCTGCGTATGGGCGAGCCAGGGCCGGGCGCCGATCCGCTCGTTCGCTTCGAGACCGCCCTCGAAGTGACGCTCAGCGTCGACCCCGCGGCGCATCGTCGCGGCGAGAATCCCGAGGTAGCGTGATACCGACCCGATGCTGAGCTCGGGATAGATCACCGCGACGCGTTCGGCATACGGGAGCAGCAGTTCGTAGAGGGACGATGCGTGTCCCGAATCTGCGAGCGATCCGGCCGTCTCGGCGAGCAGACCGACGCCGACGAGCCACGCATTCTGGTCGAATGGCAAGCCCGCGAAGCCTTCCGCGGCGAGAGCTTCGAACGCCTGTTCCGCCTCACCCTGATGGCTCAGGTCGGCTGCGGCCGCCGCGAGCGCGCACTGCCACAGCTCGTAGTCGGGGTACTCGACGGCGGATCGGCGAATGACCGCCAGCGCCTCCTCGGGCCGGCCCTGCTCGCGCCGGAGCATGTACGACTGGACCGCGAACGCAACGCCCGCATTCCAGCTCAGCGCCTGCTCACCGAGTTCTCGCGCCTCCTCGATCAGCTTCTCCGCCGCCTCGAACCTGCCCTCGTGGAGCGCGAGGCGGGCGCGGCAAACCACCACGAGCCAGCGCTGGGAGGGCTGGCGCAGCTCGGCCGCGAGGCTCGCCATCGCCTCGAGCTCGGCCCCCGCCTTCTCGATCTCGCCGAGCTCGAAGAACCGCTCGTGCCGGTGCTCGTGGGCCTCGAGCACACGTTCCTTGTCCCCTGCCGTGGTCGCCATCTCGAGCAGCTCCGTCGACAGCGTCAGTGTCTCGAGGGTGTTCGCGGGCGATTCGATCGCCGGAATGTGGGCGTCGAGCGCATATGCAAGCGTCGCCGGATCGCCGAGGCGCCGAGCGATCTCGAGCGCCTCCCGACTGAGCCTGAACCGCCGCTCGGGCGGGAACCGAGTGCTGCGAAGTGGCCCGCCCGCGAGACGCGAGAGCAACCTCACCCGCAGGGCGCTGTCCTCGTCCCCAATCGCTTCGAGGGCACGCTCGAGCAGCGGCACGAGCTGCTCGTCGTCCTGCTGGCGCTCCCAGATGATTCGGCCGCCGTAGCCGAGCGCGGCACGGGCCAGCCGCTCCCGAAGCCCGTGCTCGCCCGCAAGCTCGGCGGCGTCGCGGAAGGCCTGCTTCGCGGCTGGGGAGTCGCCGGCCCTCGCCCGCGAGTCGCCGAGCGCAAGCAGCAGATCGCAGCGCAGGCCCGGCCCGTCGGCGAGCGGCAGCGCCATCGAATACAGGCGCGACGCCTCCTCGTATGCGAGCTGGGAGGCGGCGCGGTCGCCCGCGCGGCGGGCGAACTCCACCGCCTCGCCGGCCACCCCGGCCGGCGCCGCGGCGACGTAATGGTGCGCGAGCTCGGTGAGATGAGGTCCAAGCTCGCTCGAGTACGTCTCGGCGAGCGCCTCGGCGGCACCACGGTGATGCTGCATCCTGCGCACCGGCGGCAGCTCCTCATACAAGGTGTCCCTGATCAGCGCATGCGCGAAGCGCAGCCGCGACGGTGATCCCGGCACCTGCTCGAGGATCCGCTCGACCAACGCCTCGTCGAGGGACTCCAGCAGTTCGCCTCGGCCGAGCTCGCCGAGCCGCGCGAGCGGAGCGAGGGCGAACTCGCGGCCCAGTACCGACGCGAGCGTGAGCAGGTGCCGGCAACGCTCGGAGACGCGCCGCAGCCGCTGGTCGATCGCGGCCCGGACCCCCGGCGGGATCCGTCGATCGGCGTCAGGGTCGGCAATGCGGCCTTCAGCCTCGAGCAGGCGCACCGTCTCGGCGACGAAGAGTGGATTCCCTTCCGTCTCCGCGTAGACAGCCTCGACCAGCCGGCGGGCCGGTTCGACCCCCGTCGACAGCTCGATGTATCTGGCGACGTCGGGCAGGCTCAGGCCGCCGAGCGAGATCTGCGTGACGCCGCGGTCCCTGACGAGCTCCGCCACCGTCGAGACGAGCGGATCTCGCAGCGTCGGGGCGACGTCGCGAAACGCGCAGACGACGACGATGCGACTGCCGGCGAGCTCGCTAGCGACGAACCGAAGCAAGAGCAGCGAGGGCTCGTCGGCGGCGTGGAGGTCGTCGAGCACGAGGACGAGCGGGTGCGCGCGGGTGGAGCGGCGGAGGAAGGCGCTGACCGCCTCGAACATGCGGAAGCGCGCGCCCTCCGTCTCAGGCGGCGGCGGCGAGACAGCGGCGACGGTGTCCCGCAGCTCGGGCAGCAGCTGGGCCAGCGCGGCCGCCTCGTCTGCAAGCTCGACCCGCAGCGCCTCGGGCTCGATCTCGCCCACGTACGAGCGCAGTGACTGCACCCATGGCCAGTACGCCGGGGCGCCACCCGCCTCCCAGCAGCGGCCAACGGCCACCCGCACTCCGCGCGCCCGAGCTGACTCGATCAGCTCATCGGCGAGTCGGCTCTTGCCGATCCCCGGCTCCCCGACCAGCATCACCAGCCGCCCGCGTCCGGCCTCGGCATCCGCGAGGGCCCGGGCGAGCTCGGCGAATTCGCGGTCGCGCCCGACGAACGCGATCGTCGATCGCTCCGACGCCGCCTCGGTTACGTCGCGGTGGTCGAGCGCGGGGTCCTGCGCCAGGATCGCGCGCTCCAGCCGCCGCAGGTCCGGGCCGGGCTCGACCCCCACTTCGTCGACCAGCGTCCCGCGCGTATCCCGGTAAGCCTCGAGTGCTTCGCTCTGGCGTCCCGAGCGGTAGAGGGCGAGCATCAGCTGCCCTCGCAGTTTCTCCCTCAGGGGATGGCGAGCGATCAGCGACTCGAGCTCGCCGACCAGGTCCCCACGTCCGAGCGCGAGATCGGCCTCGATTCGGTCCTCGAGCGCCTCGAGGCGCAGCTCCTCCAGTCGTCCGATCTCGACCTCGGCGAAGAGCTCGAACGTGAAGTCGGCCAGCGGCGGGCCGCGCCACAGGGCGAGCGCCTCGCGCAACCGCTCGTCCGCTTCCCGGTGCCTGCCTTCTCTGAGCGCCCTGCGTCCCTCCGCGACCAGCCTCTCGAACCGATCGAGGTCGAGCTGATCGGGATCCACCTGCAGCAGATAGCCAGGAGTCCGCGTCACCACCACGTCGCCGGCCGCGGCAGGGTCGGACGCAATCGCCTTGCGCAGGCGCGAGACGTAGAGCTGGACGAGCTTCGCCGCCGTCGCGGGAGGATCGGCCCCCCAGAGCTCATCGATGATCCTGTCACGCGAGACGACCTCGTTCGCGTTCAGCAGGAGGAGAGCGAGCACGGCGCGCTGCTGCGGCGGTCCAACTGACACCAGCCCCTGCTCATCCCGCACCTCCAGCGGGCCAAGCAGGCTGAACTCGAGCTTCGGTCTCGGCGTGATGCCCCCCTTTCGGGTCACCTTAGCCCAGGGGGCTCACATGGCCAAGATCTGGACCTGCCCCGAGCTTCCGACCAGGGGAGGACGGCCGAATCCCGAGCACTGCCCGGGCCGGCGCAGGCGTGGGATCCTTCGTCCGTGCTCCGGGTGCATCGGATTCCGTTCTCGACCAACGTTGAGCGCGTGGCGCTCGCAGCCGCGCACAAGCGCCTCGCGGTCGAGTGGGTCGACCACGATCCCAGCGATCGGTCCGCCGTTCACGCGTTGAGCGGTCAGGACCTGGTGCCGGTCGCCGAGCTGGACGGCGAGGTCGTCGTCGATTCGACGCAGATCATCGAGCGGCTCGAAGTGCTCGTCCCGGAGCCGCGCCTGTACCCGCCGGAGCCGGCCGTCCGGGCACGGGTGGAGGTCTTCGTCGAGTGGTTCAACGAGGTCTGGAAGCGCCCGCCGAACGAGATCTTTGCCGAGCTCGGCCGGGAGTCTCCCGATCGGTCACGGATCGCCGCGCTCTCGGAGCCTCTGAGCAACTCGCTCGATCTGTTCGACCGGCTCCTCGCCGAGTCCGATCACCTGCTCACCAATGAGCTCAGCGCCGCGGACGTGTCCGCATTCCCGTTCCTCAAGTTCGCCGTGTTGGCCCCCGATCCCGACGATGTGGACCGCTTCCACTCCGTCCTCCACGACCACCTCCGGCTCGATCAGCATGGTGACCGTCCGCGCCTGCGGGCGTGGATCGCCCGCGTCGACGCCCGACCGCGGGCCTGACGATCGCCTGGTAGCTCGGGGGTGACCGGGTGAAGGTCTTCCGCGACGGGGAGACGGGCGACGACGCGCGGGGCTTCCGGCGGGCTGTTGGCGAGGTCGTCGAGAGCGAGGGCGATCACCGGTTCCGCCAGGGCAGCGGGTGCACCGAGCGGGGGCGGTTCATCTCAACGACGACGACCGCAGCCCGGTCCGGCGCCGCCCGCCGCTCCGCGTGCAGCGTCCGCGTTTAGATGCCCTCGGGCTGGGTCCGGCCTTCGCCATAGTCCGGGATCTGCTGGACCGCCCAGCCGTTGCCGTCGGGATCGCTGAAGTACACAAACCGTCCCCAGGGGAAGTCGTGGATCTCCGATACGTCGAGCCCGCGGCCGGCAAGCTCGTCCCGGGCCGCCTCGATGTCCTCGACGACGAGTTGCAATCCCTCCAGCGACCCCGGCTTCATCTCGGTGATCCCCGCGCCGATCGAGATCGAGCACCCCGATCCCGGCGGCGTCAGCTGGATGAACCGCAGCCCCTCCTCAACCGTGACGTCGTTGTCGAGGACGAAGCCGGCCCGCTCCGTGTAGAAGGCCTTCGCCCGGTCGACATCGGATACCGGGACCGGGATCAACTCGAGCCTCAGCTCCATCGCGAGGGCAGTCTATCCCCGCCTCGCCCCGGGGGATCTCGGGGCCGCGGGGGCGCGGCACGGTCCTCCACGGCTGGCGCCGATCCGCGGCCGGCGCGGGGGAGGAAGTCGACGAAGGACGGAAGCGGCGGGAGCTCCTCGTTCACGCTCCGGTTGACCTTTCCGCAGCGAGCGCGCGCAGGAACCGGCGGGTGACGTGGCGGTGGAAGCGCTGCTGGGTCTGGCCGTAGAGCCAGACCCCGGCGCGGCTGAGGGGGCCGCGGCCGCGCAGCCAGGGATAGAAGTTTCGGACCTCGATCGCAACCCGGACGCGGACGCGGTCGCCGGCGCCCGGATCGGGGAGCTCCTCGATCGACAGGCGCAGGTGGCCGCGGCCGCGGCCGTCGGCGGCAACGAGGAGGCCGCGCTCGATCGGCCACCGCAGCGCAACCCCATCGTCGAGGCGCTCACGCTCGGGACGGCGGAAACGAATCAAGACGATCGGCGGCACGGCGAGCGCGACTGCAAGGCGATCAGGGCCGTCGACTGCCCTGATCAGCCCCAGCGACGCGCGCCTGACCGCGGTCCAGTAGCCGGCGGCGGCCCGATCAAGGAGCTCGTCGCTTGCGCCCTCGGGGCTCGGCCCCGAGACGAGCAGCGTGCCAGAGTGCAGCGATCCCACCGCCCCCGTTCGCGCGACCTCGTCGACCTCGTCGACGTCGAACCGCAGCTCAGCCTCGGGTTGTGGCGAGCGCGCTGCAGGGTCGTCGGCGATCGCACGCCGCAGAGCCTCGGCGAAGCCGATCGGATCGACGTCGAACGGCTCCGCGCCGGAGGAGTCGGTGACGGTCGTCGAGGTGGAGAGGCCTTCGATCAGCGGGCGGGCGACCCCGGCGTCGACCGGGGTGACGAGCCCGATCCACAGCGACGACAGCCAAGGGGTGAGCAGGGGCACGCGTAGCCTCGGCCGGCGCGGCAACCCGAGCGCCTCGGCCATCCGGTCGAGCATCTCGCCGTAGGAGAGGACGTCGGGCCCCCCAATCTGGACCTCACGGCCGGCCGACCCGGCGACGTCCGGCGCCTGCACGAGGTAGGAGATCACGTCGTCGATCGCGATCGGCTGGGTCGGGGTCGCGAGCCACGCCGGCGCGATCATCGCCGGCAGCCGCTCGACCAGGTATCTCAGCGTGCGGTAGGACTCGCTCCCGGCCCCGACGACCATTCCGGCGCGAAAGTAGGTCAGCGGAGGGCCGGCACCGGCGAGGATCTCGGCGGTGCGCCGGCGGCTCCGCAGATGCCGGGACCCGGGTTGATCGCCGAGGCCCCCGAGGTAGACCGTCCTGCCGACGCCCTCCCTCTGTGCCATCTCGGCGAAGTTGCGGGCGCCACGCTCCTCGCGCTGCTCGAAGTCGCCGCGCCCTCCGCGCCCCATCGCGTGGACGAGGTAGTAGGCGATGTCCACACCCTCACCTGCGCCGCGAAGCGAGTCGGCGTCGAGCACGTCGCCCTCGCGAATCTCGACCCCGAGCGCGGCGAGCTCCCCGGCCCGGCCACGATCCCGGACCAGGCAGCGGACGCGCCAGCCGCGGGCGAGGAGCGCCCGTGCAAGGCGGCCGCCGATGAATCCGGTCGCCCCGGTGACGAGGGCGAGGCGCCCGGCGGCTGGCTGCGCGGCCGCGCTCACCCCGGCCGCGCCGCCTTTCGGCCGGCCGCGAGCGACTCGGCCGCGTCGACGGGGTCGCCGGACAGCAGCTCAGCGCCCGCCGCCCGGGCCGCGTCCTCGTTCGCGCCGGCCCCGGCGAGCAGCACCCTCGAGCGTTCGGCGAGGCCGGCGATCTCGGCGGCCGAGGCGTGGAAGGAGTCGGGCGTCAGCGCCGCCAGGACCACGGCGTCGGGGTTGAGGTACCTGGCGGCATCGGCGATCGTCTCGATCGGGGCATTCGGGCCCAGGTAGGCGAGCCGCCAGCCGCGGGCTCGAAGCGCGAGGCCGAACGCGAACAGGCCCATGTCGTGGAGCTCGCCCGGGGGGCAGGCGAGGATCGCGAGCGGCCCGGTCCCCGCCCCCCAGTTGCGGGCCAGCCCGGCAAGCCTGCCGCGGACGATCGCGGTCGCGAAGTGCTCCTGGCCGACCGTCGCCTCGCCTCGCTCCCAGCGCTCGCCGACCTCGCGAAGCGCGGGCAGCACGACCCGGTCGACGAGCGCATCGATCGACAGCGCCGCAATCGCCTCGTCGAGCACCGCCGTCGCCTCGACCTCGTTGAAGCGCTCGAGCGCCTCGCGCAGGCGCCGGTCGGGCTCGTCGAGCGAGGCGACGGACTCGGGCTTCGGGGTCCGCTCGGCGTCGGTCGCGCCAGAGCGCGCCAGCCGGGCGGCCTCGGAGGCGGCGACTCCCTGCGCGATCAGCGCCCGCATCGCCCGCACTCGCTCCTCGTCGTCGGCGCCGTAGAGGCGAAATCCGCCGTCGGTTCGCTCCGGGGACAGCAGCCCGTACCGGCGTTCCCAAGCCCGCAGGGTGTCGGCGTTGACGCCGGTCCGCCGGCTGAGCTCGCCGATCCGCAATCGCGGCCCGGCTTCTCGTTTTGAGTCTTGCGCAGACATTGGACGAATCCTTGACAGTCCGGAGTGTACCTGCTACAAATACTGTACAGGTTCTGGACAGACTCTGTGCAGAGCAGCTGAAAGACCACTCCCGATGTCAGGAGGAAGACAGATGAAGAAGTCGATCGCCGTGATCGCAGCCGCCGCGGCAATCGCGATCGCGCCCTCGGGCGCGGTCGCCGCGAGCGGGACCGCGCCCGGCGCCACGATCAAGGAGGCGTGCGGCGTGAGCTTCGGGCAGCTCGTCTCGAGCGGCAAGAGCTCGGGCAACGCCGCCCACCGCAACTACGCCGGCGGCGCGAAGGCGTTCAGCGCCGCGCCGGTGCTCGCAGCGCATGGCTGCGCGGTCAACCCGAGTGGGGCTCGATGACCGACCACGCGAGCGGGAGGGGCGCCCTGCGGGGCGCCCTTCCCGCGCTTTTTGACCGCGTCCTCGACTGGGCGGTGGTGCCCGGCTACACGTCGATCGGCTACGGGCTCCGACGCCGGAGCTGGAACGGCGAGCTCGGCGGGCGCCCGCTCGCCGGGCGGACCGTGCTCGTCACCGGCGCGAGCTCGGGAATCGGCGAGGCTGCCGCCGAGGGGCTCGCGCGTCTCGGGGCGGGGGTCCACATGCTCGCCCGCGATCCCGAGCGCGGCGCCGCGGCCCGCGACCGGGTCGCGGCGCGGATCGGCGTCGACCGGGGGCGGGCGCCGACCGAGCTCGAGCTCGAGGTCTGCGATCTCTCCGACCTCGAGGCGGTGCGCGCCTTCGCGGCCCGGTTCGCCGCTGCGAACCCCCGGCTCGACGGCCTTGTCCACAACGCCGGTGTCATGCCCCCCCGGCGGGAGCGCTCCGCGCAGGGCCACGAGCTCGCCTTCGCCACCAACGTCCTCGGACCCTTCCTGCTCACCAACCTCCTGCTCCCGGCGCTGCGGCGCTCCGCCCCGTCGACGGTCGCCCTCGTCGCATCGGGCGGGATGTACACAGCAGGGCTCGACGTCGACGACCTCGAGCTCGACCGGCGCGAATTCGACGGCCCCCGCTTCTACGCGCACACGAAGCGGATCGAGGTGATCCTCGCGAAGCTTTGGGCCGAACGCGAGCGCGGCACGGGCGTCGCGTTCGCGTCGCTCCACCCCGGGTGGGTCGACACCCCGGGCCTCGAGCGGTCGCTGCCCGGGTTTCGTCGCCTGCTTCGGCCGCTGCTGCGTGACCCCGCGCAGGGCGCCGACACCGCGGTCTGGCTGCTCGCGACCAGCGCGGCCCACGGTCGGCCGGGGGCGTTCTGGCACGACCGGCGCCCGCGCCCCGAGCACCGCCTGCCGTGGACGCGCGAATCGGAGACCGAGCGTCGGCGGCTCTGGGCCGAGCTCGCGCGCCGCAGCGGGTCAATCGACGAACGAGACAACCACGAAGGAGAGTGAAAAATGCCCCACTACACCGGCACAGTGACCACCAGGCGCCCGATCGACGAGGTATTCGACTACCTCGCCGACTTCTCGAGCGTCGCCGAATGGGACCCGAGCATCCCGCGTGCCCGCCGCCTCGACTCCGGCGGCGTCGAGAAGGGCTCGCGGTTCGAGGTCATCTTCAGAGTCCTCGCTCGCGAGCAGAGGCTCGTCTACCGGGTCCTCGAGATCGACCGGCCACGGTACGTGCGGCTCCGCGCCGAGACCGACGGGGTGACATCGACGGACACGATCGAGCTCGAGTCGATTCCAGGCGGCGGAACCAGGATCACCTACGACGCCGACCTCGGGCTCGCTGGGGCGCTGCGGCTCGCAGAGCTGCCGATGCGGCTCTTCTTCCGGTGGATCGGCGACCGCGGCCGGCGCGGGCTCGAGGAGGCGCTGGCATGAGCCGGACGCGGATCGCCGTCGTCGGGGCAGGCGTCTCGGGGCTCGTCGCCGCGCGGGAGCTCCACCTCGCCGGTCACGACGTCGCCGTCTTCGAGGCGGGCCCGTACGCCGGCGGCCACACCAACACGGTCACGGTGGAGGCCGATGCCGGGGCCTGGGAGGTCGACACCGGCTTCATCGTCCTCAACGACCGCAACTATCCCAACTTCGAGCGCCTGCTCGGAGAGCTGGGGGTCGCCACCCAGCCGGCCGGGATGAGCTTCTCGGTCTCTGACGGCGATGGCGGGTTCGAGTGGGCGAGCCGGCCCCGCGGGGTCTTCGCCCGCGGCGCCAACGTGCTCGACCCGCGCTTTCATCGGATGCTCCTCGACCTCGTCAGGTTCTTCCGCGACGCGCGCGGTCTCGTCGGCACGAACGGCGACGGGCCGACGCTGCGCGCGTTCTGCGAGCAGCAGGGCTACTCGGAGTACTTCGTCGAGCGGCTGATCGTGCCGCAGGTTTCGGCGGTCTGGTCGGCGGATCCCGAGCGGCTGTGGTCGTTTCCCGCCAGCTTCATGGCGGAGTTCTTCTCCAACCACGGCGCGTTGCAGCTTTCCGGCCGGCCGCGCTGGCGCTCGGTGACCGGCGGCGCGCGGCGCTACGTCGAGGCGCTGATCGATCCGTTCCGGTCCCGGATCGCCCTCGACACGCCGGTCAGCGCGATCCGCCGGGTCCCGGGCGGCGTCGAGATCTCGCACCCCCGCGGCGCCGAGCTCTTCGACGAGGTGGTGCTGGCCACCCATTCGGATCAAGCGCTCGAGCTGCTCGCCGATCCGACGGCGGCGGAGCGCGAAGTGCTCGGGGCGATCGAGTATCAGCCGAACGAGGCGGTGCTGCACACCGACGAGCGACTGCTCCCGCGACGGCGCGGCGCCTGGGCGAGCTGGAACTTCCACCTCACCCCCGAGCCCGCCGGCCGCACCACGGTCACCTATCACATGAACCGCCTCCAGTCGCTGATCGCGGATCGGCAGTTCCTGGTCACGCTCAACCGCAGCGACGCGATCGACCCCGAGAAGGTGATCCGGCGGATCGACTACGCGCACCCGGTCTATACCCCGGACGCCGTCGCGGCGCAGGGGCGCTGGGCGGAGATCAGCGGGCGCGACCGGATCCACTACTGCGGGGCCTACTGGCGGTGGGGATTCCACGAGGACGGCGTCTGGAGCGCACTGCGCGTCTGCGAGCGGCTCGACGCGCTCGAGCGGGGACGCCGGGTCCTGGCCGCGCCCTCGACCCAACCGCTCGCCGCATGACCGGGTCGGCGATCTACGCGGGGCGCCTGCGGCACGAGCGCCTGCGACCGGTCGAGCACTCGTTCTCGTACCGAGTGTGGCTGGTGCTCGCCGACCTCGAGGAGCTGCCGGAGGCGTTCGACCGCCACCCGATGTGGTCGGCTCGGCGCCCGGCGCCGATCAGGCTCAGGCGCGCCGACTACCTCGGCGATCCCGCCCAGCCGCTCTCGGAGGCGGCTCGCGACCTCGTCGCCGCGCGAACCGGCTCACGGCCGGAAGGGCCGGTGAAACTCCTGACGATGGCGAGGAGCCTCGGCGCCGGCTACAACCCGGTCAGCTTCTACTACCTCTACGGCCGCGGCGGCGAAGCCGTCGAGGCGATGATCGCCGAGGTCACGAACACGCCCTGGGGCGAGCGCCACCATTACGTGAGCGGGCGACGGGCGCCGGGCGAGGCGCTCGGTGCGCGGATGGCGAAGCGGATGCACGTCTCCCCGTTCATGTCGATGGACCAGACCTACGAGTGGACCTCCACCGAGCCCGGGGACCGGCTCGCGGTCCGGATCGCCAACCGCGAGCGGGGAGAGCTCGTGTTCGCTGCCTCGCTCGTGCTCAACCGCCGCGAGCTGACGCCGGCGGCGATGACGACCGTGCCGCTGGCGCACCCGCCGCAGGTCCTCGCTGGGCTCGGCCGGATCTACGGCAACGCGGTCCGGCTGCGGCTCAAGGGAGCGCCGGTTCACGCCCATCCCGGGCGCGGAGGCGAGCCGATGCCGGCCGGCTCGCCGGCGCCGAGCCCGCGCCGGCGCCAGCCCGGGGCCGGCGCGACGAGCGCCGCGGCACGATGACGGGCCGGCGTCTCGGCTTCGCGGTCAAGGTCCTCGGCGCCGGCGGGCTCGCGTCGCACGACACCCGGCGCTGGCAATCGAGCCCCCACCTGAGGGTCTCGCTCGAGCGCCTGGGGGCGATCCTCGACTACCTCGATCGCAACCAGATCCGGATGTACCGGCTGGCGAGCGCCCTCGCCCCCTACGCGAGTCATCCGCAGCTGCCGCGCTTCCACAACCAGGTCGCCGAGTGCGCCGCGGAGCTCGCCGCCGTCGGCGCGCGAGCCCGCCGCACCGGAGTCCGTCTGGGGACGCACCCGGGCCAGTACACGGTGCTCAACTCCGAGCGGCCCGAGGTCCGCGCCGCCGCGATCGCCGAGCTCGAGGTGCAGGCCGCGGTCCTCGACGCGATGGGCCTGTCTGCGGAGGCGGTCGTCGTCGTCCACGCCGGCGGCGGCGCGGGTGGCCTCGCCGCGGCGAGTGATCGCTTCGTCGCCGGCTTCGAGGCGCTCGGCGAGCGCGCCCGGGCCCGGCTCGTGATCGAGAACGACGACCGGACGTTCGGCCTCGCCGACGTGCTCGAGCTCTCGGCCCGTACCGGCGCCCCCGTGGTCTGGGACGTGCTCCATCACCATTGCCACGACCCCGAGGGCATCCCCGACCGGGAGGCGCTCGCCGCGGCGCTCGCGACCTGGCCCGGCGGGACCGTCCCGAAGGTCCACTACTCCTCCCCGCGGCTCGACATCGGCGAGCGCCGGCGCCGAGTCGGCCGCCGGGTGGAGCGCCGGCCCGCGCTGCCCGCGCTCCGGGCCCACGCCGACCTCGTCGACCCGCTCGCGTTCAAGTCGTTCCTGCGCGAGAGCGCCGACGCCGGCGAGTTCGACGTCATGCTCGAGGCGAAGGGAAAGGATCTCGCGCTGCTCCACCTGCGCGAGCAGCTCACCGCGCGCGGCCTTCGCTCCGAGGCGGGCCGGATCGAGGTCCCGCGAGGGTGAGCCGGGCGGCGGCGCCACCGCCGCCCCCCGCGCGCCTCAGCCCGCGAGCGCGCCGGCGTAGACCTGCCAGGCGAGCGCGCTCTTCGCGACCAGGCTGAGCAGGATGTAGACACGCTCGACGAAGAACGGGTCGCGCCACCGCCCCCGGCGCCGGTACTGCAGCGCCATGTTGACGGCGAACGAGTTGAAGAGCACGAACAGGGAGACGAAGATCGCGAACACGAACGTCGGCACGTCGCCGTCGGTCGCGACCTCGGAGCGAATCAGCTGGTAGCCGATCGCGATCCACGGCACCGCCCCGATCACGCAGCCGTAGGCGAACGGCAGCCAGTCGACCGGGCGGCCGGGAGAGTTCGCCCGCTCCATCAGCAGGCCGAAGAGGATCATCGCCGCGTTCGCTCCGAAGATCGCGATCAGGGCCGTGATCTCCTCGATCCCGGTCAGCATCGCGATCAGCACCACCATCAGCGACGCGCTCAGCGAGTACTCCCACCAGCGGGCCGGGTTCACGCCCCGGGCGACATTGGTCGCGTACCAGTCCGAGATCCGCGGCGCCGCCATCAGCAGGTGGTCGGCGGCGGCGAGGAGCAGGAACGCGGCGACCGCGGGCGCGAACGCGAGCTCGAACACGGTCTCGACGTCGGAGCGGAGGCCGCTTCCCGGCGCACCGGTCATGTACGAGGACGTGACCGGGAGCGAGGCGTCGCTCGCGATCGCAAGCAGGACCCCGGCCTGGGCGGCGTGAAGCAGCCCGACGACGACGTTCCAGCGGCGCAGACGCGCCTCGGGTGTCGCGACCGCGGACACCGCCGTGAACGTTAGGGGCCACCGCGGGCGGATCGAGCGCGCCGCTCCGCCGGCCGCCGGGCGTGGTTCAATCCCGCTCGCGTGGCGGATCTCGGCGTCATCGCCGGCGTAGTCCTCGTCTATTCCCTGTTCGCGCGACCGCTCGAGCGGACGATCGTCACCGCACCGATGGTCTTCGTCGCCGCCGGGATCGTCGCCGGCCCCAAGGTCTTCGACGTCGTCGCGTTCGACATCACGAGCGGCGTCGGGCTGATCGTCGCCGAGCTCGCGCTGGTGATCGTGCTGTTCTCCGACGCGTCGCGAATCGACCTCAGGTCGATCCGCGGCAACGCCGGCCTGCCGGCACGCCTGCTTGGAATCGGGATGCCCCTGACGATCGGCGCCGGGGTCATCGCCGCCGCGCTGCTGGTCACCGACCTCGACTTCTGGGAGGGCGCCGTGCTCGCGGCGATCCTGACGCCAACCGACGCCGCGCTCGGCAAGGCGGTGATCACCAGCGACCGCGTCCCGACCCGCGTCCGCCAGGCGCTCAACGTCGAGAGCGGGCTCAACGACGGCCTCGCGGTCCCGATCCTGTTCCTGTTCCTCGCGCTCGCGGTCGAGCAGACGACCGAGGCGCGCGACTGGGTCGGGTTCGCCGCCGAGCAGATCGGAATCGGCGCCGCCGCCGGGCTCGTGATCGGAGGCGTCGGCGGCTGGGCGATCGGCCGCGCCGTGCGGCGGCGCACGATCACGCCGACGTTCGAGCAGCTCGCGATCATCGCGCTCGCGGTCGTCCTCTGGGCGGTCGCGGGCGAGCTCGGCGGGAGCGGCTTCATCGCCGCCTTCGTCGGCGGGATGGTCGCCGGGCGGATCACCCCGGCGACCGGCGAGCACATCCTCGACTTCACCGAGGAGGAGGGCGAGCTGCTCAACCTTGCCGTCTTCTTCATCTTCGGGGTCGCGGCGATCGACTTCCTGCAAGCGGCGACCTGGGAGATCGCCCTCTTTGCCGTCCTCAGCCTGACCGCGCTGCGGATGGTCCCCGTCGCGCTCGCGCTCGCCGGGACCGGCCTCAGCGCGAGCTCGATCGCGTTCATCGGCTGGTTCGGCCCCCGGGGCCTGGCGTCGATCATCCTCGGCCTCGTCGTCCTCGCCGAGGAACCGGAGCTCCCAGCGATCGACTTCGTGCTCGCGGCGATGACGTTGACCGTGCTCGCGAGCGTCCTCGCCCACGGCGCGACCGCGCGACCGCTGGTTCGCGCCTACGCTCGGCACACCGCCGAGCTCCACGTCCGGGCGCCCGAGAAGCATCCGCATCCCGAGCTTCCGACACGGGGCAGGGTCGTTGAGCGGCTCTAGCGGCGGCGTGGCCCGCCCGCAGGGGGCGGCGCCTGCGAGAATCGGAATCGGTCACGCCTGATGGAGCCCCCGGCCCCCCGAACCGTCCCGATACCCACGGATGCCCCGATCTGGGATCGGTTCTTCACCGTCGCGCCGCTGGTCATCGTCGGGACCAAGGAAGGCGACGGGCACGACCTCGCCCCGAAACACATGGCGATGCCGCTCGGCTGGGAGAACTACTTCTGCTTCGCCTGCAGCCCCGACCACGCCACCCAGGGGAACGCCGAGCGGACCGGCGAGTTCACGGTCAGCTTCCCGCGCCCCGGCGGAATCGTCGAGGCGAGCCTCGCCGCCGCGCCGCGCGCCGGCGACCGATCGAAGCCGAGCCTCGCGGCGATCGCGACCTTTCCCGCGACCGCGGTCGACGGCGTCCTCGTGCGGGAAGCCTACCTCTGGCTCGAGTGCGAGCTCGAGCGGGTCGTCGACGGCTTCGGCCGCAACTCGCTGATCGTCGGCAGGGTCCGCGCGGCGTCCGTCGACGAGCGCGCCTTACGCCGCGCCGACGGCGACGACGCGGACGTCATTCGCGCCGAGCCGCTGCTCGCGTACATCAGCCCGGGGCGCTTCGCTCAGGTCTCCGAGAGCCTCTCGTTCCCGTTCCACGTCAACTTCAAGATCTGAAGTTGAGCGGGCCCGAGCGCGCCACCGGCCGCAGCGAGCACCCCGCCGCAGGCGCCGCCGGCAACCGCCTGCTCGAGTGGCTGCGCGGGCACCAGGACGAGATGACCGACCTCCTCGCGCGCCTCGCCCGCGCCGAGTCGCCGACGCTCGAGCCGCAGGCGCAGCGCGAGGCGGCCTCGATCCTCGAGGCCGAGCTGCGCGGCCTCGGCCTCGCCGTCGAACGGATCCCCGGGAACGGGACCGGCGACCACCTGCTCGCCGCTCCGGCCGCACCGGAGCCGGACGGCGGCGCCGGCGTCCCGGCCCAGCTCCTGGTCGGGCACCTCGACACGGTCTGGCCGCTGGGGACGATCGACGAGATGCCGGTTCGCCTTCGTGACGGGATGCTCTTCGGGCCGGGGGTGTTCGACATGAAGGGCGGGCTCGTCCAGATGCTGTTCGCCCTCAGGGCGCTCGGCGAGCTCGGGATCGACCCCGCGGCTCGCCCGCTCGTGTTCGTCAACACCGACGAGGAGATCGGAAGCCCGCACTCCCGCGCCCACCTCGAGCCGCTCGCGCGAGGCGCGATCCGGGCGTTCGTGCTCGAGCCCGCGCTCGGCGCGGCCGGGAAGCTGAAGACCGCGCGCAAGGGGGTCGGCAGATTCAGGCTCCGGCTTCGGGGCCAGGCGAGCCACGCGGGGCTCGACCCCGAGGCCGGTGTGAGCGCGATCCTCGAGGCCTCGCACCAGATCCAGCGCCTGTTCGAGCTCAACGACCGCGAGCGGGGGACGACGGTCAACGTCGGCACGATCGACGGCGGGCTGAGGCCGAACGTCGTCGCGCCCGAGGTCGTGGCCGAGGTCGAGGCCCGGGTGGTGAGCGCGGAGGACGCCGACCGCGTCGAGGGGCAGATCCGGTCGCTGGAGCCGGTCGCCGAGGGGATCTCGCTCGAGGTCGAGGGCGGGTTCGGGCGCCCGCCGCTCGAGCGGACGCCGCGCAACCGCGAGCTCTGGGAGCTCGCCCTCGGGGCGGCGGCGGAGCTCGGGACCGAGCTCGAGGAGGCGTTGGCCGGCGGGGCCTCCGACGGGAACCTCCTCAGCGCGCACACCGCCACCCTCGACGGCCTCGGGGCGGTCGGCGAGGGGGCGCACGCCCGCGACGAGCACGTGATTGTCGACCGGATGCCCGAGCGGGCGGCGCTCCTCGCGATGCTGCTGGCATCCCCGCCACGGCGGACGACCGACTGAGGGGAGGCAGCCTTGGGGCGAACGGTCATCGGCAGCGTCGCGCGGATCGCCGGGTTCGGCGATCGCCCGCCGGGAATCGATCCGCGTCCCCGCGAGCGGTGGCGGAACGGGGACTACGTCGTCTGCGAGATGCTCGACTCGGGCCCGCCGGCGTACGAGATCGAGACGCCGAGCGGCGGCTACGAGGAGCTTCGTCCCGGCGACCGGATCATCGGCGCCCTCGGCAAGCGCGCAGCGACCCTGCAGGCGGTCGGCGACTGGGAGGAGGTCGGCGACGACGGCGTGCTCGAGACGCTGACCGCGGCCGGGGTCCTCGGCCGTTGCACCTCGATCGCGGTCGGGCTCCCCCCGCTCGCGCAATTGCGCTACCTCGGCCACGCGGTCCGCGACGGCGAGGCCTGCACGATGCGGGGATCGGTCGAGCCCGGACCCGACCTAACGCTCACCGCCCCGGTGGTGCTGATCATCGGCACCTCGATGGAGGCCGGGAAGACGATCGCCGCCCGGGCGATGATCCGCGAGCTCAAGCGGATGGGAGCCCGGGTCGCGGGGGCGAAGCTGACCGGAGTCGGCCGCTATCGCGACATCCTCGCGATGCGCGACGCGGGCGCCGACTACATCGCCGACTTCGTCGACGCCGGACTGCCCTCGACCGTCACCCCGCCCGCGGAGTACCGGGAGGCGCTGGCCGTGCTGATCTCGAAGCTCGCCGGGTCGAACCCGGACGCGGTGATCGCCGAGGCGGGCGCCTCGCCGCTCGAGCCATACAACGGCGACGTCGCGGTCCGCAGCCTCGCCGATCACGTCCAGGCGACGGTGCTCTGCGCGTCGGACCCCTACGCGGTGATCGGGGTGATGCACGCGTTCAAGGCCGAGCCAGATCTCGTCGCCGGTCGAGCGACGAGCACCGAAGCCGGCGTCGCCCTGATCGAGAAGCTCACCGGCCGCCCTGCCCTCAACCCCCTCGACCCCGCGAGCGGCCCGAAGCTTGCGTCGTACCTGCGGGATTGGCTCGGCCCGGCGGCGGGGGCGGATCGGTCCCCTTGACGCGCCCCGGGCGGGCGTACCTACCGGTTGCCGCCGGGCCGCGCTCAGGCGCCGTAGTCGGCGTCGCTCACCTGCTCGGCCCAGTCGGCCGTCGAGCCGTCCGGGCGTGCCTCCTGGACGGCGATGTGGGTCATCGGGCCGTCCGGCGTCGCGCCGTGCCAGTGGCGCTCGTCCGGCTCGATCCAGACAGTGCCGCCGGTTGGGACGTCGGTCGGCTCCGCGCCCTCGAGCCCGACCCGCGCCGTCCCCTCGACGACGTGGAGCAGCTGGCCGAAGGGATGGGTGTGCCACGCAGTGCGGCCCCGGGGCGGAAACGTGACCCGGAAGACCGTCGCTCGCGCAGGAGGCCCCGGGACCGCGAGCTTCGCGAGCTCGACCGAGCCGGTGAACCATTCCTCCGGTCCCCGCTCCGCAGCGGGCAGGTCGCGCGTGATCTCCATCTGGGCACCTCCTGTCGGGACGTCGGGTCGCGGCAATCCTGACACTCGACGCGCTCGCCGAGCCCGGCGGCCCGGTCAGCGACCGAGCACGCGGAGGAATCCTCGCGCGTTGCCCGGCACCGGCGCGAGCAGCTCGCGGACCTCCCCGAGGGCCGCGCGCAGCTCGGCGTCGCCGGCCTCGATCGGGAGCATCGAGTCCTGGAGCTCGCCGAGTTTGCGATCGGCAGCCTCCGAGGCCGTTACCGCGCGCTCGACGAACGACTTCACGCCCTGCGAGCGCAGGCCGGCCGCGGGGGTCTCGAACTCGCGGCCGGAGATGCCGGATCGCCCGGCGAACCCGGCGTGGGCGCGCTTCGCCCTTGCGTAGGCGCGCCGGAGCGGTCGGAAGAGCTCGTCCTCGAGGCGATCGGCGGCGTCGACCGAGAGCTGCTCGTAGGCCTCGCCGAGGCAGGCGAGGGCGACCGCGACCTCGTCGGTCGCGACGGCGAGATCGTCGAGGATCTGCTCCCTGGCTTCGCCGGCGGTGAACGCGATCGGCCGAGGTTACCCGCCTCACCGGGACCAGAGCCGGGCGGGCCCCGAGTTGTCCGGCCCCGATCTGCAACCCTTGCCGGCGAGACGTGCCCCGGATCGTCGACCTGACCCAGCCACTCGGGCCCGAGACGGTGCTGTGGCCGGGGTCGAAGCCGGTCGAGGTCAGCACCGTTGCGACGATCGCGGCCGATGGGCACTTCGCCCAGACGCTCCACCTTCCCGAGCACTCGGGCACCCACCTCGACGCCCCGGCGCATTTCGTCGCCGGGGGGCAAACCGTCGACGAGATCGCCGCCGAGTCACTCGTTCTCCCATGCGCGGTCCTCGACGTCCGAGAGCGCACCGCCGCCGACCCAGATTTCGCGCTCGACGCGGCGGACCTCGACGAGCTCGAGCGGAGCGACGGGCGGATCGAGCCGGGTTCGGCGGTGCTGCTCGCCACCGGCTGGGACGCCCATATCGACGACCCTGCGCGTTACCTCGGCGGCGAGGAAGCCGGTCACCTCCGGTTCCCCGGGTTCGGCGCCGGCGCGGCGCGGGCGCTGGTCGCGCGCGGGGTCGCCGGGATCGGGATCGACACCGTGAGCGTCGACCGCGGCAGCGACACCGGGTTCCCGGTCCACCGGATCACGCTCCCGGCCGGCCTCTGGCACCTCGAGGGCCTGGTCGGCATCGGCGCCCTGCCGGCCCGGGGGGCGACCCTGGTCGTCGGCGCGCTGCCCGTGCGCGGCGGCTCGGGAGCGCCGGCGCGGGTGGTGGCGATCGTGCCCTGAGCCGCCCGGCTCAGCCGCCGGCGGCGCCGGCCCGCTCCCGAGCCGCCCCCGCGGTCTGGTCGGTGAAGTGCTTGCTCAGCATCGTCACCTGACCCTGGTAGTTCGATCTCACCCCGTCGCCGTAGAGGATCTCGGGCGCGCGATCGACCCGCTCGAAGGCCAGCTTGCAGACCGGCTGGCCGTCGTCGACCATGAACGGGACGTCGCGGGCCCGAACCTCCAGCGCGGCGCGGCTGCCGTGGCGCTCACCGGCCTGATCGTGGCCGAACCCGGGATCGAAGAACCCGGCGTAGTGAGTGCGAAGCTCGCCGGCGGTCGGGTCGTAGGCCGCCATCTCGGCGGCGAGGGACGGCGGGATGCAGACGCCCTCGGCCGAGAGCAGGAGGTAGAACTCCTCCGGCTCGAGCACGACGCGCCCGCTCGACTCCGGGATCACCGGGTCCCAGTAGTCGCGCCAGTCGTAATGGCGGATCCGCGCCAGGTCGACCGGACGGCTCGTCTTCTTCGCGCGAAAGCCGGCGGGGCGGTCGCTGCGGGGGCGAAGATCGAGGCTGAGGAAGAGTCCGTTCGCGAGCGGCAGCCGCTCGGCGGGCACCGGCGCCCCGTCGACGTAGAGCAGCGGCAGCTCCCCTCCCGCCGCCTCGCGGATGTCGCGGTCGCCCAAGGCGACGTCGCCGACGACGAGCCGGAGCTGGTTCAGCGACAGGCCGCTCTCGACCCGGACGGCGAACGAGCGCGGGACGACCTCGAGCCAGAGCCTGCCGCGGTAGCCGGAAGCGATCTCGTCGAAGCGGTTGTTGCGGTCGGTGATCACCCGGGTGAAGACGTCGACCCGCCCGGTCGAGCTCTTCGGGTTGGTGCGCCCGCGGACCGACTCGGGCAGGTCGAGCTCCTCCACCAGCGGAACCAGATAGGGCCGGTTACGCTCCAGCAGCGCGCCGCGGGTGAGGTCGATCGGGTCGAACGCGAGGTCGCGGAGCTTCTCCTCGATCGTCGAATCCGAGTCGGGCAGGAAGCTGCACCGCAGCCGCCAAGCGACGTCGCCGAGGCGCAGGTCGAGGCTCGCCGGCTGGACCAGCTCGGGCGGGAACGGCCACGAGGCGTGGATCCAGCCGTTGGCGATCGCCCGCTCGAGGCTCTGGGATGAGAACACGCCCTCGGGCGGTCGACCCTCGGCCGCTGCGGCGGGGTCGGCGGCTTCGTTCACGGTCGTCGGCATCGGTCGCTCGTACTCATTCGAGCATGCTGGCGCACCCGGCGCCGGGCCTGTCGTCCGATTTTGCGCGGTAACCCGCCGTCACCCTGCGAACTCTCGCGGGATTTTGCGCGGTAACCCGCGATCACCCTGCGAACTCTCGCTGCTCCGGCGGACGCCGCGGCCCCCCGCCTCGGCGGACCGATCCCGCGATATCGGCTTCAGGCGCTGTCGCACAGCGGGTAGGGTCGGGGGCCGACGATGGGGGACGACCGTGAGCTCGATGCCGACTCGCTGATGCGGGACAGGCGCTTCGTCGTCTTGCTTGCGCTCGCCGCGATCGTCGGCGTGATCGCGTCGCTCGCGGCGTTCGGCTTTCTCAAGCTCCTCGACGAGACCCAGGGGTGGGTCTACGACGACCTCCCGGACGCTCTCGGCTATGACAGCGCTCCGACATGGTGGTCGCTCCCGGTGCTGGCGATCGCCGGCCTCGTCGTCGCCTGCGCGGTGGCGCTGCTGCCCGGCCGCGGGGGGCACGTCCCGGCGCACGGGCTCAACCCCGAGCCGACCCCGCCGATCGAGCTGCCCGGCGTCCTGCTCGCCGCGTTCGCGACGATCGGCCTCGGGCTCGTCCTCGGGCCCGAGGCGCCGCTGATCGCCCTCGGCGGCGGGCTCGGCTTCCTCGCGATCCGCCTGCTGCGACCCGACGCCCCCGGGGAGGTCTCGTACCTGGTCGCCGCCTCGGGCACGTTCGCCGCGCTCTCGTTCCTGTTCGGCTCGCCGGTGATCGCGGCGGTGCTCCTGATCGAGGCCACCGGCCTCGGCGGACCGCGGCTGCGACTGGTGCTGATCCCCGGGCTCCTCGCCGCGGGCATCGGCTCACTGGTCTCGACCGGCATCGGCTCATGGACAGGGGTCGACACCGGCGAGATCTCGCTCGAGCCCCTCTCGCTTCCCCACTTCCCGCGTCCCGAGCTGGTCGACTTCCTGTGGACGGTGCCGCTCGCCGCGGCCGTCGCCCTCGTCACCGTCGTCATCTTCACGCTCGCCCGCTCGACCGAGCGTGTCGTCGCTCCGCGACCGTTCGTGGCGCTCCCGGTCGCCGGGATCGCCGTCGCGGCTCTGGCGATCGCGTTCTCGGAGATCACCGACAAGGGCGTCGACCAGGTCCTGTTCTCGGGCGAGACCGCGGTCGGCCCGCTCGTCTCCGACGCCGGGGCCTGGTCGCTGTCGGCGCTCGCGCTCCTGATCGGGTTCAAGGGGTTCGCGTACGCCGTTTCGCTCGGAAGCTTCCGCGGCGGCCCCGTGTTCCCGGCGCTGTTCCTCGGCGCCGCCGGCGGGTTGATGGCCGCTCAGCTGCCGGGTTTCGAGATCACGCCGGCGGTCGCCGTCGGCATCGGCGCCGCCGTCGTCGCGGTCCTGCGCCTGCCGCTCTCGGCGGTCGTCCTCGCGACGCTGCTCACGTTCGAGGCCGGCCTCGGGGTCGGGCCGCTGATCATCGTCGGGGTAGTCGTCGCGCACCTGACGACGCTCGCGGTGTCCGGCGGCGGGGGGGTCGACGCCTCCGCCGATCAGCCGGCGGCTGAGTCGCGGGCAAGGTCGTGAGCGGCCCAGCAGGGACGAGGCGACGCAAGTCGAGGCGCGAGCGGTCCGCGGTCGCGCTCAGCGCCGCCTCGAGACCGCCCGGCGCAGCTCGTCCTTGCTCATCTTCGAGCGGCCCTCGATCCCGAGCCGCGCGGCCTCCCGGTTGAGCTCCCGGCGGGTCTTCGCCTCGCCCTTGCGGACCTTGCTCGCCTCCTTGCCGAGGTCGCGCTTGGTCTCGCGCGGGAGGTTCTTCAGCGTCTGCTTGCGTCGGGCCCCGGCCTGCGCCTTCTTGACGTTGCGCCGGGCGGCCTGGCGTTGCTTGGTGGTAGCCATGTCGATCGCCTACCCGCCCCTTCGACGGCCGACACGACGCTCAGCCCGGCATCTCCGCGGCCGCGACCTCGTAGTGCGCCGCCTCGAGATCGCGCTCGACGAGGAAGCGGTCGTCCTCGGGGTAGAAGACGGCGGTCGCGTAGTCGGCGCCCGCGAACTCCTTCACCGCCTCGAGCGACTCCCAGAGCGTGAACATCACGAACTCGGTTCGCTCGCCGAGCTCGCGGCGGAGCATCCAGACGCCGCGGTTGCCCGCGGTGCCGGCGTAGCCGGCGACGCCGGTGTCGCGCATGTACTCGGCGTAGGCGTCGCCGTCGGCGCTGCGCACGGCGCCCTTCCAGATCCGAGCGATCATCCTCGGCTCCCTTCTCGATCGATCACGGAGCAAGCATGCCGAGCTGACGGTCGACGTGAGCGACGACCGTAGCCGCCTCGCGGGGCGCGGGCCCGCGGCCCGCTTCGTCGCGTCGCGCCAGCGCCCGGTCGACCGGCCGGCGGTCGTCGAGGCGCGCCACCGCCCACCGCGCCGCCTCCGCCTTCGAGAGCCACCGGCCCTCGCTCGCCCACGCCCAGCCTCGGCAGGCGGCGAGAACCGCGGCGGCGGGGTCGCGCGAACGATGCCAGGCGAGAGAGTCGCGAAGCGCTGCAAGCACCAGCGGGCGTGGCAGCTCGGGCAGGATCACGGCCGGCGCAGGGCCGGCGAGCGAGCGCCCCCGCTGGCGTGCGATCGAGACGTCGATCGTGAACCAGAACCGCGGCTCCGCGTCGGGGTCGAGCCCCTGGTGGTGCTCGATTGCGGGACCGGTGTTGAGGTTGAGCGCGAACGCCGGTCCGCGCCGGTGGCGAAGGCCCGCGCGCGTGTAGACGACGAGCTCGAGGCCCCGAGCCGGGCAGGGGAGCGCCGGCTCGGAGAGCTCGGCCGCGAGGCGTTCGAGCGTTCGCCGCGGGACCTCGTCCTCGCTCACCGCCTGGACGTCGAGGTCGCTGCGGTCGGGGTCGAAGTCCCCGAGCACGGCCGATCCGAGCAGCCAGGCGCCGCCGAGTCCGGAGCCAAGCTCAGCCTCGAGCCGATCGACGACCTCCGAGAGGTAGCGGTCAAGCCGCGGCGCCTCCGGCGGCGGATCGGGGGTGGCGGCGAAGTGGCCGACCGAGCCTATGCCGACCGCCTCGGCTTCGCCGCCCGCGCGAGCTTCGCCCGCTCGGTCGCCTCGAGCGCCAGCTTGCGCAGGCGCACGTCGTCCGGGGTGACCTCGACGCACTCGTCCTCGGCGATGAACTCGAGCGCCTGGTCGAGCGAGAAGCGCTGGTGGGGGACGAGCTTGATCGCCTCGTCGGCGCCGGCGGCGCGGATGTTGGTGAGCTGCTTCTCCTTTGTCGGGTTGACGTCGAGGTCCTCGGGACGGGCGTTCTCGCCGATGATCGTCCCCTCGTAGACCTCTTCGCCCGGCGCGACGAACAGGCGCCCGCGCTCCTGGAGGTTCATCAGCGCGAACGCCGCCGTACGCCCGCGGCGGTCGGCGACCAGTGACCCCGTCGCCCGGGTGCGGATCGCGCCGAACCACGGCGCCCAGCGCTCGAAGGTCGAGCTCATGATCCCGGTGCCGCGGGTCTCGGTGAGGAACTCCGAGCGCAGGCCGATCAGCCCTCGCGACGGGACGAGGAACTCGAGTCGGATCCAGCCGGTGTCGTGATTGACCATGTGCTCGAGGCGGCCCCGGCGCAGGGCGAGGAGCTGGGTGAGGACGCCCATGTACTCCTCCGGCGCGTCGATCGACAGCCGCTCGACCGGCTCGTGCACTGCCCCGTCGATCTCGCGCGTGACGACCCGGGGCTTGCCGACGGTGAGCTCGAAGCCCTCGCGGCGCATCGTCTCGACCAGGACGGCGAGCTGGAGCTCGCCCCGCCCCTGCACCTCCCAGGCATCGCGGCGATCGGTCGGCTCGAGCCGGATGCTGACGTTGCCGACCAGCTCGGCGGCAAGCCGCTCCTCGATCTGGCGCCCGGTGAGCTTCGATCCGGACAGCCCTGCGAGCGGCGAGGTGTTGACCCCGATCGTCATCGACAGCGCCGGCTCGTCGACGGCCAGCAGCGGCAGCGCCTCGGGACGCTCGGCGTCGGCGATCGTCTCGCCGATCGTCACCTCGTCGATCCCGGCGACGACGACGACCTCGCCCGCCTCCGCGCGCTCGGCCTCCACCCGGTCGAGTCCCTCGCTGACGAGCAGCGCCGAGACCTTCGCCCCGGCCACCTCGCCCGAGCGGCGGCAGTGCGCGACGCGCTCGCCGCGTGCGATCGACCCGCGCTCGATCCGGCAGACGGCGAGGCGCCCGTGGTAGGGCGAGGAGTCGAGGTTCGTGACCAGCGCCTGGAGCGGCCCGTCGGGGTTGCCATCGGGCGGCGGGACGTGCTCGAGGATCGCCTCGAGCAACGGCGTCAGGTCCGAGCCCTCGATGCCCGGCTCGGTCGCCGCCCAGCCGCTTCGCGCCGACGCATAGAGGATCGGGAACTCGATCTGCTCGTCGCTCGCGTCGAGGTCGATGAACAGCTCGTAGACGGCGTCGACGACCTCGCCGATCCGGGCGTCGTCGCGGTCGACCTTGTTGACGACGAGGATCACGGGCAGCCCCTGCTCGAGCGCCTTGCGGAGCACGAACCGGGTCTGCGGCAGCGGGCCCTCGGAGGCGTCGACGAGCAGCAGCACCCCGTCGACCATCGTCAGGCCGCGCTCCACCTCGCCGCCGAAGTCGGCATGGCCCGGCGTATCGACGATGTTGATCTTGACCTCGTACCCGGCCGCCTGGCGGTAGCGGACGGCGGCGTTCTTGGCCAGGATCGTGATCCCGCGCTCACGCTCCTGATCGGTGGAGTCGAGGACGCGCTCGAGGACCTGCTCGTGGGCGGCGAAGGTCCCGGCCTGGCGCAACATCGCGTCGACCAGGGTCGTCTTGCCGTGGTCGACGTGAGAGACGATCGCGATGTTGCGCAGCTCGGGCATGGCGACTGAAGTTAGCCGGGCTCCGCGGGGCCCCGCGGGGGCGCGTGTCGAGTTTGCGACCGTCAGCGCAACAAAGCCGACTAGGACCCGTTCGCTGTCACGCGGTAGCGCAGGTGGGTGACAGTCGGCGAGTCGATCACCCGGGTTATCTCGAGCCGGTTGCGGCTCGTCTCCGGGGCGCCGTCGAAGAGCCGCGTCCCGGCGCCGAGCAGGACGGGGACGACGTGGAGCTGGATCTCGTCGACGAGCCCGGCGGCGAGGTACTGCTGGGCGACGCTCCCCCCGCCGCCGATCGTGACGTCGGCGTCGCCGGCGGCCTCACGCGCCTGCTCGAGCGCGGATTCAATCCCGTCGGTGACGAACGTGAACGTCGTGCCCCCCTCCATCTCCAGCGGCTCACGGGGATGGTGGGTGAGGACGAAGACCGGATGGTGGAAGGGCGGCTCGTCCCCCCACCAGCCACGCGCCTTCGGGTCGTCGTCCCAGGGGCCGTCGCCACCGCTGAACATCTGCCGGCCCATCACCGTCGCCCCGACGCGCCGGAGCCACTCCGCGGCGACCTCGGAGTCGCGGTTCGCCTCGCCGTCCTCCTGGCCGTGGCTCCTGCGGAACGCCTCGGTCGCGAACGCCCACTCGTGGAGCTGCTCGCCGCCGCGGCCGAGCGGCTCGTCGAGGGTCTGGTCGGGTCCGGCGACGAAGCCGTCGAGGGACATCGAGATGTCGAGGATCACCTGGGTCATTGCGTCTCCTTTTCGGTTCGGGGGCCGGCGGCGCCGCCGGAGCGCCCGTCAAGAGGACGACCGCCGGTGCCCGCGGAACTCATCGCCGACCGTTCAGCGGGCGAGGAACGGCAGCATCGCGCAGTAGGCGAGCAGCAGGGCTCCGGCCTCCCAGCGGGCGAGGCGCCGCTGGGTCCCGAACAGCACCGCGCCGACGATCGCCGTCGCGACCATCAGCCACGCCGCAAGGCCGGCGATATCAGGGTCGCCGAAGGGCCCCGGGGCGACGAGGGCGAGGATCCCGCCGGCGAGCAGGCTGTTGAAGACGTTGCTCCCGAGGACGTTGCCGACGATCAGGTCGAGGTGGCCGCGACGGGCCGCCTGGACGCCGGTCACCAGCTCCGGCAGGGAGGTTCCGAGCGCGACGAGCGTCAGCCCGACGAACCCCTCGCGAATCCCGAGCTCGAGCGCGAGGTCCTGGGCGCCGGAGACCACGAGCTGGGCGCCGAGGAGCGTCCCGAGCAATCCGCCGATCGTCCGCGCGACCTCCCAGCGCAGCGGGCGACCGTCGCCGGCGACGTCGCTCGCCGCGAGGCCGAGCGGGTCCTCGTCGGTGACCGCGCCGCGGATGATCCAAGCGGCCGCGAGCGCGAACAGGGCGAGCAGCGCGATCCCTTCGCCACGGCTGAGCCCGCCCTGGAGAACGAGTGCGAAGCCCAGCACGGCGCCGACCGAGAGCGGGATCTCGCGGCGAAGTGTCTGCGACGAGACGACGAGCGGCGCGACGAGCGCCGTGATCGCGGCGACGACCGCGAGGTTGGCGATGTTCGATCCAACGAGGTTGCCGGCGGCGACGTCGGCGGCGTCTTCAACCCCCGCCAGCGCGGTGATCAGGAGCTCTGGCGCGCTGGTCCCGAAGCCGATGATCACCGCCCCGACGAGGATCGCCGACATCCGCAGCGCGAGCGCGACCCTGGCTGCGCCGACGACGAGCTGGTCGGCGGCGAAGCCGAGGATCACGAGACCGATCACGAGCGCCGCGATGGCTCCGAGCACGGGCGCAGTCTGACGGGTGCTGCCTACCCGATGCCATTTCTCAGCATTGAGTGACCCCTGGCCCCGTCAACGCTGAGGAGTCTGGGGGCTAATAGGCTGCCGGCGGCCACCATGGAGAGGAGGGTGAGGACGTGGTTCTCGACTTCAGGGATCTGACCTGGCGCGAGCTGGTGGTCGGCGCCGCGGGCATCGCGTTGCTGGTCACCTTGTTCGCGTTCACCTGGTACGCGGCCAAGGTGCCACATGTTCCTACCGGGGAGGAGCTTCAGGTCGTCGAGGCCGATCCCCGCAACGCGTTCGGGGCCTTCACCTGGCTGGACATCGGGTTGCTGGCGACCGCGAGCGCGGCGATCGCGCTGCCGCTGTTGAGCGCCGTCCGGCCCAAGCTTCGCCTCGGGCGCTGGCCGGCGCTCGTCGTCGCCACGCTGGCCATCGTCGCGGTGGCGTCGATCGCCTTCAGACTGCTCGATCCGCCTGATCTCGCGAGGACCTTCGAAGGCACCAGGATCCGGGCGAGCGACTTCCCCGACGTCGAGGTGATCAGGAAGACCGGAGCGTGGCTCGGGCTGGCGCTCTCGGCCGTGATCGCGCTCGCCGCCAGTCTGCAGACGCGCAGTTCCTGGCTGTCCGCCGGCGGAACACCGGACCGCGCGTCGCCTGGCGCGCGGTCCGCCTCTCCGGGGGAGGAGAGGAGGAGCTAGGCGGCTGCCGGTGTCAGCACCTCGGCGGGCTCCAGCGCCAGCTCGAGCACCTCATCGATCGTCATCACCGGGTGGAAGGTGATCTCCTCGCGGACGTGGTCGGGGACATCGTCGAGGTCGCCGCGGTTTCGCTCCGGGATGACGACGTCGGTGAGCCCGGCGGCGTGGGCCGCGAGCACCTTCTGCTTGATCCCGCCGATCGGCAGCACGCGGCCCTGGAGCGTCACCTCGCCGGTCATCCCGACCGTGTGACGCACCGGCCGGCCGGTGAGCAGCGACACCAGCGCCGTCGTCATCGTGATCCCGGCGCTCGGGCCGTCCTTTGGGATCGCGCCGGCCGGGACGTGGATGTGGAACTCGCGGTCGGCGAAGGCCGACTCGTCGATCCCGAGCTCGGCCGCATGGCCCCGAACGTAGGAGAGGGCGATCCGCGCCGACTCCTTCATTACGTCGCCGAGCTGGCCGGTGAGGACGAAGCCCTCCTTGCCGGCCATCGCCGTCGTCTCGATGAACAGCACGTCGCCGCCGGCGCCGGTCACCGACAGTCCCGTCGCCACGCCGGGGATCGCGGTCCGCTCGGCGGCCTCCTGGAAGAAGCGCTGGCGGCCGAGCGCCTCGCGCACCGCGTCGGGGCCGATCACCACCGGCGCATCGGCCTCGCCCGAAGCGATCCGGGTCGCGGTCTTGCGCAGCACCTTGCCGAGCTCGCGCTCGAGCCCGCGCACACCCGCCTCGCGGGTGTACTCGGTGATCAGGTCGTGGATCACCTCATCGGCGATCGCGACCTCCTCCGCGCGCAGCCCGTTGCGCTCGACCTGGCGCGGCCACAGGTAGCCGCGTGCGATCGCGACCTTCTCGTCGGTGGTGTAGCCGTCGAAGCGGACCACCTCCATCCGGTCGAGGAGCGGCCCGGGAATCGTCTCGGCCATGTTCGCGGTGGCGATGAACATCACCTCCGAGAGGTCGAGGTCGACGTCGAGATAGTGGTCGCGGAACGAGTCGTTCTGGGCCGGGTCGAGGACCTCGAGCAGAGCCGCGCTCGGGTCGCCGCGCCAGTCGGCGCCGACCTTGTCGACCTCGTCGAGCATGATCACCGGGTTCATCGTCCCCGCGTCGCGCAGCGCTCGCACGAGGCGGCCCGGCAGGGCGCCGATGTAGGTGCGGCGGTGGCCGCGGATCTCGGCCTCGTCGCGGACGCCTCCGAGCGACATGCGGACGAACTCGCGCCCGGTCGCGCGGGCGATCGACTCGCCGATCGAGGTCTTGCCGGTCCCCGGCGGGCCGATCAGCGTGAGGATCGCCCCCGCGCCCCGGCCCTCGTCCGATAGGCCGCGCTCGCGGCGCAGCCGGCGGACGGCGATGAACTCGGTGATCCGGTCCTTGACATCGTCGAGCCCGGCGTGGTCGGCGTCGAGGACCTCGCGCGCGGCGACGGGGTCGAGCCGCTCCTCGGAGCGCTCGCCCCAGGGCACCGACAGCATCCAGTCGAGGTAGGTGCGAATCATCGACGCCTCGCCGCTTGCCTCGCCCATCCGCTCGAGCCGCCCGAGCTCCCGGGTCGCCTGCTCGCGGACCTCGTCGGGCATGCTCGACTCGGCGATCTTGCGCTCGTACTCCTCGACCACCGAAGCCTCGTCGTCGCCGAGCTCCTTGCGGATCGACTCCATCTGCTTGCGCAGGAAGTACTCGCGCTGCTGCTGCTGGGCGCCCGACTCGACGTCGTCGCGGATCCGCCGGCGCACCTGGAGCTCGGCGAGGCGCTCGCGCTGGAGCGCCACGGCCAGCTCGAGCCGCTCGCCGACGTCGATCGTCTCGAGCACCCGGACCTTGTCGTCGAAGCCGAGGTCGGGGCTGTACCCGGTCGTGTCGGCGAGGATGCCCGGCTCGGAGATCGAGCGCACGAACGCCGACACGCGCCCGTCGTCGCCGCGCAGCTCGAGGATCTCCTCGACCACGGCCCGATACTCGCGCTCGAGCTCGCGGATCCGCTCGTCGGCGGCCTGCGAGTCGTGGATCGGATCGACCTCGACCCGGAGCTCGCCGTCGAGGCCCGACGACGCCGGGCCCGGAACGCCGCGGTGGAGGCCGGTCACGGTCGCCGCGGCGACCCCGCCGGGAAGCCGAGCCGTGTCGACGACGTCGGCGACGACGCCGACGTTCGCATACTCGCCGTCTTCGCTGCGGGGGAGCAGGAACACGCGATCCTCGCCGCGGACGTCGGCGGCCACGGTCACGGTCATGCTCGGGAAGACGACGCTGTCGTCGAGGGGCACGAGGAGAAGCTTCATCCCACTGTCACTTTCGCATCGATAGCTACTTCAGAAGTTGAAGTAATGGTAGCGGGGAACGACGCCGCGCGCGCCGTGTGTGATCGAATCCGCAGGTCACGGATGAGCACCGGCGCCGCCGACAACAGCGACCTCGTCCGGTTCGGGCTGACTGGCGACGGCGCGAGCGCCGGCTAGGGAGGCGCGATCGCCGACCCGCCCGAGAACCGCCGCCGGATCGAGCTCGGGTTCGCGCTCTTCGCGCTCGCGACCGCGTGGGGCTCCGGAAACATCGGGCCGGTCGCGGCGGAGATCAGCCACGACCTCGACGTCTCGCTGGCCGCGGTCGGCGTGCTCGGCGGGACCGCGTTCTTCGCCGGCCTGGTGACCGCGAAGCTGGGGGCCGCGTACCTGACCCGTCGGCTCGGCGCCGGTCACTGCGCGAGGCTCGCATGCCTCGCGGTCGTCGCCGGCAACGCCCTGCTCGCGGCGAGCCCGATCTACGCCGGGCTCGCCGCCGGCCGCGTTATCGCCGGGGCGGGCCTCGGGCTCGCGCTCGTGATCGGCCCGGTGCTCGCGAAGCAGGCCGGCGGCGTTCGCATCGTCGGCGTCTTCGGCGGCGCGGTGATGCTCGGAGTAGCGGGAGCGCTCGGGATCGGAAGCCTGATGCGGGTGGCGGGGATCGATTGGCGGCTCGACTTCGCGCTCTCGGGAGCGCTCGGCCTCGTCGCCCTCGCGATGCTGCCCCGAGCCGGCGACGTGACGGTCCCGAGTGGCAGCGTGCTCGCGGTCGCCCGCCTGTCGGTCCGCCGCCTCGCCCCATGGAGGCTCGAGCTCCTGTTCACGACCTCGCTCGGCGTCCCCTACGTGCTCGGGGTGTGGCTGGTTCCCTACCTGACCACCGACGTCGGGCTGTCGGCCGCCGGCGCGGGCCTGCTCGGCTTCGCCCTCTACGCCCTGACCACGGTCCTTCGCCCGGAGGGCGCCCGGCTCGACGCCGAGGGCCGCTCGACCGCCGCGCTCGGGGGCGTGGCGCCGCTCGCTGCCGCCGCCGGGCTGGTGCTGCTGGCGCTCGCCGGCGGCTGGCCGCTGGCCGCAGTCGGGATCGCTGTCGCCGGCGCCGGGTTCGCGATCCCGTACGCGACGATGTACGACGAGGCGCAACGGCTGTTTCCCGGGTCGCGGATCGCCGCGGTCGGGCTGCTGAGCGTCGGCGGCAACCTCCTCCCGCTCGCGGTGATGCCGGCGATCGGGGCCGCGATCAGCTCCGGGGACGGCGAGCTCGCGCTGCTCGCGCTCGCCGCGGTGCCGCTGCTCGCCGGCCTCGCCAACCTCAAGCCGGCGGCCCCCGACGATTCCGGGGCGGCGGCATCCCGGGCGCCGAGACCCTAGTCGAGGCCGGCGACGAACGCCGGAAGATCATCGGCGACGACGTCGGGGCGGACCGGAGCGGCGTCGGCGTCGGCCGCGCTCGCCCGTCCGCTGAGCACGAGCACGGTTGCGAACCCGGCTCCGGCCCCGCCGGCGATGTCCGAGTCGAGGCTGTCGCCGACGATCACCGGGCGCTCAGCTCCGAGGCGCCGGCGTGCCGCCTCGAACATCGGCCGCTCGGGCTTCCCCGCCACCCGCGCGGCGCGCCCCGACGCGGTCTCGACCGCGGCGACCACGGCCCCGGTTCCGGGCAGCAGCCCCGTTGCGGTCGGGTAGACCGGATCGCGGTTCGTCGCCCACAGCTCGGCGCCGGCCCGGACCGCGGCCATCCCCCCGGCGAGCTCGGCGTAGTCGAACCCGGAGTGGCCGCCGACGACGACGAAGTCGACCCCCGGCCCGCCGCGACCCGTGACCTCGAGCCCCGCCGCCGCAAGCTCGCGACCGAGGGCGTCGGAGCCGACGACGTAGACTCGCGCGCCCGGGGCCTTGCGGGCGACGATCTCGGCCGCGGCAGCGCTCGACGTAAGCATCTCGTCGAGCTCGGCCTCCACCCCAACCGCGCGCAGGTGCTCGAGATACTGCTCCCGGGTGCTGCGCGGGTCGTTGGTGAGGAAGACCACCGGGGCGCGCTCGCGCAGCCGCCCGACCGCCTCCGGGGCACCGGGAATCGGCTCGCCGGCGAGCCAGACGACCCCGTCGAGGTCGAGGGCGAATCCGTCGATGCGATCGATCGGCGATCCCATTTGATCGCCGGACGGTAACCGCTCGCCCGCCGGCCCGACGGGGGCGCCCGCTCAGCCGCTCGGGGCGGGGGCGATCTCGGCGACCGGGTTGGTGAGCGTCCCGATCCCCTCGACCTCGCACTCGACGACGTCACCGTCCTGGAGCGAGCGGACCGGGTCCATGAACTCGCCGCAGCCCCATGGCGTGCCGGTGAGGAGGATGTCGCCGGGATCGAGGGGGAAGCTCGCCGAGCAGAACGCGAGCAGCTCGGGGACCCCGAACAGCATCTCCGACGTCGAGGAGTCCTGGACCAGCTCGCCGTTGACGCGGGTGCGCAGCGCGAGCGCGCCGATCTCGGGGAGCTCGTCGGCGGTGACGATCACCGGCCCGAGCGGGCAGAAGGTGTCGAGGCTCTTCCCCCGCACCCACTGGTGGTCGGCGAACTGGACGTCGCGGGCGGAAACGTCGTTGGCGACGGTGTACCCGAACATGTACGAGAGCGCGTCCGCGGCCGGGACGCGGCGCATCCGCCAGCCGATCACCACCGCGAGCTCGACCTCCCAGTCGGCGCGCTCGGTGAGCGAGCGGTCGAGCTCGATCGTCTCCGAGTCGCCGATCACGCTCGACGGGAACTTCGTGAACACGATCGGCCGCTCGGGGGGGTTCTCGATCCCCTGCTCGCGGATGTGGTCGAGGTAGTTGAGCCCGATCGCGACGATCTTCCCGGGCCGGATCGGCGCGGTCAGGCGCGCATCGGCGAGCGGCTCGGCGGCCGGAGACGGCGCGGGCTCGCCGGAGCGGATCAGGTCGAGCAGCGACGGGACGCCGAGCGGACGCAGGCTCTCGCCCTCGACCGCCACCGGCACCAGCCGGCCGTCGTGCTGCGCGGTTCCCAGATGCATCAGGCTCCCTTCCTTCGGTTGATCTCGTGGGCGCGTGCCTAGACCGTCGCCGGTTCGGACGGCGGCCGACCGCGGTCGACGATCGCGGCGTCGCGGATCCGGGTGATGTGCGCGACCATCGCCGCGCGGGCGCGGTCGGGGTCGCGGGCGCAGATCGCCTCGGCGATCCGGTCGTGCTCGCCGGCGGTGCTCTTCGCCACCCCCGGCAGGCGGACGGTGTAGCCGCGGCTCTCCTCGGCGAGCGCGGCGATGCTCGCGAGCAGCCGCTGGAGCAGCGGGTTCGCGGCGGCCTGGGCGATCGTGCGATGAAGCTCGACGTCGACGCGCACGAGCTCGGCCGGGTCGATCCCGGGGGCGTTCCCCCGCCGGGCGCAGTCGCGCAGCAGCTCGAGCTCGACCTCGCTCGCCCGCTGGGCCGCGAGCGCGGCCGCTCCCGGCTCGAGCATCAGCCTGACCTCGAACAGGTGCTCGAGCGCGAAGTCCGAGAGCGCGAGCGCGAACTGGAGCGGGCGCAGCAGCTCCTCGACGCTGAGCGAGGTGACGAACGTCCCCGAGCCGTGGCGGCTCTCGAGGATGTTCATCGCCTGCAGCGACCCGATCGCCTCGCGGACCGTCGGCCGGCTGACCCCCAGCGCCTCGCTCAGCGCCCGCTCGGAGGGGAGCCGGTCGCCGGGCTCGAGCCGCCCGTCGAGGATCATGTCCTTGATCGTCAGGATCGCGTCGGCGACGAACCCCGAGCGCGCGAGCGCCCGGAACTCGACCGCTTCGGCTGGCGCCTCGGTTGCCATCTCAGATCTCTCAGCGTTCGACGTGGCTGGCGCCGCCGTCGGGCCCGAGGACGAGGTCGCGCTCGCGGTCGGGGACGTGGTCGAGCGGCACCGGGGCGAGCGCCTCGATGAAGGTGCATCCGGTCTCGGAGTGGAGCTCGTGCTCGAGGCCGCGGTTGACGACGACGGTGTCGCCGGGCCGAAGGGTGCGGGTCTCGTCTTCGATCGTCATCGTCACCTCGCCGTCGAGGATCACCATCACCTGCTCGGTGTGCTCGTGGCTGTGGCGCTCGACTCGCTTGCCCGGCTCGTACGTCGCCCGGCAGATCATCACCTGCTCGCCGCCGACACCGTGGATGCGGACCCCGGGGGCGAACTCGTACGGCTCGACGCCGTTGAAGCTCCCGAACGGCGACCGGCTCACGCGAACACCGTCTCGCTCACGCTTCCTGCTCCGATCCCGCGCCGTCGCCCTCGGCGAGGGCGCGCAGCACCTTCTCGGGGGTGATCGGAAGCTCGGTGATCTGGACCCCGATCGCGTCGGTGACCGCGTTCGCGATCGCGGGGATCGGCGAGTTCGCGGTCATCTCGCCGACGCCCTTCATCCCGAACGGGCCGTTGACCGAGGGCATCTCGAGGATCGTCGAGGAGATCTCCGGGAGCTCGGCAACGCCGGGCATCAGGTAGTGGCTGAAGTCGGCGGGGCTGTGGTCGATCGCCGGGTAGTACGGGGCCGTCGTCTCGTAGAGCGCGTGCGACATCCCCATCCAGGCGCCGCCGGTGATCTGGCCCTGGACGAGCGCCGGGTTGATCGCCCGGCCGACCTCGTAGGCGCTCTTCAGGCTCGTCACCGTCACCTTGCCGGTCTCGGTGTCGACCTCGACCTCGGCGACCGTGCACGCGTGCGCCTCGGTCGAGTCGGGGTCCATCTCGCCGGTTTCGGGGACGACGTCGCTCTTCGGCTTCATGTACATGCCCCGGCCAGAGATCGTCCGCCCGTGCTTGAAGTGCGCGGCGAGCGCGACGTCGGTGACCGAGATGCTGCGGTCGGGCGAGCCGACGACGCGGATGTTGCCCTCGCCATCGGTCTCGAGATCCTCGGGCGCCGCCTCGAGCTCGTCGGCGGCGACTTCGAGCAGCGCCTCGCGGGCCTCGTCCGCGGCCTTGATGATCGCGTTCCCGACCCGGTGCGTGGCCCGGCTCGCGAACGTTCCCATGCAATGGGGCCCGGTGTCGGAGTCGGCGGTGTCGACGTGGACCGTCTCGAGCGGGACCCCGAGCGTCTCGGCGCCGATCTGCGCCATCACCGTCCGCAGGCCCTGGCCGAGGTCGGTGCTCGACAGGACGATCATGAACGCGCCCGTGGGCGTCGAGTGGATCAGAGCCTGGCTCGGGTCGCCGCCGAGGTTCATCCCGGTCGGGTAGTTGACCGCGGCGATCCCGCGTCCTCGCAGGATGCTCACGCCCGATCGCCTCCCTCGCTCGGCGCGATCACGCACCCAACGGCACATGCTGCGCTCGCGACATGGCTGTCGCTCGCCCTCATCGACCCAACGGCACATGTCGCTCTCGCGACATGAATGTCGCTCGCCCTCATCGACTGACCCCCTCCCGATCGTCGGAGGACATCTCGCGCAGCTCGGCCGACAGCTCGACCCCGGCGAGCTCAGCCGCGGCCTGGATCGTCTCGACCAGGGTCGCGTCCTCGGTCGTCTTCCGGTAGGGGCGGTCGTCGCCGTTGCGGTAGGCCTGGCGCAGGCGGAGCTCCCAGGGGTCGGCGCCGAGCTCGCGCGCGATCCGGTCCATCTGCATCTCGAGCGCGAACGACGCCTCGGTGACCCCGAACCCGCGCATCGCGCTCGACGGGACGCGGTTGGTGTAGACGCAGTGGACGTCGACCGCGACGTTGGGGATCGTGTACGGGCCGGCGGCGTTCGCGGCGTGCTTGGTGCAGCCGTACGGGCTGTGGCGGCTGTAGGCGCCGGCGTCGTGGTAGGTGGTGACCTCCCGGGAGACGATCGTCCCGTCGTCGTTGACCCCGTCGGTGATGTAGATCCGGCTCGCGCTGCGGGTCGAGGAGACCCGCATCTCCTCCTCGCGGGTGTAGACGTACTTGATCGGTCGCCCGGTCTTCATCGCCGCGAGCGTCGCCAGCGGCTCGACGATCACGTCGACCTTGCCGCCGAAGCCGCCTCCGACCGTGCCGCCGACGAACCGCAGCTTGTGCGGCGGGACCTGGAGGATGATCGCCGTGTTGTCGAGGCTGAAGAAGATCGCCTGCGTGTTCGTGTGGACCGTCACCCGCCCGTCGGCCTCGGGCTTGGCGACACATCCGGTCGGCTCGACCGGCGCGTGCTCGATCGGGCTCAGCTGGTAGCGGCTGCTGATCACCCGGTCGGCCTGCTCGCGAGCGGCGGGCGCGTCGCCGTAGCGGACCCGGCGGCAGTGGTGGCCCTCGTAGACGAAGTAGTTCGTGCCCCAGTGGGTGACGATCGGGGCTTCGGGCTCGAGCGCTTCCTCGACGTCGAACACCGCCTCGAGCTCCTCGAGATCGAGCTTCACCTTCGCCGCCGCCTCGAACGCCGCCGCCTCGGTGTCGCAGACGACGACCGCGATCGGCTCGCCGACATAGCGGACGCGATCGTCTGCTAGCACCTTCTCCTCGTCGGGCTCGACCCCGATCAGGCAGAGGATCGTGTAGACGTTCTTCGGCACGTCGGCGGCGGTCAGGTGAGCGACGTAGCCCGGCACCTTCTCCGCCTCGGAGAAGTCGATCCCGCGCACGCGGGCGTGCGGGAGCGGGCTGCGGACCGCCTTCATGTGGCACATCCGCGGAAAGCTGACGTCGTCGATGTAGGTCGTCGACCCGGTGACGTGGCCGCGCGCCTCGCGCCGCTCCTGCGTCCGGCCGACGACGTCGAAAGGCTTGCCGTTGCCGGTCACGCCGACGTCCGCTCCCGCTCGCGCATCCGCGCGGCCGCGTCCTCGACCGCGGCGACGATCGGGGCGATCCCGGTGCAGCGGCAGACGTTGCCGGCGAGCGCCTCGCCGATCTCCTCCCGCGACGGGTCCGGATTGCGCTCCAGGAGCGCCGCGGCGGCGGTGATCATCCCCGGAGTGCAGAAGCCGCACTGGGTGGCGAATCCCTCGTGGAAGGCCTCCTGGAGCGGGCTCGGCTGCTCGGGTGTCCCGAGGCCCTCGATCGTCGTCACCGCCCGCTCGGCGACGTGCTCGACCGGCACCAGGCACGACAGCGTCGGCTCGCCGTCGACCTGGACCGTGCAGCTCCCGCAGCCGCCCTGGCGGCAGCCGGCCTTGGTCCCCGTCATCCCGAGCTGCTCGCGGAGCACCGACTGGAGGGTCGCGAGGGGCCTCGCGAGCACCGCGACGGGCTCGCCGTTGAGCTCGAATGCGACCGGCCTGGCGGCAGCAACCATCAGCTTCCAGCCTCCCCGAGCGCCGCCTCAAGCGCGCGGCGGACCGAGACCTCGGTCATCCGCGCGCGATACCAGGCACTCGCCACCGAGTCGTCGGCGGGCTCGACCGCCGCCGTCGCGGCGGCGACCGCGGCGTCGATGTCGTCCGGCGAGCCCGCCGACCCGGTCAGCGCGGCCTCGGCGTCGGCCGCGCGCACCGCCCGCGAGCCGACGGCGCCGATCGCGACCCGAGCGTCGGCGATCGACCCGCCGTCGCGGCGGAGACGGGCGGCGACGGCGACCACCGGCGGCGCGTTGGCCTCGCGACGGGCGCAGCGGTGGTAGCCGGTCGCGCCGGAGACCGGTGGAACCGCCACCTCGAGCAAGAGCTCGCCGGGCGCGACGACCCCGCCCTGCTCGAGCGCCTCGGCGAGCGGCAGGCGCCGCTCGCCGTTCGCCCCCGCGACGCCGATCTCGGCGTCGAGCGCCAGCAACGCCGGCACCAGATCGCCGTACGGCGCGCCAACGAGCAGGTTGCCGCCCACCGTCGCGGTGACTCGCAGCGGCTGGCTCCCGATCGAGCGTGCTGCGTTGGCGAGCAACGGCACGTCGTCGATCTCGGTCAGTGCCCGCAGCGGCGTCATCGCGCCCAGCGTGGTCATCCCGTTGCTTCGCACCTGGTCGATCCCCGCCCGGGCGAGGCCGATCACCCGCCTGCCGTTGAGCTCGCCGAGCGTCGCTCGCGGCATCAGCGTGGTTCCGCCGCCCATGACTACGGCATCGGGGTCGTCCGCGACCAGCCGCACCGCCTCCTCGGGCGTCGCCGGCAGCGCGTACTCCTCGACCACGGTGCTCTCCTCCTTCGCTCTGGTGCCACTGGCCGGCTGGCCAAGTGGCCAGACCGATTGCTATCACAAGCCCGCCGGCCGGCGTCGGCAGGGGCCCGCGGCGGCGTCGGCAGGGCGCGAGGCGAGCCCGGCCCCGCGGCCGCGGCTCGGCTTGACAGCCGCCGCGCCGATCCATACCGTCGCCGCCGTGGCGCGCACGGAGCGGATCACGCGGATCAGCCAGGCGCATCCGGACCGGATCGAGGTCCGCGGGCGAGACCTGACCGGCGAGCTGATGGGCCGGCTGAGCTTCACCGAGTACTTCCACCTCCTGCTCACCGGGCGCGAGCCGACCCCCGACCAGCGGTTCTTCCTCGACCTGCTGCTGGTCGCGATCGCCGAGCACGGGATGATGCCGACGAACATCGCCGCGCGGATGACCCTCGCCGCCGATCCCGACTCGCTTCAAGGCGCAGTCGCCGCCGGGATCCTCGGCTGCGGCCCGGTGATGCTCGGGACCTCGGAGGCCTGCGCGAGGGTGCTCGCAGAAGCCGCGGAGCGCGTCGACGCGGGCGCGAGCCCCGCGGCGGCTGCGGCGGCGATTTCGGCCGAGCTGCGCGGCGCCGGCCGGCGGCTCCCCGGCTTCGGTCACCCGGTCCACAAGCCGGTCGATCCCCGCGCCGAGCGAATCCTCGAGCTCGCCGACGAGCGCGGCGTCGCCGGGCGCTACGTCGAGCTCACCCGCTGCTTCAAAGACGCGGTCGCGGAGGCTTGGGGCCGGCCGCTGGTGATGAACATCTCGATGCCGATCGCCGCGTTGATGCTCGACCTCGGCTTCCCCGGCGAGACGGTGAAGGCGATTCCGATCCTCGCCCGCACCGCGGGGCTGCTCGCCCACCTCGCCGAGGAGCGCGACGCACCACTCGGGTTCGAGCTCGCCGCCGAGGCGGAGGACGCCATCGCCTACGAGCCGCCGCCGGACACCGGTCCGTGATCCCCCCGGCCGAGGTCGAGACCCGCCCCTGGGAGGAGCAGCTCGGCGCCGACGACCCGAGCTACCGCGACCAGATCGCCTACCTGCTCGAGCGCTCGCCCTTCTACCGCGACAAGCTCGCAGCCGCGGGAGTCGAGGCGGCCGCCGACGCCGGCGGCCTGGACGAGGTCGGCCGGCTGCCGCTGACCGAGAAAGCGGAGCTCAGGGCGACGGCGACGGCGGAGAACCCGATCGGCGCGCACCTGTGCGCCGACCCGGTGGAGGTCGTCCGCATCTACTTGACCAGCGGGACCACCGGCGCCCCCAGCTACATCCCGCTCACCGCAGCCGACCTCGACAACTGGGTCACCGCGTCGGCGCGCAGCTACGCCGCGTCCGGCATCGATCCCGCCGATCGGGTCGTCACCACGTACAACGCCGGCCCGTTCGCCGCCGGCGCCGCGCTCGCGTCGTTCGATCGCCTCGGCGTCTGCCACGTCCCGCTCGGCGCCGGAAGCAGCGAGCGAGTCCTCGCCGCGATCGAGCGTTTGCGCCCCGCGGCGGCGGTGCTCACCCCCTCCTACGCCGCCTACCTGCTCGAGCGCGCGGACGAGGCCGGGATCGACCTCGCCGGATCGAGCATCGAGCGGGTCCTCGTCGCCGGGGAGCCGGGCGGCGGCGAGCCGGCGTTCCGCGCCAAGCTCGAAGCGGGCTGGGGAGCAAAGGTGACCGAGGCGATGGGGGTCGGGGACATCGGGGTCTCGCTGTGGGGCGAGTGCGGCGAGCAGGGCGGGATGCACTTCGGCGCGCGGGGCTACGTCCACGCCGAGCTGATCGATCCGGAGACCGGCGCCTCGCGAGAGCTCGCCGACGGTGCGTCGGGAGAGCTGGTGCTGACGCATCTGCGCCACCGCGCCGCTCCCCTGCTTCGGTTCCGCACCCGCGACCACGTCGTCGTCCGCTCCGGCGCCTGCCCGTGCGGGCGAACCGGGCCGCGGATCCGCTGCATCGGGCGGACCGACGACATGGTGATCGTCCGCGGCGTCAACGTCTTCCCGCAGGCGATCCGCGACGTGGTCGGAGGCTTCGCGCCGCGGACGAGCGGCAACGTCGTCGTCCGTCCCGCCGCCCCCGGGGTGAAGCAGCAGCCTCCGCTGCCCGTCGCGGTCGAGCTCGCGCCGGGGGTCGGACCCGAGCATGGACTCGCGGACGCGATTCGTGAGAAGCTTCGCGACGCACTGATTGTTCAGACAACGATCGAGCTCGTGCCGTGGGGAAGCCTGCGACGCAGCGAGTACAAGTCGACGCTGATCGAGCGACCGGAGGGCTGAGGAGAGCGGTGCAAAAGCTGCAGACCCAGGGCGTGCACCACATCACGATCGTCGGCGCCGACCGCCGGAGGTCGATCGACTTCTGGGAGGGCGTCCTCGGGATGCCGTTCGTCTTCGAGCAGCCGAACCTCGACAACCCCTCCGAGAGCCACCTCTACTTCGATCCCGGCGACGGGCGCCTCGTCACGGTGTTCACGAACGAGGAGCGCGCGCCCGACCCAACCCGGACGTCGACCGACATCGGCTGCGTGCACCATCTCGCGTTCTCGGTCTCGCAGGCCACGTTTCGCCAGGCGGTCGAGCGGCTCGACGAGCGCGGCATCCGCCACAGCGGCGTCAAGGATCGCGGGTTCATGGACTCGATCTACTTCGACGACCCGCTCGGCCTGCTGGTCGAGCTCTCGTCGTACCGGTTCGAGCCCCCACACGGCGCAACCCACGCCGAGGTGCTGCTCGAGGCGCACCGGATCCGCACCGAGCGCGGCGACTACAACATCGACCAGGTGCACCGGGCGGACGCGATCGAGGCACTCGCCGAGCGGTCCCGGAGCTCGCTCTCCGAGGATCGCTCGCCCAAGGACCCATACAAGTAGGCAGAACCCCGCTTCGCGGCGGGATCGAGGAGGAGATCAGATGGCAACGAACACGCTCAGCATCCTCAAGCCGAGCGTCAACAACCTCTCGGCGCGAGTCTTCGTCCGCGCCGCGGGGCTCGACTTCGAGGAGCTAGACGTCTGGGGAAAGAAGGATGAGCCCGAGTTCCTGCGCAAGGACCCGGCGGCGCTGACGCCGATGCTCGAGGAGGACGGGCTCCCGCGCGGGTCGATGTGGGAGAGCTGCGCGATCATGCAGTACCTCTGCAACAAGCACGGGCTCGATCGCTTCTACCCCACCGACCCCGGCGAGCGGGCGATGGTCGACAGCGCAATGTTCTACCTCGTCGGGACGCTGTATCCGCTCGTCGCCCGCGCCACCTACCCGACGCTCGGCTTTCCGCAGTACGCCGGCGAGGTCGCGACCTCCGACGCCGACGAGGCGATGAAGGCGAAGGCGCAGAAGGACGCCGAGGAGGCGATCGCGTTCCCGCTCGAGGCCTTCCACGCCCACTTCCTCGACGGCAGGCGGTTCATCGGCGGCGATCAGCCGTCGATCGCCGACATCCGACTCGCGGTGACGCTCGAGTTCCTGAAGGCGATCGACTACGACTTCCCGGCCTGGGCGACCGAGTACATGGCCGCGGTCGAGGAGGCGCTCGGAGACGCGTACTCCGATCCCGCCGCCGACGTCCGCGGCTTTGTCGAGTCGGTCAAAGTGAGCCCAGCGACCGGCTAGCCATCCCGTCGACGCTCCGTCCGGGCGGAAACTTGGGCGATCGATGAAACCGACGCCCGGATCGGGGTATACGGAGACGCGATCGATGCAACCGAGCCGGATTCGGCGCGTGGCAGGACTTGCACGATTGCCTCACCAGCGCTATACTTTCTGAAGCCGGGTGGGGGAACCCGTCCCCTGCGGCGAATGCCGTGGGGATGATCCACGACCGACGATTATAGGAGACCGATGCCTCGCACCAGGGGCGCTGGTGGCGACCAGCGCGCGAACAACCGCCGCCATCGCGGCGACCACGACAGCCAGATCACGACCGTCACGGCCGGTCAGCGTCGTGCTGCCCACGAGGCCGCGACCGAGACCACCGACAGCCTGCAGCTGTTCATCAACGAGGCGATGCGCTACCCCCTGCTCACCGCCGCCGAGGAGGTCGAGCTCGCGAAGGCGATCGAGCGCGGCGACCTCGAGGCGAAGGAGCGTCTGATCAACTCGAACCTGCGCCTGGTGATCAAGTTCGCTCGCCGCTACCAGGGCCACGGCCTGCCGCTCGGGGACCTGGTACAGGAGGCGATGCTCGGCCTGATCCGGGCGGCCGAGAAGTTCGACTGGCGCCGGGGCTACAAGTTCTCGACCTACGCGGTGCTCTGGATCAAGCAGTCGATCCAGCGCGGCCTCGACAACACCGGCCGCCAGGTCCGGATCCCCGCCCACATCGCTCAGCGCGAGCGGACCGTCAACCGGACCGCGACCGAGCTGACGACCGAGCTCAATCGCGAGCCGACCGACGAGGAGATCGCCAAGAAGGCGAAGCTGCCGCTCGACGAGGTGATGGCGATCCGCGACCTGACGAGGGTGACCACCAGCCTCGACGCTCCGGTGACCTCCGACGGCGACACCACCCTCGGCGAGCTCCACGCCGAGAGCACCGGCGACCTCGAGGACGAGGTGCTCGAGCGCGAGCAGGAAGAGGCCGTCGGCGCGGCGCTGGCGAAGCTTCCCGAGGACGAGCGCAAGGTCGTCGAGGCCCGGTTCGGCACCGGCGGCCGCCAGACGCGGAGCATCCGCGACATCGCGCGCGAGCTCGGGGTCACCCAGCAGACCGCCCGCGACCTCGAGGCCCGAGCGCTCAAGCGGCTCGCCTCCGACGAGACGCTCGCAGGCTGGCGCGCGGTCGCCTGAGCCCGCTCGACCGGGCGGCGAATTCCCGCGATCGATCACTGGACCTGCGTCGATAGGCGCGGGTCCCGTCGATCCGTACCGTCGTCGTCATGCTCGACGGCGACATCGATCGGGGCCGGGGCACGCTGCTGACCGGGGCGACGGGGTTCCTCGGCGGCGAGGTGCTGGCGCGGCTGCTGGTCGAGGGGGACCGGCCCGTGTACGTGCTCGTCCGCGCCCGGACCGCGAAGGGGGCGCAGGCGAGGCTTGAGCGGACGATCGTCTCCCTGCTCGGAAGCCACGAGCCGTGGGCGGAGCGTGCGATCGCGATCGCCGGCGACCTGACCGTCCCCGGCCTCGCGCTCAGCGGCGCGAGACGCGAGTGGCTCGCCGAGCGCATCGGGGAGATCATCCACTGCGCCGCCTCGGTCTCGTTCACCCTCGGGATCGACGAGTCGCGTGCGATCAACGTCGCCGGGACCAGCCGGCTGCTCGACCTCGCGGCGCTCTGCGAGCAGCGCGACGGCCTCGACTGCTTCACCCACGTCTCGACCGCCTATGTCGCCGGCACCCACCGCGGGAGCTTCGCCGAGTCGGACCTCGAAGTCGGTCAGGAGTTCAGGAACGCATACGAGCGGTCGAAGTTCGAGGCCGAGGTGCTGGTCCGCCGCCGGTCGCCATCGCTCCCGGTCCAGGTCCTGCGCCCGAGCATCGTCGTCGGCGACTCGCGCACCGGCTGGACCCCGGCATTCAACGTCATCTACTGGCCGCTGCGGGCGTTCGCGGGCGGGTCCTACCCGGCGATCCCGGCCGACCCCGGGGCGCCGGTCGACGTCGTCCCGGTCGACTACGTCGCCGACGCGATCGTCACCCTCGCCGGCCGTCCCGGGAGCACCTACCACCTGACCGCCGGGGAGCGGGCGACCAGTGTCGGCGAGCTGATCGAGCTCGCCTCCGAGCAGCTCCACCGTCCCCCACCGCGGATCGTCTCGCCGCGGTTCTACCGGCGGACGATCCATCCGGTGCTGCTGCGGACCGGCAGCGCCGCGACGAAGCGGGCGCTGCGCCGAAGCGAGCCGTACTTCCCGTACTTCTCGATGCCGACCACCTACGACGACGCCCGCGCCCGCGCGGCGCTCGCACCGCACCGGCTCGAGCCTCCGCCGCTGCGCGCCTACTTCGCCAAGCTCCTCGCCTTCGCCCGCGCCGCGGGGTGGGGGCGCGAGCCGGTCGAGCGCCGCCATGCGACGCGGGCGACGCGCCCGCCCCGGCGCGTCGCGGCGTAGCGGTGCAGGCCGGATCGCCCGCTTCGCACCGCCGCGTGCTCGGATAGATTGCCGCCGCAAGCCGCGATCCGGGGAGCGCGACGCCCTCGGGCGGAGAGCACACGGAAGGAGCACACGGGGATGGAGAGCTCACTCAGCGCCGCCGAGCGCGAGGCGGCGGCAGGGATCTCGCGACTGTGGTGGCTTTGGGTCGCGACGGGGATCGTCTGGATGGCGGTCGCGCTCGTGATCCTCCAGTTCGACGACGCGTCGGTGACGACCGTCGGGGTGATCATCGGGCTGATGTTCATCGGCGCCGCCGTCCAGCAGCTCGCCGTCGCGGGCTTGGTCGATCGGCTGCGCTGGCTCTACGCGCTCTTCGGGGTGCTGTTCGCGATCGCCGGGGTGATCGCGCTGATCAGCCCGGGAAGCACGTTCGAGGCCCTCGCGAGTGTGCTCGGCTTCCTGTTCCTGGTCGTCGGCGTGTTCTGGATCATCGACGCGTTCGTCGCCAAGGAGGTCAACGAGCTCTGGTGGCTCGGCCTGATCGCGGGAATCCTGATGGTCGTGCTCGCGTTCTGGACCAGCGGCCAGCTGCTGATCGAGAAGGAGTACGTGCTGCTCGTCTTCGCCGGGATCTGGGCGCTGATGGCGGGCGTCACCGACATCATCCGCGGATTCCAGATTCGCCGCCTCGGAAAGCTGATCTGAGTCGCCACCGCATGCCCACGGCGGGGCCGACCGGCGCACCGGGGGCGTGCTGTTCGTTACATTCACCACATGGCTGAGGAGGATGGGGCCGCGCACGGGGGCCTCGGTGAGCGGCGCCTGACTCGCCTGCTCGACGTCGGGCGGGCGCTCGTCTCCGAGCTCGACCTCGACGCGGTCCTGAACCGCGTCCTCGACGCGGCTCGCGACGTCACCGGCGCCCGCTACGCCGCACTCGGGATCCTCGACGGCAGGCGCGCCGGGCTCGAGCGGTTCGTCACCCTCGGCATCGACGAGCGCACCCGGCGGGTGATCGGCAACCTGCCGCGCGGCCGGGGCGTCCTCGGGCTCCTGATCGAAGACCCCACGCCCCTGCGGCTGAGCCGGGTCGGCGACCACCCGCGGTCGTTCGGGTTCCCCCACGGGCACCCGCCGATGGACACGTTCCTCGGCGTCCCGATCATGATCCGCGGCGAGGCGTTCGGGAACATCTACCTGACCGAGAAGGACGGCGGGGAGTTCGACGAGGCCGACGAGCAGGCGGTGGTGATCCTCGCCGAGTGGGCCTCGATCGCGATCGAGAACGCGCGCCTGTACACCACCGTCCGCGAGCGCCGGGCCGAGCTCGAGCGCGCGGTGCGGGGGCTCGAGGCGACGACCGAGATCGCGCGGGCGGTCGGCGGCGAAACCGACCTCGGGCGAGTTCTCGAGACCGTGGCCAAGCGCGGGCGGGCGCTGGTCGAAGCGAGGACGGTGCTCGTCATGCTCGAGGACCGGGGAGAGCTCGAGGTCGTGAACTGGGCCGGCGACCTCGAGCGCGAGGTGGTCGGCGAGCGTGTCCCGCTCGACTCAGCGTGGGGGCGGGTCTGCCGCGACGGGCTGCCGGAGCGGATCGGGGCAGCGGGGGCGCGGCTCGGCTTCGATCCAGGCGATCTCGGCTCGCGAGCCGAATCGGCGCTGCTCGTGCCGCTCACCTTCCGGGGACAGGCGCTGGGACTGATCGTCGCGTTCGACCGGCTTCGGGACGGCCCGGAGTTCGACGCCGAGGACGAGCGGCTGTTGATCGCCTTCGCCGCCAGCGCGGCAACCGCGGTCGCGACCGCGCAGACGGTGGCCGAGGACCGGCTGCGATTCAGCATCGACGCCTCCGAGCGTGAGCGCTCGACCTGGGCGCGCGAGCTCCACGACGAGACCCTCCAGGGGCTGGGCGCGCTTCGGGTCAGCCTCTCGGCGGCGCTCCGGGGGGGCGGCGAGAGGCTCGAGAACGCGGTCGAGGTCGCCGTCGCCCAGCTCGCCGACGAGATCGCCAACCTGCGCTCGCTGATCGCCGAGCTGCGACCCGTCGCGCTCGACGAGCTCGGCCTCGAGGCCGCGCTCGAGACCCTGGTCGAGCACAGCCAGGCGACGAGCGGCGTCGAGATCGACGCGCGGATCGACATGCGCTACGGCGCCGAGCGCTCCGAGCGGCTCGATCGCGAGATCGAGAGCTCCGTCTACCGGATCGTCCAGGAGGCGCTGACGAACATCAGCAAGCATTCCCGCGCCGAGCACGTCGACCTCGAGGCGACCGAGGGCCGGGACTGGATCAGGCTGCGGATCCGCGACGACGGGGTCGGGTTCGACACCTCGCGGAGGAGCAACGGCTTCGGCCTCCGCGGGATGCGCGAGCGCGCCGCGCTCGTCAACGGCAGGATGTCGATCGCGTCGGCGCCGGGCTCCGGAACCGAGATCAAGATCGAGATCCCGACCTCGCTGCGGTCGGTCCACAGCGCCATCCGCGGTGCTGCGGGGAATTACTGAGCGAAATTAGGGGTGGACTCGGGATGCCACGCGCCGGCGCCCGATCGATACTGAGATCGGACCAAGCATCCCACCTCCTGGGTCCGCGGGACCTCACTCCAGGTCCCAGCCTTATGCCCCCGTTCGGTCTCTTGCATCTCGTGGCCGGGCGGGGGCTTTCGGCGTCCTGCGGGCAGTCGGTCATCATTGGGGGTGATGCCGGAACGGATCGACAAGCCAGAGGCGGAGTGGCGGGGCGAGCTTTCGCCCGAGGAGTACCACGTGCTCCGCGAGGGCGGCACGGAGCGGGCGTTCACCGGGGCCTACTGGGACGCCAAGCAGCCGGGCACCTACCGCTGCCGCGCGTGCGGTCAGGAGCTGTTCAGCTCCGAGACCAAGTACGACTCGGGGACCGGCTGGCCGAGCTTCTTCGAGCCGGCGAGTAGCGACGCGGTCGAGACCCGGCTCGACAGCAGCCACTTCATGCGCCGCACCGAGGTCCTGTGCGCCCGCTGCGGGAGCCACCTCGGCCACGTCTTCGAGGACGGCCCGCGGCCTACGGGCCTGCGCTACTGCATCAACTCGTGCTCGCTCGACCTCGATCCCGAGGACGGCGAAGGGGTTAGGTAGTTAGCCGTCGTAGTTCTCCGCAGCAGAAGCCGTGCGTCCCGCTGATGTAGAGGCGTCGCGGCGATCTTAGGCTGAACCTGATGGCCGACAGACGTCGATCGCAGGCGCGGCGCAAGCACGAGACCGGACCGATCCGGGTGGTGATCGTCGGCGGCGGAGTCGCCGCCCTCGAGGCGATGCTCGCGCTCCGTCGGCTCGCCGGCGACCGCGTCTCCGTCCTCCTCGTCGCCCCCGAGCGCGAGTTCATCTACCGGCCGCTCGTCGTCGGCGAGCCGTTCGGGCTCGGGCGCGCGCACCGCTTCGATCTCGCCGCCCTCGCGGCGGGCGCGGGCGCCGAGCTCGTCAACTCGCGCGTCGTCGCGGTCGACTCCTCCGAGCACTGCGCGTTCACCGAGGACGGGACGCGGATCGACTACGACAAGCTGATCGCCGCTCCCGGCGCGCGAATGCGACTCGCCCTCCCGGGCGCGCTCACCTTCTGGGGAGTCGCCGACGCGGACGAGGTCACCCGGCTGCTGGTCGAGCTCGAGAGCGGCGAGGTCGACCGGGTCGTGTTCGCGGTCCACGCCGCCGCGGGCTGGCCGCTCCCGCTCTACGAGCTCGCGCTGATGACGAGCGCCCACCTCGTCAACACGGACGTCGAGGGGCGCCGGCTGACCGTGGTCACCTACGAGGACGCGCCGCTCGGCATCTTCGGACCGACCGCTTCCAGCCACGTCCGCGAGCTTCTCGGCCGCCGCGACATCGAGCTGATCGCGGGGCGCCATCCGGCCGCGGTCGCCGAGGGCGCGCTCGAGATCGTGCCCGGCGGCTCGATCCCCGCCGACCGGGTGATCACCCTGCCTCGTCTCGAGGGGCCCCGGCTCAGCGGCCTGCCGGCGGACGAGCACGGCTTCATCCCCGTCGACCCGCTCGGCCGGGTCCGGACGGCGACCGACGTCTACGCGGCTGGCGACGCGACGACCTTCGCCGTCAAGCAGGGCGGGCTCGCCGCCCAGCAGGCGTATTCGGTCGCGACCGCGGTCGCGAGCGCCGCCGGCGCCCCGCTCGACCCGGAGCCGTTCCGGCCCGTGCTCCGCGGAGTCCTGATGACCGGCGGGGCTCCGAGCTTCATGCGCACCGAGCTCCGTGGGGGGCTCGGCGACACGAGCACGGTCAGCCTCGATGCGCTCTGGTGGCCACCGGGGAAGGTCGCCGGGAGGTTCCTCGCGCCCCACCTGGCCGAGGTCGCCGGGCAGGCCCTCGCCCCGCCGACGCCGGTCAACGGCGCGACGCTGCCGATCGAGATCGAGCTCGCCGCCTGAGCTCCCGAGTCCTCGGCATTCGCCCGCTCTGGCGACGTCAAGCTGAGAGTTGCGGGTGCGGAGGCGGGCTAGGGCTCGAGCAGGCCGTGCTCGAGCGCGTAGCGGACGAGCTCGGAGCGCTTGGTCATCCGCAGCTTCTGCTGGATGTGGGCGCGGTGCGACTCGACCGTCCGCACGCTGAGGAACAGCTTCTCGGCGATCTCCGAGTTCGTATGCCCGAGGGCGATCAGCCGGAGGATCTCGAGCTCACGGTCGCTGAGGTCGTCGCCGACCGCTGCCGGCTCCGACGCCAGCCGCGCGCCGAGCTCGGGCTGGAGGTAGGTGCGCCCCTCGGCGGCCATCCGGATCGCGTTCACGAGCTCGTCGTCGGCCGCCTCCTTGAGGACGTAGCCGAGCACGCCGGCCTGCATCGCCTCGCGCGCGAAGGCGGGATCGTCCTGCATCGTGAGGACGACGATCGCGGTCTCCGGCGAGGCCTCGCGGACCTTCGGGATCGCCTCGAGCCCGGCCTCGCCGGGCATGTTGAGGTCGAGGACGAGAACGCCGGGCTTGTGGCCCATGCAGTAGCGGACCGCCTCGGCGGCGGTGCCGGCCTCGGCGACAACGTCGAGATCCTCCTCGGCCTCGAGCAGCATCCTCAGGGCGCTGCGAACCACCGTGTGGTCGTCGGCGAGGACGACCGTGGTCACGGCCTCGGACTGCCTGACACCTGTGTCATCTCCCACCGTTTCAAGATATTGACTGGCCGGGGCCGCGAAACTCGCGGAAACCCGTGCTCTGCGTGCGGGAAATTACGGAATCAGCGCGGGGCGGGGATCACCCCGGGAACGCCCTGGGCGGCGAGAGCGTCCGGGAGCCGGACGCTGCCGTCGGCGCGCTGGCCGTTCTCGACCAGCGCGATCAGGATCCGTCCGACCGCGACTGCGGTGCCGTTGAGGGTGTGCGCGTGCTCGGGGGCGCCCTCGGGCTCGCGCCGGAAGCGGCAGCCGAGCCGCCGCGCCTGGTAGTCGGTCGTGTTCGAGGTCGACGTCACCTCGCGATAGCGCCCCTGGCTCGGGATCCATGCCTCGCAATCGAACTTGCGCGCCGCCGACGCCCCGAGGTCACCGACCGGGATGTCGACGACCCGGTAGGGGATCTCGAGCGCCTGGAGGATCCGCTCCTGGAGCGCGAGCAGCCGCTGGTGCTCGGCCTCCGACTCCGCCGGCTCCGTGAACGAGAGCATCTCGACCTTGTCGAACTGGTGGACGCGGAAGATCCCGCGGGTGTCCTTGCCGGCGGCGCCCGCCTCGCGGCGGAAGCAGGTCGAGATCCCGGCGTAGCGCCGCGGCAGCTCGCCGGGCCCGAGGATCTCGTCTGCATGGAGGGCGACGAGCGAGACCTCCGAGGTCCCGACGAGGAAGAGCTCGTCGCGGGCAACCTCGTAGATCATCTCCCGCTCCCCGGGGAAGAAGCCGGTCCCGTAGAGCGGCTGCTCGCGGACGAGGACCGGCGGGACGACGGGCTCGAACCCCTCGTCCCGCAGCAGTTCGACCGTGAAGCGCACGAGGGCGAGCTCGGCCATCGCCAGGTCGCCGAGCAGGTATGCGAAGCGCGACCCGGAGGCGGCCGCCGCCTTCTCGACCTCGATCCAGCGGTGCTCGACGCCGAGCTCGAGGTGGTCACGGACCGGAAAGTCGAAGCTCGGGCGCTCGCCGACCTTGCGCAGGACGACGGCATCGGCGTCGGTCTCGCCGTCCGGCGCCTCGGCGGCGGGCAGGTTCGGCAGCGCCGCCGCGGTCTCGTCGAGCTCGCGCTCGACCTCCCCGAGCTCGGCCTCGAAGCGCTTCACCTCTGCCGCGACCTCGCGCATCTTCGCGATCACCTCGCCGGCGTCCTCGCCCGCGCGCTTGCGCTCGGCGATTTCGTCGGAGGCGGAGTTCTGCGCCGCGCGCCGTGATTCGACCTCGGGCAGGAGCTCCCGACGGCGCCGGTCGAGCTCGAGCAGGCGGTCGAGGTCGTCTGCGGCGCCGCGACGCGCGAGCGCCGCACGCGCGGGGCCGGGATCGTCGCGGATCGCGCGCAGGTCGAGCATCACCTGCCTACCGGTGCTGGCGGTCGCCGCGCCGCACGACCTACGGGGTCTGCTCTTCGCCGACCTCGATCTCTGCGGGACCGGGACGCGGCGGGCGGTCGACGTCCCTGCCCGAGTACTCGGCGATGAACTCCGCCACCGCCTCGGCCTCGTCGCCGACGACGATGTTCTGCGGCATGATCGCGCCGGTGAAGCCGCCGTTGCGGATCGCGCGGAGGGCGTCCTCGGAGCTCACCGAGCGCTGATCGAGGTTCGGGCCCTGCTCGCGCAGGGCCCGGTCGGCCGATCCCTTCGCCCCGGCGGCACGCAGCGTGTGACACCCCGAGCAGCGCTCGGCGAACAGCGCCGCGCCCTCGTAGTTCGGGTCGTCTTCGGCGACCTGGATCCCCTCGGTCCCGCAGGCACCGAGCGCCAGGGCCGCCGCGATCGCTGCTGTCAACACGAGGGGCCGTCGCACGCGGGCCGGATCATACTTTCCGTCCCCTCGCCGCGGCTCCGGCCGCGCGGGCTCAACGGCGCTTGACCCGCTCGCAGCCCCGGACCTTGGTCTTCGCGTTGACGATCGCGACGTCGCGCTTGCCCGGGCCGCAGTCGACCCGGTTGCGGCCCTTGGTCGCCCTGATCCGGTCGTTGGCGGGGCCGCCGCAGACGCGGTCGGCGCCGGCACCGGCGCCGAGCAGGTCATTGCCGCCCAGGCCGGCGATCACGTCCGCGAACCGGGACGCCTGCAGGCGGTCGCGCTTCGTCGACCCCGGGATCGTCGCCGTGCGCCCGAAGCAGCGGGGCGGCTCGATCGCGATGCCGACCGGCTCGCTGAGGTCAGTGGCGACGGTTTGGGGGGCGCCGCCGCCGGGATTGATCCGAACGACCTCACCGGCCTCGTAGCTGGTCACGAACAGCGCCCCACTGGGGGCAACTGCGATGCCGAGGGGATACTCGACGGGCGCAACCGGCGTCACCGAACCGCTGTCGGGGTTGACCCGGAGAACCTGGTTCGCACCCTGGTCGCCGACGAACAGGGTCCCGTCGGGTGCCCGGGCGATGCTCCAGGGAGCGCTCAGATCCGGGCTCTCAGCGATCGTCCTCCGCGAACCGTTGCGAGCGATCCTCAGAACCTCGCCGCCGGCGTCGGTGACGAACGTGTGGCCCGCGGGGCTCACCGCAACGCCGTAGGGGACGCTGATGAAGCCTCCGGCGGCGAGTGGCACGTACGCGCCGGTGCGCGGGTTCATGCTCAGCACAGCGCCGAGCGAGAAATCGGCGAAGACCAGCCTCCCGGTCGCGGCCCTGGCGACCCCATAGGGCCCGCTAAGGCCTTCGCCACCGATCTTCCGCGTCTTTCCGGTCCGGGGATCGATCCGGAACACTCCTGGCCTGTCCTCGTCGGTTACCACCAGCGACCCGTCCGGCTCGAAGGCCAGGTAGCTCGCGGTGGCCATCGGGCCGCCGTCGCGGACCGTCCGCGTGTCGCCGGTCGCGGGCTTCACCCGCGTGACCTGGTTCGCCCCGAATTCGGCGACGTAGAGATCCCCGGGGCTTGCGGCGGCGCTCGCGGTGGCGAACGCGGCCGCCGCGGCGATCGCGGTGGCGAAGCATGCCTTCTTCATTCAGTTCCTCTCCGGTGGTGGCTGTGCTCCGTGGCGATGCCTGTGAGCCGGGCGAGGTTAGCTCGGGCAGCGCGCACCGTCAACCGTTCGCGGCGGTCAGAGCAGCCACGGGGTCGTCTCCGCCGCCCGGAAGGCGAGGAAGACGATCAGCAGCGCCGACAGGGTCATGATCCCGGTCTCGCGGCGGACGATCGCGAGCGCGACGACGCGCTGGCGGTCGCGGGGAAGCGAGTCGAAGTCGAGCCCGGTGAGCTCGCGCTCCGCCGCCCCGGCGCGGGCGGCTTCGGCGAGCAGCGACACGACCAGCGGCAGGATCCCGTAGAGGTAGTGCAGGCCGTCGGCCTCGTGGCCGAGGAGGAGCAGGGTCGCGCCGAGCAGGACCTGGACGACGACCGCCGCCTGGGCAACCCGGAGCAGGTACCAGAAGGCGATGCTCGGCCGCTGGCGCAACCACGCGACCCCGCCCCACGTGCCGGCGAGCAGGTTGGTGGCGAGGACGGCGACGCCGCCGATCAGGTGCACCTCGGTCAATCGTTAAATCCGCCTAACACGGTCGGAAATCCGCTTTCTGATGCGGAAAATCACTATGTAGCAATCTGCCACAAAGTCGGGTAGAACTTCAGCTCAGCGTGCTCAAGACCTATCTGCCAGTGCTCGTCTTCGCCGGCCTCGGGATCGTGGTCGGTACTGCATTGGCGATGCTGAATCGGTTCGTCGGGCCGAAGCGGCCGAACCCGGTCAAGAGCGACCCGTACGAGTGCGGGCTGCCGACGGAGGTCTCGCGGACGTTCCGCTTCGGGGTCAGTTTCTACATGACCGCGATGCTGTTCATCCTCTTCGACCTCGAGGTGATCTTCCTGTTCCCGGTCGCGACCCTGATCGCGCAGGCGGAGAGCCTCTACGTCCTCGGGGCGAGCCTGGTGTTCATCTTCCTGCTCGTCGTCGCGCTGGTCTACGAGTGGGCGAAGGGGGGCCTCGAGTGGAAGTGAGGCGGCAGAAGCTGCGCGAGCTGGCGCCGCTCGACCAGCCGCGGACGCCGGAGGAGCTGCGGGTGCGCCAGATGCGGGCCCGCGACATGCTCCGCGGCGACCTCGAGGGCGCGGAGCTCGAGCAGCACGTCGAGGAGTCCCTGCTGATGACGACGCTCGAGAAGGTCCTCAACTGGGGCCGCGCGAACGCCGTCTTCCCGGCCACCTTCGGGCTCGCCTGCTGCGCGATCGAGATGATGTCGATCGTCTCGCCGCGCTACGACATCGCGCGGTTCGGAGCCGAGGCGATGCGTGCGTCGCCGCGCCAGGCCGACCTGCTGATCCTCTCCGGGCGGGTCTCGATCAAGATGGCCCCGGTCGTCCGCCGGCTCTACGACCAGATGCTCGAGCCGAAGTGGGTGATCGCGATGGGCGCCTGCTCGTCGTCGGCGGGGATGTTCGCCAACTACGCCGTCGTCCAGGGCGCCGACAAGTTCATGCCGGTCGACCTCCACGTGCCCGGCTGCCCGCCGCGGCCCGAGGCGCTGCTCTACGGCTTCAACAAGCTCCAGCGGATGATCCTCGGCAACCCCGAGCCGGGGTGGCGCAAGCGCTACAACGCCGAGGGAACCGAGGAGTGGGCGCGCGAGGACCTGATCGTCGACCAGCCCTCCGCCGCCGCCCTCGCCGCCTACGGCCGCGCCCGCGACGCCGCCCGCCAGGTCCCGCAGGGGGAGATCGTCGATGCCTGACGCCCCCGGACGCGGGAGCGGGCGTGTTGGCCGGCGGCGTTGCGCCGCCGGAGGAGCATGTCAGGCGCCGAAGGCGCCGCAAGTCATTCGATCTCCACGGCGTAGCCCTGGACCATGTGTGGGTGCGGGAGCGGAGGAGGCGTCAAGTGCCTGATTCCCCGGGGCTCGAGCTGATCGCCTCCGACCTGAACGATGCGCACCCCGGGTCGGTGCTCTCGACCTACCACGAGCACGGGCAGGCGTGTCTGATCGTCGATCCCGAGCAGGTGCTCGAGGTGCTCGGCTGGCTGCGCGAGGAGCCCGGGCAGGAGTACCGATTCCTCTCCAGCCTCCACGGCGTCGACTACCTGCCGGCCGAGCCGCGGTTCGGCGTCGTCTACGAGCTCCTCAACATGGCCCGGGTCGAGCGGCTGCGGGTACGGGCGGCGCTCGCCGACCCGGGCGGGGACGCGTTGCCGGAGATCCCCTCGAGCGTCGAGCTGTTCCCGACCGCCGAGTTCCAGGAGCGCGAGGTCTACGACTTCTTCGGGATCGTCTTTCGAGGCCACCCCGACCTGCGGCGGATCCTGATGCCCGAGGAGTACGTCGGCTGGCCGCAGCGCCGTGACTTCCCGATCGGTGGCGAGCCGGTGATATTCACCCACAACGAGCGCCAGGTCCCGAGGTGGTACGAGTGACGGCGCGGCCGGGGCTGAGCCGGGACCGGATCGCGCAGACCGAAGCCGAGGTCGTCGGCACCTCGGCGATCGAGCGGACTGCGGCCGGCGACGCGCTCGAGCCCGAGCAGGAGCTGTTCACGATCAACATGGGCCCGCACCACCCGGCGACCCACGGGGTGCTGCGGCTGATGGTCAGCCTCCAGGGCGAGGTCGTCCAGGACCTGAAGCCGATCATCGGCTACGTCCACACCGGGATCGAGAAGTCGTGCGAGGACAAGCCCTACTGGATGGTGATCCCGTTCGTCGAGCGGATGGACTACCTCTCCTACTTCTTCAATATGGAGGCCTTCTGCGGATGCGTCGAGCGATTGTTGGAGCTCGAGATCCCGCCGCGCGCGAAGTACCTGCGGGTGCTCCACCTCGAGCTCAACCGCCTCCACTCCCACCTCGTCTGGCTGGGGACGACCGGCCTCGAGCTCGGGGCGATGTCGATGTTCTTCTACTGCTTCCGCGACCGCGATCGGATCCTCGACCTGTTTGAGATGTCCTCGGGCCAGCGGATGCACACCCGCTACTTCCAGGTCGGCGGCGTCTTCGAGGACATCCCGGCCGGCTTCGAGCGCCGGGTGCTCGACTTCTGCGCCGAGTTCAGGAGTCGGATCGATCAGTACGAGGCGCTGCTGACGAACAACGAGATCTTCCTCCAGCGGACGAAGGGGATCGGGATCGTTCCCCGCGAGCGGCTGCTGGCGCTCGGCGTCACCGGTCCGCTCCTGCGGGCGACCGGGGAGCCGTGGGACCTGCGCAAGGTCGACCCCTACCTCTCCTACCGCGACTTCGACTTCAAGGTCCCGGTCGGGACCGTCGGCGACGGCTGGGACCGCTACCAGGTGCGGATGGCCGAGCTGCGCGAGTCGGTCTCGATCATCGAGCAGGCGATCGAGGGGCTCCCCGAGGGCCCGTGGATCGCCGACGACCGCAAGGTGGTGCTGCCGCCGCGGGACGAGCTCTCGACCTCGATGGAGGCGCTGATCCACCACTTCAAGCTCGTCACCGAGGGCTTCCGGGTCCCGCCGGGCGAGGCCTACTACGCGGTCGAGTCGCCGCGCGGCGAGCTCGGCTGCTTCGTCCTCGCCGACGGATCGGCGAAGCCCGCGCGGGCCCACGTGCGCGATCCCTCGTTCGTCAACCTGCAGGCGCTTCGCGACATGAGCGTCGGCAGCTACGTCGCCGACCTGATCCAGAACCTGGCGATGCTCGACCCGATCCTCGGAGGGATCGACCGGTGAGCGCGGATCGCCGGGAGGTCTTACCCACCGACGAGCTCACCGCGGCCGAGCGGCGCGAGCTGATCGCCTCGATGCGACCCGAGGACGCGGAGGAGGTCCCCGAGCTCCACGAGGTCGACATCCCGGCCGAGCTTCGCGAGCAGATCGAGGACGCGATGGGGCGCTACCCGCAGCTGCGATCGGCGTCGATCCCGGCGCTGTGGGCGGTCCAGCGCAACTACGGCTGGTGCTCCCCGGAGGGGATCCGCCAGGCGGCCGCGGTGATGGGCGTGACGCCCGGCTTTCTGAGCTCGGTGGCGACGTTCTACGACCTCTTCCGGACGACTCCGACCGCGCGCAACCGGGTGCTCGTCTGCCACAACATCTCCTGCTGGATGAACGGCGCCGACGAGCTCACCGAGGCCTTCTGCGAAGCCGCCGGCGTCGACCCCCACAAGGCCGACCACGACGGCGCGAGCTCGGCCGACGGCGAGGTCTTCATCAAGGGCTTCGAGTGCCTCGGCGCCTGCGACATCGCGCCGATGGCGGCGATCAACGACCGCTACTACGGCCCGCTCGACCCCGGCGATGCCGCCACCGCCGTCGAGCAGCTTCGCGCCGGAGCCGAGGTGCTCCCCGGCAGGGCACTCGCCGGGCGGCGCGCCGCCGGCGGGCCCGAAGGCGCCCCCGACCCGCGGGTGGCCGAGGCGAAGGAGGGATCCGATGCCTGAGATCCGGCTCCTGTTCGCCGACATCGACGCCCCCGACCTGCCCACGCTCGAGGGCTACCGGCGCCGCGGCGGCTATCGCGCGCTCGAGCGGGCGCTGCGCGAGCTCGAGCCCGAGGAGCTGCTCGAGGAGCTCGAGGGCTCGGGGCTTCGCGGCCGCGGCGGCGCCGGCTTCTCGATGGGCAAGAAGGGCTCGTTCCTTCCCCGCGGGGACGTCGAGAAGTACCTCTGCTGCAACGCCGACGAGTCCGAGCCGGGGACGTTCAAGGACCGCGAGCTGATCTGGAAGAACCCGCACCAGCTGATCGAGGGCTGCGTGATCGCCTCGCTCGCGGTCGGGGCAACCTACGCGTTCATCTTCATCCGCGGCGAGTACTCGGAGGCGGCCGACGTCCTCGACCGCGCGATCGCGGAGGCCTACGGCGCGGGCCTGCTCGGCGAGTCCATCCTCGGCTCGGGCTGCCGGGTCGAGCTCGTCGTCCACCGCGGCGCCGGCGCCTACATCTGCGGCGAGGAGACGGCGCTGCTGGACTCGCTCGAGGGGAAGCGCGGGAACCCGCGGCTGAAGCCCCCGTTCCCGGCGATCCAGGGCCTCTACGGCGGGCCGACGCTGATCAACAACGTCGAGACGCTCTCGAACGTCCCCCACATCGTCGCGAATGGCGCCGGCTGGTACCGCCGGTTCGGCACCGAGCAGTCGACCGGGACGAAGGTCGTCTCCGTCTCCGGCTGCGTCCAGCGGCCGGGCAACTACGAGATCGAGCTCGGGATCCCGGCGCGGGAGATCGTCTACGAGCTCGCCGGCGGGCCGCCCGAGGGCCGCAAGGTCAAGGCGTGGTTCCCGGGCGGCTCCTCGGCGCCGGTGCTGACGGAGGCCGAGCTCGACCTCCCGTACAGCTTCGAGGCGATGGCCGAGGCCGGCTCGATGCTCGGCTCGGGGGCGATCATCGTCGCCGACGAGACGGTTTCGATCCCGGCGCTGGCGCTGCGCACGGCGCGCTTCTACCACCACGAGTCGTGCGGCAAGTGCACGCCGTGCCGGGAGGGGACGAACTGGACGGTGAAGATGCTCGAGCGGGTCGTCCGCGGCGAGGCGACGCCGATGGACCTCGACATCATCTCCTCGGTCCAGGAGAACATCATCGGCCACTGCCTCTGCGTCCTCGGCGACTCGATGGCGATGCCGGTCGGCTCGATGGTGCGCAAGTTCAGGGACGAGTTCGAGCAGGCGATCGAGGAGGCCGGCGAGGCCGCGCCGGCGCCGCTCGAGGTGACCGGCGACGGGCCCGGGGTGCCGGTCGGGGCAGGTATATGAGCGAGCGACATTCATGTCGCGAGAGCAGCAGGTGCCGCGAGGTGCTCCGGTGAGCGAGCCGCAGGCGATCACCTTCGTCGTCAACGGGATCGAGGTCGAGGCGCCCGAGGGGACGATGCTCGTCGACGCGGCGAAGCGCGGCGACGTCGAGATCCCGGTCTTCTGCTACGAGCCGAAGCTCGGCCCCCCGGTCGGCGCCTGCCGGATGTGCCTGGTCGAGATCGAGGGGATCCCGAAGCTCCAGACCGCGTGCTCGACGCCGGTGCGCGACGGGATGGTCGTCTACACCCAAACCGACCGGGTGAGCGAGGCCCAGAACGCGGTCGTCGAGTTCCTGCTCGTCAACCATCCGCTCGACTGCCCGGTCTGCGACAAGGGCGGCGAGTGCCCGCTCCAGGACATCGCGATGGGCTGGGGCCCGGGCCGCAGCCGGTTCTCCGACCCCAAGCGCCACTTCCAGAAGCCGGCGACACTCTCGCCGCTGGTGCGGATCGACCGCGAGCGCTGCATCCTCTGCTACCGCTGCGTCCGCTTCAGCCAGGACGTCGCCGAGGACGAGCAGCTCCAGCTGCTCGAGCGCGGCGCCGCGAGCTACGTCGGGACCTACGACGACCGCCCCTACATCGCCCCCTTCCACGGCAACATCATCGAGCTCTGCCCGGTCGGGGCGCTGACCTCGGAGGCCTACCGGTTCCGCGCCCGGCCGTGGGACATCGAGGATGCGGGCTCGGTTTGCACGCTGTGCCCGGCGCAGTGCAACGTCAAGTTCACCGTCCGCGACGAGGTCGTCCAGCGGGTGCTCGCCCGCGACAACACCGCGGTCGACGACGGCTGGCTCTGTGACAAGGGCCGGTTCGGGTTCCAGATGATCGCCTCCGACGAGCGGATCACCGCGCCGCTGATCCAGGGCGCGGCGGCGAGCTGGGGTGAGGCGCTGGAGCTCGTGGCCGAGCGCCTGCGGGTCGCCGGACCGCGGACGGCGGCGATCGTCGGCGGCGGTACCTCGAACGAGGAGGGCTACCTCGTCCAGCGGATCGTCCGCGAGTCGCTCGGGTCTGCGGACATCGATTCGCGCGGCGGCGGCCCGGCCGATCGCGAGTTGCTCGCCGGGCTCGCCGCCCCCGAGCTCGGGGCCGCGATCCCCGACATCGACCGCGCCGACTCGGTGCTGGTGATCGGGTGCGACCCGGTTCACGCGATGCCGATCCTCGACCTGCGCCTGCGCAAGGCGATGCGGCTCGATGGCACCCGGGTGGTGATCGCCACCGAGCGGCCGACGACGCTCGACGGCGGCGCCGAGGAGACCGCCCGCTACGCGCCGGGCGAAGCGGCCGCGTTCTGCGCCGCCCTCGCCACAGCGCTCGGCGAGGGCGATTCGCCGGCCGACGGGGAGTACGCAGCCGATGCCGAGCGGATCGCCGGCGAGCTCCGTCCCGGCTCGACGGTGATCATCTGGGGCGAGCGCGTCGGTCACGGCCCGGACGGCACCGCAGCCCTCGCGTCGCTGCTCGACTGCGCCCGCTCGCTGCGGCTTGGCGAGGATGGCGCCGGGCTACTCGAGGTCCCCGACTCGGCGAACGGCCGCGGCCTGCGCGAGGTCGGCTGCCTCCCGTGCGCCGGCCCGGGCTTCACCGAGGTCGAGGCCGGCCGCGACGCGGCGGCGATCCGCGACGCCCTCTCCGCCGGCGAGCTCGACGCGGTCCTGCTCATAAACGTCGATCCCGTCCGCGACCTTCCCGGCGGCCCGGAGTGGGCGGAAGCGCTCCGCCAGGCCCGTTTCGTCCTCTCGATCTCCGGCTTCGAGAACGAGTCGGCGACGCTCGCCGACGTCATCCTCCCGGCCGAGTCATACGCTGAGAAGGAGGGCACGGTCACCCACCCCGACGGGCGCCTCCAGCGCCTGCGACCGAGCATCCCGCACCCCGGCGACGTCCGTCCCGGCTGGCAGTGGCTGGTCGAGCTCTCGGCCCGCCTCGGCGACGAGACCGGGATCGACTCCGCCCACGACGCGCTCAGGGCCCTCGCCGACAACGTCCCCTATTACGCCGGCGTCACCCACGAGGAGATCGGGGCGCAGGGGATTCGCTGGCAAGAGAGGCAGCACGTCAACGGCGACTCGGCCGGTGCTGGGGATGACGGTGAATACACCGCCGCCTTCTCAGCTCCGCGTCCGGGGGCGGCGGGGGCCGCGCCGGCGGGGGGCACTCAGCGGACTCGCACCGACCGCGACTTCGTCGCTAGCCCGGGCGAGGAACCGGCCGGAGGTGCCGGTGGGCTCCGGCTCGGGACCTACCGCAGCCTTTGGTCCGGGGAGGTTCCGGAGCGCAACCCGGCGCTCCGGTTCTTGAGCCCGCACCAAACGCTCGAGGTCGCACCCGCAGACGCCGAACTGCTGGGGATCGGCGATGGGGACGAGGTCGAGGTGCGGTCGAACGGCACCTCGGTGCGGGCGCGGGTCGCGCTTCGCGAGCGGGTCCGGCCGGGCGCGGCCTTCTTGATCGAGGGGACGGCCGATCAGAATGCGAACGCGCTCGCGGGGGCCGAGACCGTCGCGGTCGAGAAGGTGATCCCCGAGCCGGTGGTCGTTCAGGCCGGCGGTCCGACGGTGGTGGGGGCGTGAGCCTCCCGCTGGCCGAGGTCGGGTTCGCCGAGGCGGCCTGGGTGATGGTCGCGAAGTCGCTCGTGATCTTCGCGGTCGTGTTCGCGATCATCCCCGTGCTGACCGTGGTCGAGCGCAAGGTCCTCGGCCGCTTCCAGGCGCGCTACGGGCCGAACCGGGTCGGGGCGTTCGGGATGATGCAGCCGCTTGCCGACGCGCTGAAGCTGATCGGCAAGGAGGCGTTCTCCCCCGACCGCTCGGTTCCGCTGCTGTGGACGCTCGGCCCGATCCTGGTCGTCTTCTCCGGGATCACGGTGCTCGCGATCCTCCCCTGGGGCAACGTCCAGGAGATCGGCGGCGGCGATGTCGGGCTCTACGGGATCGACATCTCGATCGGGATCCTGTTCTTCTTCGCCTTCAGCGCCTTCGCCTTCTACGGCCTGCTCCTCGGCGGCTGGGCGTCGGGGTCGAAGTACAGCTTCCTCGGCGCGATGCGCTCGGCGGCGCAGCTGATCTCGTACGAGATCTCGATGGCGCTGGCCCTCCTCGGCCCGATCCTGATCGCCGGGACGCTCTCGCTGACCGGGGTCGTCGAGGCCCAGGACAGCTACTGGTTCATCGGCCCGCAGGTCGTCGCCTTCCTGATCTTCATGGTCGCCGGCTTCGCCGAGTGCAACCGGGCGCCGTTCGACCTCCCAGAGGCGGATGCGGAGCTGGTCGCCGGCTACCAGACCGAATACGGCGGGATGCGCTTCGGCTCGTTCATGCTCGCCGAGTACCTCGAGATGTTCGTGATCTCGGGGATCGCGGCGACGTTCTTCCTCGGCGGTTGGATGGGCCCGGGGCCAGGGTTCCTCGACCCGCTTTGGATGCTGCTGAAGACGCTCGCGCTCGTCTTCGTCTTCTTCTGGGTCCGCGCGACGCTGCCGCGGCTGCGGTACGACCAGCTGATGGCGCTGGGATGGAAGGTGATGCTCCCGGTGGCGACGGTGAACGTGATCGTCACCGCGACCCTGGTGACGGTGCTCTGATGGACGGCTCGAGCGAGAAGTTCCCGTACCTCGAGAACGCCGACGAGCTGGTGGTAGTCCAGCGCGGGCCCGAGCCCGGCGGGCTGAAGGGCGTGTGGCGGTCGTTCCGCGAGACGGGGCGCGGGCTGAAGACGACGCTCGCGCGGGTGTTCGAGGGCCCGAAGACGATCCAGTACCCGGAGGAGAAGACGCCGGTCTATCCCCGCTTTCGGGGCCGCCACAAGCTCCATCGCTTCGAGGACACCGGGCTCGAGAAGTGCGTCGGCTGCTCGCTCTGCGCGGCCGCCTGCCCCGCCGACTGCATCCGCGTCGTCGCCGCCGAGAACGATCCCGCCAACCGCGTCTCGGCGGGCGAGCGCTACGCCGCGGTGTACGAGATCAACATGGCGCGGTGCATCTTCTGCGGCTACTGCGAGGTCGCCTGCCCGTTTGACGCGATCACGATGGGCCACGAGTACGAGATCGCCGACTACAACCGCGAGGACCTGATCTTCACCAAGGAGATCCTGCTCGCCGAGCCGCTCGAGCGAACCCCGCTGCGAACGGAGGACGAGTAGTGAGCACGGCAGGCCCCCGATCCTGCCGCCCCCGGACGCGGAGCGGAGCCGGGCGACAGTCGCTGAGCACGGAAGCCCGCGGACCCCGCCGCCCCCGGACGCGGAGCGGAGGAGGCGGCGGGTAGTGGTTGCGGTCGCGTTCTTCGCCGGGGCGCTCGGAGCCCTCGGGGGCGCGGTCGCGGTGATCGCGCTCCGCAACCCGTTCTACAGCGTGCTCGCGCTGATCGTCCACCTCGTCTCGCTCGCGGGACTGTTCCTCCTCCTTCACGCCGAGTTCGTCGCCGCGGCGCAGATCGTCGTCTACGCGGGAGCGATCGTCGTCCTCTACGTCTTCGTCGCCGCCTACATCGGCGGGGTCGAGGAGTCCCTGTGGGAGCCGATCCCCGGGCAGCGCCTGCTCGCCCCGCTGCTAGCGGCCAGCCTCTTCGTCGTCCTCTCGATCGCGATCCTCGGCACCGGCCTGTCGGCCCTCGGCGAGCGCGGCCCCGAGATCCAGCTCGGGTTCGGGACGCCATCGGAGATCGGGACCCTGCTGCTCGAGCGGTTCCTGCTCGTCTTCGAGCTCGTCTCGCTGCTGCTCCTCGTCGCCGCCGTCGCCGCGGTCGTTCTGGCCGGACGGCGTCGGGAGGAGGCCGCCGGGGCCGGCAACGGAGTCGCGGGTCCGGCAGCCCGCCCGGAAGTGCGGCCGGAGCCCGCGCGAGCCGGAAGCGGACTCGAGGCGGACCATTCCGGCGGAGGTGCTCCCTGATGGCGGTCGAGTGGTATCTCGTCCTCTCGAGCCTCCTCTTCGCGACCGGCGCCGCCGGCCTCCTGATCCGGCGCAACCCGCTCGTGATCCTGCTCTGCCTCGAGCTGATGCTGAACGCGGGAAACCTCGCCCTGCTCGCCTTCGCCCGCTCGCTCGGTGACATGGACGGGCAGATCTTCGCCCTCGTGGTGATGGTCGTCGCCGCCTGCGAGGTCGTGATCGGGCTCGGGCTGATCGTCGCCATGTACCGCCGCAGGCTGCCGCTCAACGTCGACGACATGCGCGGTCTCAGGGGTTAGCCGGTGGACGCGAGTACATTCGGCTGGCTCGTCCTCGCCTTCCCGCTCGCCGGGAGCCTCCTGATCGCGCTCGCCTGGCGGGCGTTGCCGGGGCGGACCGCGGGAGTCATCGGCACGACCGCGATCGGGCTCGCCTTCGCGGCGTCGATCGGGATGCTGCTCGAGCTGCTCGGCGAGCCGGCGGAGGAGCGCCAGATCGCGTCGGCGCTGTGGCAGTACGCCGACGCCGCCGGGATCGACATCGAGGCCGGGATCCTCGTCGACCCCCTGTCGGTGTTCATGTGCCTGGTCGTCACCGGGGTCTCGACCCTGATCCACCTCTACTCGACCGCGTACATGGCCTCCGACCGCGGCTACGCCCGGTTCTTCAGCTACCTCAACTTCTTCGTCTTCTCGATGCTGCTGCTCGTCCTCGCCGGCAACTTCGTCTTCCTGATCATCGGCTGGGCGTTCGTCGGCTTCGCCTCCTACGCGCTGATCAGCTTCTGGTACCGCCGCAACACCGCGACCACGGCGGGGATGAAGGCGTTCGTGATCAACGTCGCCGGTGACGTGGCGATGGTGATCGCCGCCTTCCTGCTGATCCGCGACCTCGGCACGGTCGACTACCTCGAGGTCTTCGCCGGAGCCGAGGAGGCGTTCTCGGTCAACTCCGGGACGATCGTCGCCGTCTGCTGCCTGCTGCTCGGCGGAGCGTTCGCGAAGTCGGCCCAGGTGCCGCTCCACACCTGGCTTCCCGACGCGATGGAGGGCCCGACCCCGGTCTCGGCGCTGATCCACGCGGCGACGATGGTCACCGCCGGCGTCTACCTGATCGCGCGGATGTTCCCGCTGTATGAGCTCGCCCCGACCGCCGCCGACATCGCCGCCTTCGTCGGGCTAGCGACGCTCTTGATCGCGGCGACGATCGCGCTCGCGGTCACCGACCTGAAGCGGATCATCGCCTACTCGACGATGAGCCAGATCGGCTACATGGTCGTCGGGGTCTCGATCGGCGCCTACTCCGCGGGCCTGTTCCACCTCATGACCCACGCCTTCTTCAAGGCGCTCCTGTTCATGGCCGCCGGCTCGGTGATCGCGGCGATGGCGAACCGCCAGAACGTCGACCTGATGGGCGGCTTCCGGCGCGCGATGCCGCTCACCTCGGCGCTGCTCGTCGTCGGCGCGCTCGCCCTGGCAGCGTTCCCGGGCACCTCGGGCTTCTTCTCCAAGGACGAGATCATGGCGTTCGCCACCGAGCGCGGCGGCATGTACCTGATCTTCACGATCGGCGGCTACGTCGGCGCCTTCCTGACCGCGATCTACGCCTTCCGGATCGGCTTCCGCGTCGTCGCCGGCGAACCGTGCCGCGAGGCGCGCGAGCTCGAGCAGGGGCACCTCGTCCATGCCGAGCCCGAGAACCCGGCGACCGGCGAGGCGGAGGACACCGACGTCGGCTTTCCCGGCCCCGAGCATCACATCGCCGAGCGCGCCTGGCCGATGGCGGCGGCGATGGCGGTGCTCGGCCTCGGAGCCCTGTTCGGCGGCCTCGTCCAGGTCCCGGGCGTCACCCACGTGATCGACGAGTTCCTCGCCGGCACCTTCGACCCCTCGCCGCTGTTCCACGTCGAGCCGTCGGTCGGCGCCGAGTGGCTCGGGCTTGCGATCGGCGCCGTGATCTCGCTCGCCGGGATCGCGGTCGCTTGGTACGGCTGGGTCGCGCGCCGCAACGACGTCACCCTGCGGCTGATCGACCGCCTGCCCGCCGTCCACCGGTTCCTGTTCAACAAGTGGTACTTCGACGAGATCCAGGACGCGCTCGTCTACCGGCCGGCGATCGCGATCGGGCAGTTCTCGAGCGCGGTCTTCGAGCGCTACGTCGTCGACGGGCTGGTCAGCGGAACGGTCGGGGTCGTCCGCGGCGCCGGGGTGGTCGTCCGCGGCTCACAGTCGGGCTTCGTCCGCGCCTACGCCCTACTGTTGCTCGGCGGCCTGCTCGCCCTCGCCCTCTACTTCCTGATCGTGAGCTCGTGAGGTAGGCGATGGGATTCCTCAACTACGTCGTCTGGCTCCCGCTCGCAGTCGGCGTCGCGTGCTTCCTCGTCCCCCGGCGGGTGGCGCCCTGGCTCGCCCTCGCCGGAGCGCTCGCGGTGCTCGGGCTGGCGATCGGGCTGGTGGTCGACTTCGAAGCCGGCGTCGCGGGAATCCAGCACTCCGTCGACGAGTCGTGGATCCCGGAGCTCGGCGTCCGCTATCAGCTCGGCGTCGACGGGATCAGCATCTTCCTGATCCTGCTCGCGGCGCTGCTCTGGGCGGGGGCGACGGCGTTCTCGGCGCTGCGCGGCGAGCCGGGCGATCCCGCCAGGTCGCGCCTCTACTACTTCCTGCTCGGGCTCGGCGAAACGGCGACGGTCGGCGCCTTCATGGCCCAGGACCTGCTCCTGTTCGTCCTCTTCTTCGACCTGATGCTGATCCCGTTCTTCTTCCTGATCGGCGCCTTCGGCGGCGCGAACCGGATCGCGGCGACGACGAAGATGATCGTCTACACGCTGGTTGGCTCGCTGCTGATGCTGGTCGGCGCGATCGCGACCGCGATCCTCGTCTCCCAGGAGACCGGCGAGCTCAGCTTCGCGCTCGCCGACCTGCGCGAGAACCTGCTCGCGGCCGGAAGCCAGGAGTGGATCTTCTGCTTCTTCGCCGCAGCGTTCCTGGTCAAGATGCCGGCCTTCCCGATCCACGGCTGGCTCCCCGACGCCTACCGCGCCGCGCCGCTGCCGGTGCTGGTGCTGCTCTCGGCGGTGCTGTCGAAGGTCGGCGCCTACGGGTTCCTGCGGATCGCGCTGCCGCTCTACCCCGACGCCGCCGTCACCTTCCAGGAGGCGATCCTGGTGATCGGCGTCGCCTCGGTGCTCTACGGGTCGGTGATGGCCTTCACCCAGACCAACGTCCGCCTGATCGCCGGCTACAGCTCGATCGCCCAGCTCGGCTTCATCACCCTCGGGATCTTCGCGCTGCGTCCCGACGGCGCCGACGGCGCCGTCCTGCACATGGTCAACCACGGACTCGTCGTCGCGCCGCTCTTCCTGATCATCGCGATCCTGTTCGCCCGCACCGGCACCGAGGACCTGCGCGAGATGGGCGGAATGGCGACCCGCGCCCCGGTGCTCGCCGCCCTCTTCCTCGTCGTCACGATGGCGACCCTGGCGATCCCCGGGTCGGCCAACTTCATCGGCGAGTTCTACATCCTCAACGGGCTCTTCCAGGAGAAGGTCGTCTACGCCGTCGTCGCGTCGGCGGGAATCGTGATCGCGGCGTTCTACGCCCTGCGGCTCTACCAGCGGACGATGCACAACCGGCTCCCCGAGGGAATGGTCTCGCGCGAGCTCTCGCTCCGCGAGGCAGCCGTGCTGGCGCCGCTCGTCGCCTGCATCGTCGCCCTGGCGCTGTGGCCCGGGCTGATCCTCGAGCGCGGCGAGGCATCGGTGGAGGAGTCGCTGGCGGCAGTCGAGCCGACCCAGGTGGCGGAGCGATAGCGACGAGCTGATGGAGATCCAGGCGCCACACATCGACTGGGCCGGGCTCTCGCCGTTGCTGGCGCTCACCGGCGGCATCCTCGCGGTGCTCGTCGCCGCGCTCGTCACCTCCGGGCGGGCCCAGCGGATCGCCGTCTCGGCGATGAGCCTGATCTCGCTTGCGGCCGCCGCGGCCGCGTGCGCCTGGCAGTGGGGCGAGCGGGACGACCTGCTCGCCGGCGCGCTCCGTCTCGACGAGCTCGGGCTCGCGGTCGCCCTGATCGCGATCGCGTCGGCGGCGTTCTGCATCCCGCTCTCCTGGCGGGAGGAGGCGGCCGACCGCGCGGTTGGCCCGGTCGGTCACGGCGAGTTCCAGCTCCTGCTGCTCTCGTCGGCGCTCGGAATGGCGCTGCTCGCCTCCTCGCAGAACCTGATCACGCTGTTCGTCTCGCTCGAGCTGCTCTCGATCCCGCTCTACGCCCTCTGCGGGTCGAACCTGCGGCGGCGCGAGTCGCTCGAGTCGGGCCTCAAGTACCTGGTGATCGGCTCACTCGGCTCGGCGACGCTGCTCTACGGGCTCGCGTTCGTCTACGGCGCCTCCGGCTCGACCGACTTCACCGGGATCCGCGAGGGGATCGGCGGCGACGTCTTGAGCGACCCGGTGCTGCTGATCGGGATCGCGCTCGCCGCCACCGGGCTCGCTTTCAAGCTCTCGATCGCCCCCTTCCACCAGTGGACCCCGGACGTCTACCAGGGGGCGCCGACCCCGGTGACGGCGTTCATGGCGGTGGCGACGAAGGCGGCCGCGTTCGCCGTCCTCGTCCGCTTCTTCGACGTCGCGCTCGGCCCCGCCGCCGGCGACTGGCAGCCCGCCCTCGCCGCCCTCGCCGCGGTCTCGATCGCCGTCGGCAACGTCGGCGCGCTCGGCCAGAGCTCGCTCAAGCGCCTGCTCGGCTATTCGGGCGTCGCCCAGGCCGGCTACATGCTCGTCGGGGTCGTCGTCGCCACCGAGGCCGGGATCTCGGCGCTCGTCTTCTACCTCGCCGCCTACGCGTTGATGAACCTCGCCGCGTTCGCGGTGATCGCCCTGCGCGAGCGCGAGACCGGCTTCGGCGACGACATCCGCTCGGTCGAGGGCCTCGGCGCCGAGCGCCCGGCGCTCGCCTGGCCGCTGACGATCTCGATGCTCGCGCTTGCCGGGATCCCGGGGACCGCGGGGTTCATCGGCAAGCTGTTCCTGATCGAGGCCGCGGTCGAGGGCGACTACACCTGGCTCGGGGTCGCGATCGTGATCGGGACGATGGTCTCGCTCGCGTACTACCTCCGGGTGGTCGCAGCCGTCTGGATGCGTCCCGCGCCCGAGCCGGCGGCCGGCGTCCCGGCGATCGCCGGCGGCTCGCCCGACGCGGAGGCCGCCCGCGCCGACGAGCTCGCACGCCCCGAGCCGAACGCCACCCCGGAACGCCGCTCGCTGACCGTCGTCGCGCTCGCGATCATTGCCGGGGCGGCGACGATCTTCTTCGGCGTCGTCCCCTCGCCGCTCGTCGAGTGGGCCGAGGCGGCGGGCGAGGCGCTCGCGCCGTTCCTGTCCTGAGCCTCGGCCGGTCAGCTCATCGAGGCGGACCCGGCCCGGGCCCGAGCTCCGCCGGCACCGGCTCACCGGCGCGGACCTGCTCCGGGGTGCCCGCGGTGCCCATCTCCTCGTAGCGCGGGTAGACGCCGCGATAGCCGCGGCGGTGCGCGAGCGGGACGAGGACGCCGAACAGGGCCCGCTGGACGATCCGAGGCGGCCGGCGGAAGGCGATCACATCCGAGAACTCGGCCGAGATCGCGGCGATCTGGAGCATCCCGGGCATCCCCTTGGCGTTGGTGCGCCCGTCGCGGGCGAGTCCCCACAGGGTGCGGATCATCTGCACGAAGCGATCCCCCGGCGTGATCGTCACCCGGCAGATCGTCTCCCCCTCCCCGGTATGCCACCAGTCGTGCCAGGTTCCGGCCGGGATGTCGATCCGGGTGCCGGCGCCGGCGTTGCCTTCGACGCCATCGAGCCGGTAGCCGAGCTCGCCGTCGAGAACCTCGAAGCTCTCGTCGATCGCGGGGTGGAGGTGCTCACCGGCAACCGCGGCGCCGGGGTCGAGGAGCAGCTCGGCGACGAGCCGATGCTCCGGGCTCTGCGAGGGCGCTTCGAGCACGATCCCGCGCTCCCCGGTCACCGGGTTGTAGAGGGTGTCGCCTGGCTGGGCCTCGCGGGGCATGGGGTCGACGTGAGCTCGGTGTTGGGTCGACGTGAGCTCGGTGATCACGATCCTATGCCCGTAGCGGCATCGGTCAAGGGTTCGCGTCTGATTGAGTCTGCGGGTCCGGGGTGCATCGGACCAACCTGGACGGAGGTGGCGAGGATGGATCAGCCAACCGCGGAGGATGCGCTCGAGCGGCTCGAGCCGCTCGTCGGCGAGTGGCGGCTCGAGGCGCGAGGACCGGACGGCGAGAACTGGCCCGGGAAGGCCGGGGCGACGATCGAATGGCACGACTCCGGGGCGCACCTGATCATCCGGTCGTGGGTCGAGATGCCCGAGGCGCCGAACGGCGTCTCGGTGATCGGCTGCGACGCAGCGAACGGAACCTACATCCAGCTCTACTCCGACGACCGCGGCGTCTGTCGGATCTACGAGATGAGCATCGACGAGCGCGAGTGGAAGCTATCGCGCGAGGGCGAGCCGTTTGCGCAGCGGTTCACGGCGACGATCAGCCCGGATGGGAAGACGATCGACGGCCGCTGGGAGCTGGCCGAGGACGGGACGAACTTCACGACCGATTTCGATCTCACCTACCGGCGGATCGAATAGCTCAGCTCGGGTGCGCGGATCGAGTGCGGGGTTGAGCCGCCACATCCAGCTCAACCCCACATCGGACGCTCGGGCCCGAGGCTGGTCAGCAAGGCGTGGCTAGTGCCGGATGCTCACGATCACTCAGACCAGGAGCAGCTTGACGAGCCAGTCGGCGAGGAGCATGCAGCGCCCGACCTCGACCGCGAGCGTCGTGGGCGGCGGCGAGCCACCTGCTGCCTCCTCGCTCACCCCGGCCGAGCTGGCTTCCGAGGGCGGCGTAGTAGGCACCGCCGGCAGCGAAGCCGGCGATCGTCGCGACCAGAACTGCGGCTGCGTTCACGTCAGGCGTCAATCTCGCCCCCCTCGAGCGCCGACTTCAGCTCGGTCAGGTGCCCGCGCCAGAACGCCTTCATCCGCTCGGCCTCGTCTGCGTCGGCGAGCCGCACGTGCTCGAGCGCGAGGGCGCTCTTGTGATCGCCCTTCGCGGTGAAGGTGACGGTGACTCGCGTCTCGCCGCCGTCCCAGTCGAACCGCGCCGACTTCGGTCGCGTCGCGGTGCGCTCGTGGAGCCGGTCGCGATCGAGCCAGCGCTTGCGCCGGGACCCGTCGACGACCGCGTCGAAGAGCCGGCCGACGGGGACCGCGACGGTCTTCGACGCCGAGGCCGCGAAGCCATCCGCTCGCTCGCCGACGGCGCGCAGGCCCCGGCCGCGCTCGTAGCTCACCGTGACCGCCTGGGCATTCCATGCCAGTGGGTCGATTCCGAGCTCGGTGGCGACGTGGCGGGCGATCTCGGTGTGGCTCCGCTCGGCCCCGCCCCAATCGTCGAGCAGGTCGAACCACTCCTCCCAGCCGCGTCCCGTCCGCTCGCGGATCCCCTCGTCGGAGATCACCAGCGGCACGTCCGCCGTCCCTCTCGCCTCGTCGCCCGCGAGCAGAATCGCCCGCGCGGCGGTGTAGCTCTCGCCGGTCTTCTCCATCCGCGCGCGGACGAGGCGCTTGAACGATCTCTGCCTGGTCATCTTCGTGCTCCTCTCGACTGGCGAGGCTCCGCGACTCACGCTCGCGACGCCCCGCCGGAAAGGGCATGCTGACCGGCGTCCCGAGGGCTCGAGCCCCCTTTGCCCCCGCTCGCGCCGGCGGCGTGAGCGCCGGAATCGGGGGTTGGGCGCGGGACGGCGCCCAACAACAGTATCTCTCACCTGAGACTGCCGGGCGATCGAGAACTCATCGCCGGGTGGGACGGACGCAGACCTACTGCGGCAGCGGGTCCGCGAGCTGCGTTCGTTCGCGCCCTAGTCCTCGCAGACGTCAGCGAGCGTGGCGTCGGCGGCGCGAACGACCTCGTTCGGGTCGAGGAGCACCGAGTGGCGGTGGTCGCCGCCGGTGCAGAGGATTCGCTCGTGCTCGAGCAGCCGGCGGTCGACCACCTCGGGCGCGGGGAGCAGCGGGCCGAAGGGCGGCAGCGCGCCGACGTCGAAGTCGGTGAAGTCCGCGCCCATCTCCTCCTCGGTCGCCAGGCGCAGCTTCGCGCTCGCGCCGAGCGCGTCGCGCGCCTTGGGGAGGTCGAGCCGGTGCGAGGCCGGGATCACCGCCATCCGGTAGGCGTCGCCGTCGCGCAAGAGGACCGTCTTCGCCGCGTGGTCGGGGGCGACCCCGGCCGCCTTCGCCTCCTCGGTGGCCGAGTAGGTCTGCTCGTGCTCGACGGTCTCGTGGGCGATCCCGCGCTCGTCGAGGAACTTGGTGAGCGTCTCGATGCCGTCGCGTGCTTCGGTGGCCATCGCTTCCTCCTCCGATCGCTGCCGCCTCGAATCGTACGCCGATAGCGCGGGCGCGCAACCTGGCGCGCACGAGCGCCGGCGCCGATCGTCGCCGGACGCGCGACGCGGCCCCTGCGCGAGGATGCCGGGCCGTGCTGCCGATCGTCGCCGCCATCGTCGCCTCGACCGCTGCGGGGGTCTGGGCCGAGCACCGCTACCGGGGCCGGGCGGGCCTTGCCGCCCGGCGGTCGATGCTCGCGGTGCTCTACCTCGTCTTCCCCCCGGTCGTGTTCTTCAACATCGCCCGGGCGGAGGTCAGCCTCGACGCCGGGGCGGGAATCGGCTTGGCTTTCGTCTCACTCGGCCTGCTCGCCGCCACCGCCTGGATCGTCGCCCGCCGCCTGCTCCGGCTCCGGCGCCCGGGGGTCGGCTCGTTCGTCAACGCGGCGATCGCGCCCAACACCGGCTACCTCGGCTACCCGGTCGTCGCCGCGCTGCTCGGCTTCGATGCGCTCAGCGAGGCGGCGGCTTACGACGTGCTCGTCTCGAGCCCGGTCCTGCTGCTCGGGGTGTTCGCCGTCGGCGCGGCGTTCGGCGAGCGGGCGGGCGAGGGCGTTCGCGAGCGGGCACTCGCATTCGTCACCCGAAACCCCCCGCTCTATGCGGCGATCGCCGGGCTGCTCGCCCCCGACGCCCTCGCCCCCGACGTCCTGGTCGACGCGTCGCGGATCGCGATCATGGCGGTCCTGCCGCTCGGCTTCTTCGCCGTCGGCGCGGTCCTCGCCGAGGAGGCCGTCGATGGGCGGATCGGGTTCCCGCCGCCGCTCGACGCCCCGGTGGCGAGCGTCGTCGCGCTGCGCCTCGTCGCCGGCCCGGCGTTGCTGTTCGCGCTCGCCGCGCCGCTGATCGACCTCCCGAACACCTACCTGCTGCTGGCGGCGATGCCGACCGGGCTCAACACGATCATCGTCGCCCACGCCTACGGGCTCGATCTGCGGATCGCGGCCGGGGCGATCGCCTGGTCGACGGCGATCGCGGTCGTGGTGCTGGCGGTCGCCGCGGCGTTCACGTGACGCTCGCCTCCCCGCCGCCCGGCCTCCTAGCATTGGGCGCCGTGCGCTACCCGGTCGAATCGTTCACCGCCGCCGAGCGAGAGCTCCTCGCTCCCCACTTCACCAACCTCGACCGGCCCGTGTTCTGCCTCGTCAACCTCCCGGAAGCGGTCAAGGGCGCGCTGTTCGCCCGCTACTCGCGCTACGAGGGCACGCTGCGCCGCCTCTACCTCG
>DATHVI010000043.1:0-6181 GCA_035461385.1 Solirubrobacterales bacterium
GTCGCCGCGTGCGGTGGCGGGGCCGGCAAGGGCGGCGCATCCTCGGTCTCCGGCGGAGCCGTCGCCGCCCGCCCCGCCACCGGCGGCGGCGTCGGCGCTCGGTCCGCCACCGGCGGAGCCGTCGCCGCCATCGCGGTCTCCGGCGCGCTCGCGGCCGCCGCCTCGCTCACGACCGGCGGCGGCGTCGGCACCCGCCCGACCGCGGTCTCGGGGAGCGTGACCGCCTGCATCTCGCGCGTGGCCCGCCGCGGCAGGATCGTCACGAGCTCGCGCTGCGTCTCGCTCAGCGGTGGCGGCGTCGCGCCCGCCATCCGGAGCTCGCCCGATGCCTCGGCGCGGTCGCGTCCGAGCGAGCCGATCATCCGGAGCCCCGAGTCGGTGATCGTGCGGGGCAGCGCCGGCCCCGCCTCGGCCGCCGCTTGCAGCGCCGCCGCGCCGACGGCGAGCGAGCCCTGCGGAGGCGTCGCCGAACGCGCCGTCCCGGCCGCCGCCGGCACCGCGCCCGCAGCACCGCTCGCCGCTGCCTCGCCGCTCGCCGCATTCTCCACCGCGCCCGGCTCCGGCTCGCCGCTGGACGGCTCGCCCGCCGCCCGCTCGCCGTCGTCGGCCAGATCGCGCGCCAACGCGGCCGCGACGCCGTTCCCCGCCGGCGTCCCGTTCGCGTGCGGCTCGAAGTCGTCGCCCAGGTCCTCGAACAGGAGCGGCTCGATCGCCTGCGCCGCCGCCACCGCCTCGTCGATCAGGCGCAGGCTCGACGGGCGGTACCCGCCCATCAGCGCGCCCGGCATCGACTCGCCGGGCTCCGGCTCGGGCTCCGGCTCGGGCGCCGCCGCCGCCGACACCGCCGAGCTCGCCCGCTCCATCGCCGCCGCCGCCGCCGCCAGCGCCTCCGCGGGGCTCGCGGCCTCGTCGAGATCGAGCTCCGGTCCCCGATGCGGCCCCGACACCGCATCCCTGATCGGCGACGGCGCGGGCGTCGCCGGCTCCAGCTCGACGAGCGCCATCGGCCTGCCGGTGTCGCGCCGCACCGGCGCCGCGTGATCCAGATCGACCAGCATCTCCTCGAAGTACAGCTTCGAGATCGCCTGGAGGCACTCGAGGTCGCCGAGGTCCGAGGCGTCGATCACCTCGAGCAAGGTCCGCTTGCCGTCGATCAGCCGCAGCAGCCGGTTGTGGTCGTCGGGCACGTCGCCGAGCCGCACCGACAGCTCCGCCGCGTCGACCTCGAACCGATGCTGGAGCGAGGGGAGCTGCTCGAGCAGCCGCGACCACTCGTCGAGGCGCCGCATCCCCTCCATCAACAACCCCTGCGAGCTGATCGCGATCGCCTCCCGCCGCCGCACCGTCCGGAACACCACCTCGAACTCGCCCTCGTTCCACGTCAGGAGCCGGTACACCGCGTCCTCGCCCTGGAGCGCACCCGCCTCCGCGTCGATGACGCGGCCATCGCGGAAGTAGATCGCCGCCTGCCGGCCGCGATCGCCGGTGAACTGGATGACGCCCGACTTGCGGCTGATCTCGATCGTCTGGATCACGTCGACGACCGGCATGTCCGCCACCCGGCCGGCGAACCGGGTCCGTCCGTCCCGCCGCTCCTCGAAGCGCGTGCGCTGGCGCTTCTGCAGCAGGATGTTGATCCGGGTGATGATCTCCTTGATGTAGATCGGCTTCGTCAGGTAGTCGTCGACGCCGAGCTCGAGGCCCCGGATCTTGTTCTCGATCGCGTTCTCGGCGGTCAGGAAGATGAACGGGATCTCGCCCCAGTCCGGTGTCGCGCGCACGCGCCGGCGCAGCTCGAAGCCGTCGCCGTCGGGGAACGTCGTCTCCGAGATGATGAGGTCCGGCGCGTCGAGCTCGAGCTTGTCGAGCGCGTCCGTCACGGACACAGCAGGGGTGACCGTGAACCCTGCTTTGCGCAGGGACACCTCGAGGACCCGCAGGCTGCGGGTGTCCCCGTCTACGAGGAGCAAGCTTTGCTTCGACACGCCAACCGACGAATCGGCTTTGAGAATCGTATCGGACTACGCACAGCGTCGCCAGCGAGGGTAGCCTCCTCCGGTGGTCGAGCTTCCGTATGGTCGGGTTCCCTACCTGCTCGACCCCGGCGCTCGCCGTGTGCTCGTCGTGAGCGCGCCCGAACGCCCTTCGCCGCCGCCGCTCGCACCGCTCCTCGAGGCGGCGCTCGATGCCCCGGTGGGGCGATCTCGCATCGAGCACCTGGTGCGCGCAGGTGCGAAGGTCACCGTCATCGTCAGCGACGCCACCCGCGCCGAGCCGCGCGCCGCGTTCCTCGAGTCGCTCCGGGCGCGCCTCCCCGCCGTCGCGTGGACGCTCGCGATCGCCACCGGCACGCACGGCCCCGCCGATCTCGCCGCGCTCGACCTCCCCGCTGACATCCTGCCCGACGCGCGCATCGTCAACCACGACGGCCACGCCGACGCCGACCTCGTCACGCTCGGCGTCACGAGCCGCGGCACGCCGGTCCGGCTCCATCGCTGCGTCGTCGACGCCGACCTCGTCATCGCGACCGGCTGCATCCGGCCGCACTACTTCGCCGGCTTCGGCGCCGGCGTGAAGGCGATCTTCCCCGGCCTCGGCGCCGCGGCCGCGATCCGCCACAACCACGCGCTGAAGACGCAGCCCCGCTCGCGCGCCGGCATCGTCGTCGGCAACCCGTGCCGCGACGACCTCGAGGAGGCCTTCTCCCTCCTCGCCACGCCGGCGTTCCTCCTCGACGGCGTCTGCGGCCCCGACGACGCGATCCACGCCGCCGTCGCCGGCGATCCGGTCGCTGCGTTTCGCGCCGGCGTCGACATCGCGCGGCCGTGGTTCACCGTGCGCGCGCCGCGCGCCTCGCTCGTGGTCGCGTCCGATGCCCTGCCGGTGACCGCCTCGCTCTACCAGGCCGCGAAGATCGCCGCCGCGGTCGCCCCGCTCGTCGCCGAGGGCGGCACCCTGGTCCTCGCCGCCGAGTGCGCCGGCGGCATCGGCCCGCTCGACGTCGTGAACGAGGCCATCTTCCGCATCGGCGTGCTCCCCCGCCTCGCACCGGACGCCAGGCTCGCCCTCGTCTCGTCGCTCTCGGCAGAAGACGTCGGCCGCACGCTCCTCACCCACGCTCCTTCCATCGAGTCCCTCCTCCACGACGCCGACCCGATCCTCGTCGTCCCTCGCGCCAGCCGCCTCCTCGTCGAACCAACCTCATGACGCACCTCGTCACAGACCTGGCCTCGCTCGATCCGGATCTCCTCCAGAAGCTCGAGCAATTCCGCGATCTTCTCCTCCAGTGGAACCGCCGCATCAACCTCACCGCGGCGCGCACCGCAGCCGAGGTCGACGAGCACATCCGCGACAGCCTCCACGTCATCCCGCATCTCCGGTCCTCGCCCCGCGTCCTCGACGTCGGCTCCGGCGGCGGGTTCCCGGTCGTGATCGCCGCCCTCTGCCTGCCCGCCAGCTCGTTCACCGCGCTCGAGCCCGTCCACAAGAAGCACGCCTTCCTTCGCACCGCCGCTCGCGAGCTCGAGCTGCCGAACCTCGATCCGCTCTCGGCTCGCGTCGAGGACCACGCCGTCCACGACTACGACGCCGCCACCTCTCGCGCGACGTTCGACCTGCGCGAGTGGCTGCTCCTCGGCGCCCAGCTCGTCCATCCCGGTGGCATCGTGCTCGGCTTCGAGGCCACGCGCCGCGACGACCTGCCTCAGCCGCTCGAGCGCCACCCCTACGCCCTCGACGGCAAGCAGCGCTCGATCGTCCTCTTCCACCGGCAGCCCTGATGGTCCCGCGCGACGCCCCATGGCGCCCGACGAAGGTGCAGCTCGAGGCCGCTACCCGGAAGAAGGTCCGCGACCTGATCCAACCGGACCTCGACGTCCTCTTCTGCGGCATCAACCCCGGCCGCTACAGCGCCGCCGTCGGGCACCACTTCGCCGGCCCTGGCAACCTCTTCTGGCCCACCCTCTTCGCGGCCGGCTTCACGCCCCGGCGCTTCACCGCCTTCGAGGACGCCCAGCTCCTGCCCCTCGGGTTCGGCATCACCAACTTCGTCGCTCGCGCCTCCGCCGCTGCCAGCGAGCTCCACCCCGACGAGCTCCGCGCCGGCGCCCGCACGCTCACCCGCAAGGTCCGGCGTTACACCCCTCGCTTCGTCGCCTTCCTCGGGCTCCAGGCCTATCGCCTCGCCTTCGACCGCCGGAAGGCCCAGGTCGGCCTCCAACCCGAGCTCATCGGGCCCTCTCGCCTCTGGCTCCTGCCCAACCCCAGCGGCCTCAACGCCCACCACCAGCCTCCCATCCTGAAGCAGATGTTCTCCGAGTTGCTGGCCTCCGTGCGCTCCGAGTCCGAGCCCGAGTCTCGCTGAGGCCGAGCCCAAGCCCGAGTCTCGCTGAGGCCAAGGCCGAGGCCGAGTCTCGCTGAGACCGGCGGAGAAGTGAGGACGCGTGCGTGGGTGCTCGCAAGTGGACGCGCGGCGCGGGGCTCGGGGTACCTCTTCGAACCCGCTCCACCCCGGCGGCCCCCCCGGGCGTTCCCTGCTTCGCAGTGGGGGTTGGTGCTCGCGGCCACGGCGGATGTTGGTGCTTGCTCGACCGGTGAGCCCCGCGTCCGGTCCGCTTCGCTTCGCTTCGCGGCCGGCCGCTGGGGGGCCCCGCCGCCGGGGTTCCGCTCTTCGAAGAGGTCCCCTCGCCTTGGCGCCGCGCGTTGGCGCCGCTCGGGGGAACCTTGACCCGTTGCTCCGCGGCAAGCGCCGTCGTGGATGGACTCGGCACGGGGTTTGACGTCGCACGGGGGAACCCTGGTCCGTCCTCCACCGTTCACGTAGGGAACCTGCGAGATCTGGGAAGCCGGGCTCCCCCGTTTGGGGCTCCGTGTTTCACGTGAAACGCACCTGGAGCAGGCCGTCGAGCACGCCGGGGTCGGTCCAGAGACAGAGCACGAGGCCAGAGAAACGGCGCCGGATCTCGTCCGCGTTCTCCTTCACGAAGGCGGGGTCTTCGCCTGGTCGGCATGACATCACGACCGCGGCGATCTGCTGGCCATCGCGGCCGACGGCTTCCACGGTCAACAGCGTGTGATTGATGGTGCCGAGGGTGCCCCGCGCCACGACGATGACCGGCAGCCCGAGCCGCCTCGCGAGTCCACCCATGTCGAGGTCGTCCGTGATCGGGACTCGCCACCCGCCGGCGCCCTCGACCAGGAGCAGGTCCGCATTCGCGCCGAGCCTGAATGTCTCCACGATCCGTTCAGGATCGATCTCTCCCTCTGTGCGGGCTGCCATCAAGGGCGCGACCGGCCGCCGGAATCGATACAGGCCGCGAAGCTCCCCCTCTTGCCACTCGCTGGAAATCGCCTCCTGGTCTTCCCCCACGAGCTGTCCATTCACCAACCCACAGCCCGTCTCGATCGGCTTCCACGCGAAGACCCGCTTCCCAAGCTGGCGAGCTCGCTTCGCCAGGGCCGCGGTGACATGCGTCTTCCCGACTCCCGTATCCGTGCCAGTGACGAAGTAGCCGTTCATCCCGAATCAGGGTGCTGCTCCGGCGATGGTGGCACGGATTGGCACCTGCCCTGATCCCAGGCCGGGGAGATCTAGTTGTCGCCCAGCACGATGACGGCGCCCCACCAGCGTATACGTCGCTCGGGGTCGCACCCGAGATACGACTGCACCCAACCCAGATTCCTCCCTGGCAGATACCGCCACGCCCCCCGCGAATACGACTCCGCCCACGCCAGATACCTCCCTGACCCCGCGAATACGACTCCGCCCACGCAAATAGCGCCTCGCCCCCGCAGATACCTCCGCCCCACGGCGGTCACGACTGCGGCACCGCCAGATACCTCCCCCACGGCGGTCACGACTGCGGCACGCCAGATACCCCTGCCCCACGGCGGTCACGACTGCGGCACGCCAGATACCTCCGCCCCACGGCGGTCACGACTGCGGCACCGCCAGATACCTCCCCGTCCCCGGCGAACTCGACTCCGCCCCGCAGAGACCGCCCCGCCACAGCGGACTCGACTCCGCCCCCGCAGGACTGGACTGCGGCCCCGCTGGACTCGACTCCGCCCTGCAGAGGCTGCCCCCCGAACCCGGCAAATTCGACTCCGCCCCTGCAGAGACCGCCGCGTCCACGGCGGACTCGACTCCGCCTCCGCAGAGACCGCCCGCCCCGACGAATTC
>DATHVI010000044.1:0-3152 GCA_035461385.1 Solirubrobacterales bacterium
CCAACCGCCCGACGACGAGCGCGAAGGCGACGAGGATGACGAAGGTGATCGTCGCCGAGACGGCGGCGATCCGCTTGCGGACCGGCCACCGCCGCGGGAAGAGGTGAGCCGCCCGCAGGCGCTGCCGGACGGCGTCAGGCCGCATCGTCGGCCGGCCGCAGCACGTAGCCGGCGCCCCGCTTGGTGTGCAGCATCCGCGGCTCGCCGTCGTGCTCGAGCTTCCGGCGCAGGTTGGAGATGAAGACGTCGATCGTGTTCGTCATCGCCATCGGGTCGTATCCCCAGACCTCCTCGAGCAGCCGCTCGCGTGAGACGACGAGGCGCTCGTTGCGCATCAGGTACTCGAGCAGCTCGAACTCGCGGTTGGTGAGCTCGAGCTCGCGCTCGCCCCTGAAGGCCTCGTGGCGATCGGGGTTCAGCCGCAGGTCGCCGACGACGAGCGCCGCGCTCCCGCGCGGCGGCCGGCGGCGCATCAGCGAGCGCATCCGCGCGAGCAGCTCCTTGCGCTCGAACGGCTTCACCAGATAGTCATCGGCGCCGGAATCGAGGCCCTCGACGCGGTCGTCGAGCTCGGCCCGCGCGGTCAGGATCAGGATCGGGACGTCGCCGTCGTCGCGCAGCCGCCGGCAGACCTCGACCCCATCCATCCCCGGCAGGCCGAGGTCGAGGATCACGAGGTCGGGTACGAACTCGGCGGCGGCGGCGAGCGCCCCCTCGCCGTCGGTCGCCGCCTGCACCTCGTGCCCCTCCTGGCGCAGGGTCCGGCGCAGCACGTCGACGATTGCCTCGTCGTCCTCGACGATCAGCACCCTGCCCGTCGTCGCGCCGCTTGCGAGCATGGGCACAAGGTTAGCCCGTCCACGGCCGTCTCCCGGAAGGCTTTAGGGTCAATTTAGCCCGCCGCAGAGCCGGTTCGGAGGTCCTCCACCGAGCCGCGCGCGAACGCAGGGGAGGGCGGGAGCGTGTCGAAGAACTCCCCGGACGGCGCCTTGCGCGCGCCGCTCGCTCCTGAGCATGAACTTTCCCTGGACGCGCAGCCGAAAGTCGAAGTCCCGCCGGGGACGCGCCGCGGCGCGCGGGCGGGCCGGCGACGCGATCGCCGGCCTCGAGCAGCGCCATTACGACCTGATCGGCCTCGCGCTGATCGCCGCCGGCATCTATCTCGCGTTCGTCCTCTACCTCGACGGCGACGGCGGCGCCGTCGGCGGCTGGATCGGCTCGGCGCTCGCGAACATCGCCGGTCAGGTCGCCTTCGTCGTCCCGGTGGCCCTCGCCGCCTGGGGCGGCACGCTGATCGCGCGCCCGCTGATCGAGACGCCGTCGGCGATCGACGCGGGCGGGATCCTCGTCCTCGCCGGCCTGCTGCTGGCGTTCGCCGCCGAGACCGCGGGGCTCGGTGGCGACGGCCCTCCGCGCCAGGGGCACTTCGACCCGGAGTTCTTCACCGAGCACGGCGGCGCCGTTGGCGACGCCCTCTACTGGGCCGCCTCGTCCCTGTTCCAGCGCGTCGGCGCCCACCTCATCGCTCTGCTCCTGCTCGCCTCGGGCTTGCTGCTGCTGAGCGGGCGGACGATCGCCGACCTGGCCGGCGGCGCGCGCTCGCTCGCGCGGCGGGCCGGCGACGAGACCCGGGAGCTCGCCCGGACGATGGTCGGCGGCGGAGGGCCCGACGACGGCTGGGGTGACGAGGACGCGGCGGACATCGCGATCACCCGGGCGCCCGACGGCGCCCTTGACGACGAGTCGCTCGACGAGCTCGACGACGAATCCGCGACGGCGCAGCTCGAGCGCGGCGGGTGGAGCGACGAGGAGCCCGCCGACGCGGTCGCCGCTGACCCCTCCGGCCAGTATCCCTACGAGCAGGCGGCGCCGGGCGACGGGCCCGACGGTTCGCCCGCACCGCAGACGCACCCCGCCGGTCCCCGCGACGAAGCCGTCGCGCGGACCCCGATGGGCAACCGCCGCGACGGCGTGACCGCGTCGGAGGAGATCGCCTACCGGCCACCGCCGGCGAAGGCGCTGGTCCGCGGCAAGGCCGATCCCGGCCCCGACATCAAGGACCGCGAGGCGGTCGCGACGGCGCTGCTCGAGGCGCTGCGCCACTTCGGCGTCGAGGCGCGGCTCACCGGCACCGTGAGCGGCCCGCACGTGAGCCGCTACGAGCTCCAGCTCGCCCCTGGGACCAAGGTCGCAAAGGTCGCCCAGCTCAAGGACGACCTCGCGTATGCGCTCGCGTCGACCGACATCCGGATCCTCGCGCCGATCCCGGGCAAGAAGGCGGTCGGGGTCGAGGTTCCGAACCAGCGGCGGCGGATGGTGCGCCTCGGTGACGTCTACGACGGCCGCCCGAAGGGCGCCTCGCCCCTCGTTGCCTGGCTCGGGCGCGACGTCGCCGGCCAGGCAGTCTCGGCGGACTTCGCGCTGATGCCGCACGCGCTCGTCGCCGGGACCACCGGCTCGGGGAAGTCGGGCTGCATCAACGCCGTCCTGAGCTCGATCCTGATGCACGCCTCGCCGAACGAGGTGCGGATGGTCCTCGTCGACCCGAAGCGGGTCGAGCTCAACCACTACGAGCGCCTGCCGCACCTGATCACCCCCGTGGTCACAAATCCGCGGCTGGCGGCGAACGTGCTCGCGAACCTGATCGGCGAGATGGAGAGCCGCTACGCGGTGATGGGAGAGGCGCGGGCGCGAAACCTGGTCGAGCTCAACCGAACCCGTAAGCGCAACGGCGAGCCGCCGCTGCCCCACATCCTCTGCGTGATCGACGAGCTCGCCGACCTGATGATGGTCGCGCCGGCCGAGGTCGAGGACTCGATCATCCGCCTCGCGCAGAAGTCGCGCGCGGTCGGGATCCACCTCCTGCTCGCGACCCAGCGCCCCTCGACCGACATCATCACCGGCACGATCAAGGTCAACATCCCCGCCCGGATCGCGTTCGCCGTCTCCTCCCAGGTGGACTCGCGCGTGATCCTGGACCAGGGCGGGGCCGAGACCCTGCTCGGCCAGGGCGACATGCTCTTCCGGCCCGCCGGCACCTCGAAGATGCAGCGGATCCAGGGCGCCTTCATCACCGAGGACGAGATCGCCAAGATCACCACCCACTGGGCCAAGCAGGGCGAACCCGAATTCGAGGACGAGCTGCTGGAGAC
>DATHVI010000045.1:0-4751 GCA_035461385.1 Solirubrobacterales bacterium
GATCTTCACCAAGGCGGCCGATGTCGGCGCCGACCTCGTCGGCAAGGTCGAGGCCGGGATCCCCGAGGACGATCCGCGCAACCCGGCGGTGATCGCCGACAACGTCGGCGACAACGTCGGCGACTGCGCCGGGATGGCGGCCGACCTGTTCGAGACCTACGCGGTGACCGCGGTCGCGGTGATGCTGCTCGGCGTCCTCACCTTCTCCGCCGACTTCGCCCGCGAGGTGGCGCTGTTCCCGCTCGTCATCGGCGCGGTCGCGATCATCGGCTCGATCATCGGCGCGCTCGTCGTCCGCACCACCACCGACCGGGTCGAGGGGGCGCTCTACCGCGGCCTCGCGGTCTCGGCGCTCGTCTCCGCGGCCGCGTTCTACCCGGTCGCCAAGTGGCTGATGGACGACCCGCTCAGCCTCGGGATCGAGGACCCCGGCAGCGCTCTGTTCGGCGCCTCTGCCGGCGACCTGTGGCTGTGCGCGCTGATCGGCGTCGGCGTCACCGCGGGCCTGTTCATCATCACCGACTATTACACGTCGACGCGCTTCCGCCCGGTGAAGACGATCAGCCAGGCGTCGATCACCGGCCACGCGACGAACATCATCCAGGGCCTCGCCCAGGGCTTCCAGGCGACCGCCGCGCCGGCGCTGCTGATCGCGCTCGCGATCCTCGGCGCGAACGAGCTCGCCGGGATCTACGGGATCGGGATCGCGGTGATGGCGCAGCTCTCGCTGACCGGCCTGATCGTCGCCCTCGACGCCTTCGGGCCGATCACCGACAACGCCGGCGGGATCGCCGAGATGGCCGACCTGCCCGAGGACGTCCGCAACGTCACCGACCCGCTCGACGCGGTCGGCAACACGACCAAGGCGGTGACGAAGGGGTACGCGATCGGCTCGGCGGCGCTCTCGGCGCTGGTGCTGTTCAACGCCTTCCAGATCGAGCTGCTCGCCGAGGCGAGCGCCGACGAGGTCGAGGACCTGGTGTTCTCGATCGCCGAGCCAGCGGTGCTGATCGGCCTCATCCTCGGCGGCCTGATGACCTACCTGTTCGCGGCGTTGGCGATCGAGGCGGTCGGGCGCGCCGGCGGCCAGGTGGTCGAGGAGGTCCGCAAGCAGTTCCGCGAGAAGCCGGGGATCATGGAGGGGACCGAGCGGCCCGAATACGGCGGCACGGTGGCGATCGTCACCGCCGCGGCCCAGAAGGAGATGATCCTGCCGGCGATGATCCCGGTGGTGATCCCGGTGGTCGTCGGCGTCTTGAGCGCCGAGGCGCTCGGCGGCCTGTTGATCGGGGTGATCGTCGTCGGCCTGTTCATGGCGATCTCGATGACCGCCGGCGGCGGCGCCTGGGACAACGCGAAGAAGTTGATCGAGGACGGCGCCTTCGGCGGCAAGGGCTCGGAGGCTCACGCCGCCGCGGTCACCGGCGACACCGTCGGCGACCCCTACAAGGACACCGCCGGCCCGGCGATCAACCCGATGATCAAGGTCGCGAACGTGGTCGCGCTGCTGATCATCCCGATCATCGCGTTGTAGGGGGTCGTCCGGCGGGCCGTCCCCAGCCGCTGGCGCTAGGAGACGGCTTCGAGCGTCGTCGTGGCAACCTCGACCGCCGTGCGCTCGAATCGACGCTCGGGGTCGGCGCCCGGGTCGTAGCCGGTCAGGGCGACGGCGAGCACCGGCGTGCGCTCGGCGACGGCCGCGACCGCAGCGCCGACGTCGTCGAGCCCGAGTCCGCCCTCGGTCGTGTGCTCGTTCGCGACCCCGAGGCTGGGGTCGATCGCGTCGAGGTCGAGGTGCAGGTAGACGCCCCCGACGCGGCCGGCGATCGCATCGACGGCGCGCTCGAGGTCGGTCAGCGCGAGCGAGCCCGGGCCGGCGGCCTCGATCGCGGTGATCTCGCCGGCGTCGAGACGCTCGCGCTCGCCGGGGTCGACGTCGTCGACGCCGACGAGGACGGAGTCGCGCTCGGCGACCGGCTCGAAGCCGGGGATCGTGGCGCAGAGGCTCGTCCAGCAGGCGCCCGTCGCCGCGGCGAGCCCCATCCCGTCGAGGAAGCCGCTCTCGGTGGTCTCCGGGGTGTGGAAGTCGGCGTGGGCGTCGAACCAGACGACGCCCGGCTTGCTCGCCGTCAGGCCGCCGATCGCGCCGAGGCAGAGGGCGCAGTTACCGCTCGCGATCACGGGGAGACGGCTGCGCTCGCGGACCGCGGAGACGCGGGCGGCGAGGGCGCGGTTGAGCTCGAACACGTCTCCGACCTCGTGCCCGGCGCTCGGATCGTCGAGCCACTCGAGCTCGACGTCGTGGCCGGTGCTGCCGAGCGCTGCGGGGAGCGCGTCGGCGCCGAGGAGGTCCAGCGGGCCGGCGCCCACCCCGAGCCCGCGCCTGCCGAGGTGGTACGGAGCCCCGATCAGGGTCAGCAGCGGGCGCATCGCTGCCGGATCGCGTGCGTGGTCATCGCGGTCGAGCCTAGCTGGGCGCCGCGCCGGGCGGCGGGCTGGGTGGCGGCTCCGGCCGCCGACTACCATCCGACCATGTTCGTCCTCATCGTCGGCGCCGGGCGGGTCGGGTCGTCGGTCGCGCGGGCGATGCTGCGCGACGGGCACGACGTCTCGTGCCTCGACGAGGACCCGGAGGCCCACGCCCGGCTCGAGATCGATCTCGATCGCCCGTGGGAGGACATGGGCGGCCAGTTCACGGTCGGCACCGCGCTCGAAGTCGAGGCGTTGCGCGCGGCGGGGATCGAGCGCGCCGACGCGTTCGTCGCCACCACCGACGGTGACAACACCAACATCGTCATCGCCCAGATCGCCCAGCGGCGGTTCGAGGTACCGACGGTGATCGCCCGGGTCCTCGACCCCTATCGGGCGGAGTGGTACGAGCAGCAGGGGGTGCACACGATCTGCCCGACGCGGGCGGCGATCGACATGCTCGGGGCGGAGGTGCGGGAGGCGCGGACGCGGGCCAACCGGGCCGCAAGCGCCGGCAGCGCCGGCGAGGCGATCGGCGGCTGAGCGTTGGGGGCGACGATGCAGATCCTCGTCCTCGGCGCCGGCAAGGTCGGCTGGAACCTGACCCGGGAGCTGATCGACAAGGGGCATGAGGTGACCCTGGTCGAGCGCGACCGCGACCGCTACCTGACGGTCGAGCAGGAGATCGGGCGCCGGGTCCGGTACGGCGACGCCTCCGAGCTCTGGGTGCTCGAGCGGGCGGGGATCGAGGACGCGGAGATGGTGATCGCGGTCACCGGCGACGACGAGGACAACATCCTGATCTGCCAGGTGGCGAGGGAGAAGTACGGCATCGAGCGGATCATCGCCCGGGTCAACAACCCCCGCAACCGTCAGCACTTCGAGCTGCTCGGGATCACGCCGCTGGTGTCGGCGACCGACCTGATCCTGCGGTTGATCGAGCACGAGGTCCCGGAGTTCGGGCTCGTCCACCTGCTCGACCTGCCTGAGCAGCAGCTCGAGATCATCGAGGTGCTGCTCGGCCCGCGCTCGAAGGCGGCCGGGCGGCGGGTCTCCGAGCTCGAGATGCCGGAGGGGAGCCTGCTGATCTCGGTCCTTCGCGGCGGCCGCGGGTTCGTCCCCGGTCCGGGAACGGTGCTCGAGGCCGGCGACGAGGTCCTCGCGGTGCTCGACCCGTCGGTGGAGGCGGACCTGACGGCGCATTTCGCCGAGGACGGCGGCGATGGCTGAGCGCCAGGTCGCCCACCTGCTGATCGGGGGCGGGATGGCGTCGGCGTACTGCGCCGCCGAGCTCCGCCGCCGCGGCGCCGACGGCTCGATCCTGCTCGTCGGCCGCGAGCCCGATCCCCCGTACGAGCGCCCGCCGCTGACCAAGGAGTACGTGCGCGGCGAGAGCGAGCGCTCGGACGCCTACGTCCACCCGGCGGAGTGGTACGAGGAGAACGACGTCGAGCCGCGGGCGGGGACGAGCGTGCTCTCGCTCGACCCCGGTGCGCGGCGGGCGAAGCTCCAGGGCGACGACGAGGTCGTCTTCGAGCGGGCGCTGGTCGCGACGGGGGCGAACGTGAACGTCCTCCGGGTCGGCGGCGCCGAGCTCGACGGGATCCACTACATGCGCACGTTCGGCAACTCGGACGCGATCCGCGCCGACGCCGACGACGCCGAGCGCGTGGTCCTGGTCGGCGGCAGCTACATCGCCTGTGAGGTGGCGGCGTCACTGACGGCGAAGGGCACGAGCTGCACGATGGTGATGGTCGAGGACGTCGCCCTCTCGCGGAGCTTCGGCGAGGAGGTCGGGAGGTGGCTCCAGGGCGTGCTCGCCGACCACGGGGTCGAGATCGTCGGCGGCGAGCAGGTCGAGGCGTTCGAAGGCGACGGCGATCGCCGGGTGGCGGCGGTGCGAACGGCGAGCGGGCGGCGAATCGAGGGCGACATGGTCGTCGTCGGCGCGGGGGTGAGGCCGGACGTGACGCTCGCCCAGCGGGCGGGGCTCGAGGTCGACGACGGGATCGTCTGCGACGCGAAGCTCGAGACGTCGGCGCCGGGGATCTTCGCCGCCGGCGACGCCTGCTCGTACGACAGCGTCGTCCACGGCCGGCGGCTGCGGGTCGAGCACTGGGACGTCGCGCTCCAGCAGGGCCGCCACGCGGCGCGCGGGATGCTCGGCGAGGATGAGCCGTACCGCGAAGTGCCGTACTTCTTCAGCGACCTCGCCGATTGGGCGAGCCTCGAGTACGTGGGGCCGGCCGCTCGCTGGGACGAGGTCGTCTGGCGCGGCGACC
>DATHVI010000046.1:0-18695 GCA_035461385.1 Solirubrobacterales bacterium
CGCTATCGTGACCGCGGCGATGCCGAGGGGAGCCCTGCCCAACATGGTGACGATCGGGGCGGCGAAATGCGGGACAACGGCGCTTCACTCCTATCTCGGGCGGCACCCGGAGACGTCGATGTCGCGGCCGAAGGAGCTCAACTTCTTCGTCGCGTCCCACAACTGGGGCCGCGGGCTCGACTGGTACCGAAGCCACTTCGATCCCGGGGCGAAGGTGCGCGGCGAGTCGTCGCACCTCTACGCCGGCCACCCGGTCTACCCCGGCGCGGCGGAGAAGATGGCGCGGGTGATCCCGGACGCGAAGCTGATCCTCCTGGTCCGCGACCCGATCGACCGGATCCGCGCCCACTGGGCGCACAACTACGCGATCCGGTTCGAGCGCCGACCGATGCGCGAGGCGGTGCTCGAGGACCCGAACTACATCAGCCGGTCGAGCTACCACCTCCAGCTCACCCGCTTCCTCGAGCACTACCCGCGCGAGCAGATCCTCGTCCTCGAGCAGCCCGACCTCGCCTCCGACCCGGCGGCGACGCTCGCCCGGGTCGGCGAGTTCCTCGGGCTCGACCCCGCCGGCTGGCCCACCGGTCTCGACGTTCGCTCGGTCGAGACCGCGCGGCTTCGGCGCCGCACCCGGCTCGGGGCCGCAATCGAGCGGCGGGTGGCGCGGCCGACCTGGGGCCGGCTGAAGCAGAGCCCGCTCCTCACCCGGCCGTTCACCCCGCCCGAGATCGACCCCGAGCTGCGCGCCGAGCTCGCGGAGCGCCTACGCGACGACGCCGCCCGCTTCCGCGAGCTCACCGGGCGGCCGTTCGCGAGCTGGTCGGTCTAAGAGCCCGGCGTCAGCCGCGCCGGAACGCGATCAGGCGGATCGGCCCCTTCGAGAAGCTGCGCCCGTTCATGACGATGAAGTCGTCGAGGCCGTTGCGGTCGTGGTCGATCGTCGTCACCGACTGGCCGACGCCGAGCCTGGTCTGCGGGATCGGGATTCGCGGAAAGCGCCGGCCCCGGTTGCGGTTGACCAGGAGGCGGTCGGCCGCGTCGGTCGTCGGGACGCCGCCCCGCACGGCGGGCAGCGGCCCGGCGCGCAGCAGGTAGAGGTCGGCGAGCTCGTCGCCGTTGACGTCGCCGACCCCGAGCCGGTACGCCCGCTTGACCCGCCGCGAGACGGTCGGCCGCGGCTCGAACCGGCCCCGGCGCTGGATCTGGAGCGTGAAGCGCTTCGGCCTCAGGATCACGAGGTCGAGGACCGGGCCCCGGTTCGCCTTCACCAGCCACGCCGACCGGCAGCGACCGGGCTTGACCCCGCGCTTGCGGGTTACGTTCGCGAACCGCTTCCCGGCGACGTTGCGATAGAGGCGGACGCCGTCCTTGCCGCAGACGAGCAGGTCGACGCGGCGGTCGCGGTCGAAGTCCACCGCCTGCACGGTCGCGTCGGCCGAGACCTGGCGGTTGATCCCGAACTCGGGGACCTTGCGGAAGCTCGTCCCGCCCTCGTTGATGAACAGCCGGTTCGCCGACCGGCGGCCGTCGGTCCGGGGCTGGGTGTTGCCGACGAACAGGTCCGGCCGGCGGTCGCCGTTCGCGTCGACGAAGGTCGCCTGGCGGCCCCGCCCGAAGGGGTCGGTGACCCCGTAGTCGGCGGCGCGCTCGACGAACGTCCCGTCGGGCTGCTGGAGCCAGAGCTCGTTTGCCTTCGCTCCGGCGCCCTGGTTCGCCCCGAGCGTGCAGTAGAAGTCGAGCCGCCCGTCGCCGTCGACGTCGGCGGCCGGGCAGTCGTGGTAGTCGGCGGAGTCGGGGCCGGAGGGGAAAGCGCTCGCGGTGATGTCGGCGAAGGTCCCGCCGCCGTTCTCGTAGAGCCCCGGGAAGGTCTCGTGGTGGCGGACGAGGAGGACGTCGTCCCAGCCGTTGCCGGTGAAGTCGCCGACCGTCGCCCCGTAGGTGTGGACGGGAGCGTGGTGGAGGCCGCTGGCGAGGCTCGCGTCGTAGGCCTCGAGCTTGCCCGCCGCGACCGAAGGACCAGCCGCCGCGGCCAGCGCGGCGAGCGCGAACGCCCCCGCGACCGTCCGCCCTCGGGCGAGTCGCCTCAGTCGCACGGGTTCGGCGGGCCCGTGCCCTTGCAGTCGCGAAGCTGGGCCAGCCGCGCCTCGAGCACCAGCTTCTCGGCCGCGAGCTCGGGATCGTCGGCGCGGTTCTCGAGCTGGAAGGGGTCGTACGTCTCCGACTCCGGGTCCATGTCGTAGAGCTCCTCGAACGGCTCGCCCTCGATCACCTGCCTGACGTAGGCGAAGCGCGAGTTGCGAAGCGCCGCTCCCTCGGCATCGAGGTCGCCGTAGTTGAACTTCTCGAGCAGGACGTCGCGGCCGGCCCAGGCATCGGGGTCGTCGATCACGTCGAGCAGGGAGACGCCGTCCGGATTCAGCAGCGGGCTCGCGCCGGCGACGTCGAGGATCGTCGGCGCGAGGTCGATGTTCCCGACCGGTGCCTCGACCTCGATCCCCTTCGGCAGGTCGGGCCCGCGGACGATCAGCGGCACCCGGGCGCTCTCCTCGTAAGGCAGCGACTTCAGCGTCAGCCGGTGCTCGCCGAGCATGAAGCCGTTGTCGGAGGTGAAGATCAGGTACGTGTTCGCGAGCTGGTCCGAGGCGCGGAGCTGGTCGATGATCCCGCTGACCAGCTCGTCGACCGCGACCAGGCTCCGCGCACGCCCCTGGTGCTTGGCCCGCAGGCGCTTGCGCAGCTGCTTGGTGATCGGCGGCCGCTGGAGGAACTCGGGCTTGCCGGTCGCGGCGCGGTTGAACGAGGGCGGGCGGGGCAGCTTGAGCTTCGGGAACATCTTGCTGTGCCGCTGCGCCGGGCGCGGGTTGACCGCGGCGAACTTGAGCCCGCGCTCGCCGTGGGGAGAGAGCGTCATCACGGTGAGGAAGAACGGAGCGTCGCCCCCGGAGCTGTTGGCGATGAACCGCTTCGACAGCCGCGCGAGGACGTCGGTGTTGTAGTGGCGCTTGAGCGACCCGAACGGCTTCTCGGTCCCGTTCCGGTTCAGGACCCAGTTGTAGAGACCCACCCGCGACATCGCCAGCCATCGGTCCCACCCCGGGGGACGAAACTGCGGGTCCTGCGCGGCGACGGTCGGGTAGCCGTTCAGGTACTTGCCAACGAACGCCGTCGTGTAGCCGGCGTTCCTGAGCGCGACGGCGATCGTCTTGTCCTCGAGCGGATGGAACATGCCGAGGCCGCCGTCCGGCGGCGCGTTGGTGAGCACGCCGTGGTTGTGGGAGTACTGCCCGGTCAGGAACGTCGCCCGCGACGGGCAGCAGACCGGATTGGTCGCGAACGAGTTGCGAAACGTGACTCCGTAGCCCGCGAGGCGCTTGAGCGTCTGCTTCATCGGCCACATCAGGCGTGCATCCTGGTCGTCGGTTATGACGACGATGATGTTCGGGCCGCCCGGCGCCGCGCTGGCGCGGTCGTCGGTGGCGAGCGGCGGGGCCGCGACGGCGGCGAGCAGGACGGCAAGGCCGACGAGAAGCGGGACCCGGCGGCGCGCGTGACTCACGCCCGCGCCGGAGCTCGCTGGAATCGGATCAGGACGCTGCATGCCGACGGGTCCGGTGCTCAAGGTGCTTGAACAGCAACGGGCCGGGAAAGTCGCGGTCTGGGTGGAGCATTGCGTGGGGCGCGTGGTACTCGCGCGCGCAAGCCACCGAAGCCTTGGGCCCGATCCCCCAGCGCGCGCGAGGCGTCGATGTTAGCCTCCGGGGCGTCATCGTTCGGAGGGAGTCCAATCTCGGGTCTTTGGCGGGACTCGTCGCATCGGTCGCGGTGACGGCTGTGACGATCGCCGCCGCGATCGCGCTCAGCCCGGGCGGCGCGGCGGTGGCGAGCGGGGCCGATGCATCTGGGAGCGCCGCCAACCGGCCGAACATCGTCGTCGTGATGACCGACGACCAGGACGCTCGCTCGCTGCGGGCGATGCCGAAGACCAGGCGGCTGCTCGGCGACCGGGGGACGACGTTCACCCAGGCGTACGCGAGCTTCCCGCTCTGCTGCCCCTCGCGCGCGACCTTCCTCACCGGCCAGCACTCCCACAACCACGGCGTCTACTCGAACACAGTCGAAGGCGGCCTCCTGCAGCTCGACGACTCGAACACGCTCCCGGTCTGGCTGCGCGATGCCGGATACTTCACCGCACACGTCGGCCGCTATCTCAACGGCTACGGCCTCCCCCTCGGTCGCGCGATCACGCTCGGCGAGGCCAGGCGCGAGGTTCCGCCGGGGTGGAACCGGTGGATCGGTCTCAGCGGCCGGCGCGCCTACCGGCTCTACAACTACCTGCTGAACCAGAACGGGCTCCTGAGGCGCGTGGGCCGCAAGGCCCGCCACTACCAGACCGACGTCCTCGGCCGGATCGCCTCGCGCTTGATCCGCCGCCAGGCGGGGGGCGGGCGCCCGCTCTTCCTCTCGCTCGCGACCCTCGCCGTCCACGCCGAGCTGCGACCGGCGAAGGGAGAGTGGGACCCGCCCCGTCCGGCACCACGCCACCGCGGTGCGTCGAAGCGGAAGCCAAACCGGCTGCGGTGGTTGCCACCGGCGTCGTTCAACGAGGCCGACGTCTCCGACAAGCCCGACCTCGTCGAGAAGCTACCGCGGTTCGACGCCGAACAGGGTGCCCGGATCCGCGCCGTCTCGCGCGCCCGCTGGGAGAGCCTGATGGCGATCGACGACGCGGTCGCGGCGATCGTCCGCGCGCTCGCGGAGCGCGGCGAGCTCGCGAACACGATCTTCATCTTCAGCTCCGATCAGGGGGTGATCCTCGGCGAGCACCGGATCCCGGGCGGCAAGCGGTGGCTGTATGAGGAGTCGGCACGGGTGCCGCTGATCATCCGCGGACCTGGGATCCCGGCCGGTGCGCGACGCGGGCAGATGGTCTCGAACGTCGACCTCGCTCCGACGATCCTCGATGCCGCCGGCGCCGAGGCCGGGCTGGCCATCGACGGAATCTCGCTGCTCCCGCTCGCCCGCGATCCCGATGCGGCGCGCTCGCGAGCGATCCTGCTCGAGAGCGAGCGCGACGACCTCACCTATTCCGGAGTCCGGGCGCGGGGGTGGGCGTACCTCGAGCACGGCCCCGGCGCCGAGGAGCTCTACGACATGCGGGCCGACCGGTTCCAGCTCGAGAGCCTCCACGAATCGCCCGATCATGCCGGGATCAAGCTCGCGCTCCGGGGAACGCTCGAAGCCCTGAGAGATTGCGAGGGGACGAGCGGTCCCGCCGGCTGCTACCGCGAGCTCGCCCTGCCCTGACCCGCTCGGAGCAGGGGAACGAGCTCCGGCGCCGCTCGCCGCAGTGATCCCGACGCCGTCGGCCCGCACGGCCTCGGCATCCGCGTGCCCCGGCAGGCGCGCAGCGCTCGAAGCCTCGCCTCGAGCCGCCGCTGCTCGACCGCGACGCTCGGATCACCGTAGCGGTTGGTGAGCTGGAACGGATCGTATCCCGCCGAGTCGGGCCGCAGGTCGTAGAGCTCGTGGTAGGTCTCGCCCTCGACCTCCTGGCGGATGTAGGTGAACCCCGGGCTGCGGATCCCTTCGCCGATCGATCCCTGCCTGCTGTCGTTGAGCTTCTGGAGCAGGATGTCGCGATCGGCGAACGCATCCGGCGCCGCGATCACGTCGCGCAGCGAAACGCCGTCGGGCTCGATCAGGGGCCGCGCTCCGGCGAGGTCGAGGATCGTCGGGGCGAGGTCGATGTTCGCGACCGGCTCGTCTCTCGTCTGCCCCCGAGCAAGCTCCGGGCCGCGGATGATCAGCGGCACCCGGATGCTCTCCTCGTAGAGGAAGCTCTTCTGCGTCAGCCGGTGCTCGCCGAGCATGAAGCCGTTGTCGGAGGTGAAGACCACGTACGTGTTCTCGAGCTCGCCGGTGGCTCGAAGCTCATCGACGAGCCCGGCGACGAGGTCGTCGACCGCCAGCAGGCTTCGCATCCGCCCCTGGTGCTTGGCACGCAGGCGGTCGCGCTTCGCCTGGTTCATCGGGCGCGGGCGCTGGAGGAACTTCGGCTTGTCGGCCGCGGATCGATCGAATGACGGCACCCGTGGGATCTCGAGGCGCGGGAAGCGCTCGGCGTGACGCGGGGCCGGCCGCGGGTTGACGGCCCGCGGGCCGAGCTCGCGCTCGCCGTGCGGCGCCAGCGTCAGGACGCTGAGGAAGAACGGCTGCGTGCGGTTGGCGCTGTTGCGGACGAACCGCTTCGCGATTCGCGCCAGGACGTCGGTGTTGTAGTGCCGGGCCCGGTTGCCGAACCGCCGAAGCGTCCCGTTGTCGTTCAGCTCCCAGTCGAACATCCCGGCCTGCGAGATCGCGAACCACCGGCTCCAGCCGGGGGGCTTCCAGCGCGGGTCCTCGCGGACTCGCTCCGGGTAGCGGTTGAGGTACTTGCCGACGAACGCGGTCCGGTAGCCGGCGCGCTCGAGGGCGACGGGGAGGGCGCGCGGCTCGCTCGCGTGGAAGGCGAGAAGCCCACCGTCCGGGTAGTCGTTGCTGCGCACCCCGTGGTTGTGGGCGTACTGGCCGGTGAGGAAGGTCGCGCGCGACGGACAGCACAGCGAGTAGGTGACGAACGAGTTGCGAAACGTGATCCCCCGGCCGGCGAGCGCGTCCTGGGTCTTCGGCATCGCCCACATCGACCGCGCGTCCTGGTCGTCGGTCATCACGACGACTATGTTCGGCGGCTTGTCCGCCGCGACCGCCGGCTCGCTGCCCGGCGCGGCGAGCAGGAGCGCGGCGAGGAACGACACGACCGCAACGAGGGCTCGCCCGCGGGAGGCTCGGGGGATCATCGGCTTTGCGTGCATCGAAGGCTTCCGACCCGGTCCCGAGACCGGCAACCTGTTCGACGGCCGCATCAACCGCTCCTCGTAGGGCCTCACCCGTCGCCGAGGGGCTCGAGCGCGATCAGGCGGATCAGACCCTCGTGGTTGCGGAGGCCGTTCATGACCACGAAGTCGGTCAGTCCGTTGCCGGTGTAGTCGATCGCCGTCACCGACTCGCCGAGGCCGCGGCGCGTCTGCGGGATCGCCATGTTGACGAAGCGGCGGCCCTGGCCACGGTTGACGAGCAGGAGGTCGCCGAAGTCGGCGTCCGGCTTGCCGCTTCGGAGCACGAAGACGTCGTCGAGGCCGTCGCCGTTTACGTCGCCGACTGCGACCCGCCTCGAGTCGCTGACCTCGAGCTCGAACCCGTCGGCGAACTCACCGTCCTCCTGGAGGCCGACGTGGACGGCGGTCCGGGTCGCGTAGACGATGTCGGGGTCGCGGTCGCGGTCGAAGCGCCCGAACGCCGCCGCCGGGCAGCGGGGCACGTCGAGGCCGACCTCGGCGGCGACGTCCTCGAAGCGCTCGCCGTCGACGTTCCGGAACAGGAACAGCCCGTCGCTCCCGCAGACCAGCAGGTCCTCGTATCCATCGCCGTCGTAGTCGGCCACATCGACCGTCGACACGTCGCGGTCGGCCTCGAGGCCGAACTCCGGGGCCTCGCGAAAGCGCTCGCCGCCCTCGTTGATGAACAGGCGGTTCGGCGTCGGCTCCCCGTCCTCGCGGGGATAGGTGGTGCCGTGGAAGAGGTCGGGGTAGCCGTCGCCGTTCGCATCGATGAATGCCGCCTCGCGGCCGCGGCCGAACGGATCAGCGACGCCGAAGCGATCGGTGCGATCGCGGAACGTGCCGTCGGCCTGCTGGATCCAGAGCTTCGCCGGGTTCGGCTCCCTCCCCTTCGCTCCGCCCGTCGTGCAGTAGATGTCGAGGCGCCCGTTGCGGTTCACATCCGCGGCCGCGCAGCCGTGGGGGTCGCGGATGTCGCGCTCCGATCGCGGAATCAGCTCGCCGGTGACATCGGCGAAGGTGCCGTCGCCGTTGTTGCGATAGAGCCGGAGCGGCGCGAAGTAGTGGCGGTTTACGAGCACGTCCTCGTCGCCGTCGTCGTCGAAGTCGAGCGCCAGCGCCCCGTGGGTGCGCGTGTACTCCTGGAGCCCGGCCTCGGCGCCGAGCTCGAGCGCCCGGATCCCGAGCCGCTCGCTCTCGGTGACCTCGATCACGCCCAGGTCCCGTCCGATCTCGCGAGCCTCGCCGTCTGCGTCCCGGAGCACCCGCGCCGACGGGTCGCGCGACCCCCCGGAGCCGCCGTCGTCCCCGGTCCGACCCGACCCGCCGTCGGAGTCGCCCGAGACGACCAGTACCAGGACGGCGATCGCGCCCGCGAGCGCGAGCACCGCCACCGCCCCGGCGATCAACGCCGCCCGCCTGCGCCCGGCCGGCATCCCTAGTCGACCCCGGCCGCGGCCGGCTCGTAATCGCCGGCGAGGAAGGCGAGGGTGCGCTCGGCGACCGCCTCCGGGGCCTCCTCGGGGAGGTAGTGCCCGACCTGGGGCACGGTCTCGGCGCGGAGGTCGCTCGCGAAGCGCTCGGCGCCAGCGAAGGCCTCGGCATCGACGAGCCGGTCGCGCTCGCCGAGCAGCGCGAGCGTCGGCGCCTCGAGTCGCCGCTCGCCCCAGGCGCGGCGCGAGCGGCCGCCGAGCTCGCGAGTGACCAGCGCGCGGTTGAGCAGCCGGCCTGCGCGGGCGCGGGTCGACGCCCGCAGGTCGCGGACGTACAGCGCGAGCGCGTCGGGGTCGAGCTTCTCGGGCGCGGCGACCCCGCCGCGCACCTGGCGGGCGGGCAGCCCGAGGCCGCGATTGAGCAGCGCGTAGCCGACCGGCGAGGCGACCAGCAGGTGACGGGCGAGGCGGCGAAGCGCCGGGCCGGCGAGCGACGGCGCCGCCCATGGCGGCGGGGCGCCGACGACCACGAGGCGCTCGACGAGCTCGGGATGGCGGACGGCGAGCTCGAAGGCGACCGCGGCGCCGGTGTCGTGGGCGACGACCGGAAGCCGGTCGGCTTCGAGCGCGGAGATCAGCGCCGCGAGGTCGGCGGCCATCGTCTCGACGTCGACGCCCCGCCAGGCGATGTCGCTCCAGCCGAACCCGCGGAGGTCGACGGCGAGCGCCTCGCGGCGCGCCGCGAGCCGGACGAGCACGTCGCGCCAGGCGTACCAGTGCTCGGGCCAGCCGTGGACGAGCAGCACCGGCTCCCCCTCGCCGGCGACGGCAAGGTGGAGCGTGAGATCGCCGGCGGCGACGAAACGATGGTCGACCCCGGGCACCTTGGGCATCTCGAGGGCCACGGCGGCGGCGATGTTAGAGACTCTCTGAGCTCTGCACCAGTAGACGCGTCCGCAGGTTCTGCACGAAATCGGCGGCGTCTGGACGCGCCCGGCGGCACCCGGCACCCGCCCACGTGCCGACCGGCACGCGGGCGGGCACCGCGCACCGCCGGCCACGCTCGGCCGCTCCCCGATTCCGCACAGAACTCACGATCGCGTGCACTAGCATCGCCGGGGATGAGCGCCGACCACGACTTCCCGGCGCCGATCCTCGTCGGCGGCAGCGCCCGCAGCGGCACCCACGCGATCGGTCGGATGGTCGGCACCCTGCCGCGCTATCAGCAGATCAAGCTCGAGACCCGGTTCGTGGTCGGAACCGGCGGCCTCTGCGACCTGCTCGAGGGCCGGACGACTCTGCGCCAGTTCCGCCGCAAGGTCTACGGCAAGTGGTGGTCGCGTGGCCTGCGCCACGCCCGCGGTCTGCAGGTGATCATCGAGCGCACCGAGCTCGAGGCGGCGATGGAGCGGTTCGAGGCCGGCTACAAGGAGGATCCGTGGGGGGCGGCGCGACAGCTCGTCGCCGACGTCCACGACCCGGTCGCCGAGCGCGGCGGCAAGCCGTCGTGGGTCGAGCTCTCGGGGCAGAACATCGAAGCCGCGCCGACGATGCGCAAGCTGCTCCCGAACGCCCGCTTCATCCACATGGTCCGCGACGGGCGCGCGGTCGTCGCCGGGATCATGCGAAAGCGCGACATGACCGACGACCGCGCCGAGGCGATGGCGCACTGGGCGCGCCGGGCCCGCAACGCCGCCGACGCGCTCCGCCAGCTCCCGCCGGGGACCGCGCTCACGGTCCAGCTCGAGGACCTCGCCGCCAACGACCGCGAGGGGGCCTTCAACCGCGTCGTCGAGTTCCTCGAGCTCGACGACCCGGCGCCGATGCGCGAGTACTTCGACCGCGAGATCACCCCCGAGCGCGCCCACGTCGGCGCCTGGCGCGAGCGCGTCTCCCCGGCCGACGTGCGCTGGATCGAGTTCCACTACCGCCGCCACGCCCGCCGGCTGCAGGCCGACGGCGTCGACTGGCTCGCCGACCCCGAGCCGGTCTGGGGCCTGCCGCTCGCCGGCCGGCGCCCGCCGGTCAACGCGTGAGCCCGAGGTAGGGGCGCGTCCCGCGGCGACCCGACTGGGTCCGACGCTGCCCGCCCGCGGGGCGAGGCCGCCGGGGCCAAACGGCGAGCCGGGTGCGGCTAGCATTCCCCGCCGTGAGCAGCGCCTCCCCCCAGACCGAGGCCCGGGCCGAGCCCGTGCCTCCGGCCGCCGCCGGCGGCGGCCTGCCCGACGTAGTCGTGATCGGGGCGCAGAAGTGCGGCACCAGCGCGCTCCACAGCTACCTCGCCAAGCACCCCGAGACCTCGATGTCGCAGCCGAAGGAGCTCGACTTCTTCATCGCCTCCAAGAACTGGGGCAAGGGCGTCGACTGGTACCGCGGGCACTTCGACCCGGCGGCGAAGCTGCGCGGCGAGTCGTCGCCGAACTACACCGCCGACCCCGTCCTGCCCGGTGTCCCGGAACGGATGGCGGAGCTGATCCCCGACGCGAAGCTGATCTTCATCGTCCGCGACCCGATCGACCGGGCCCGCGCGCAGTGGATCCACAACTACTCGAACCGGGTCCAGGACAAGCCGCTCCGCCGCGCCGTGCTCGAGGACGCCGAGTACGTCATCCGGTCGCGCTACCACCACCAGCTGAGCCGCTTCCTCGAGCACTACCCGCTCGAGCGGATCCTCGTCCTCGAGCAGGACGAGCTGCTCAGCGAGCGGGCCGAGACGCTGCGCCGGGTGTTCGCCTTCCTCGGGCTGCGCGAGGACTTCTGGCATCCCTCCTACGACCGCAAGCGCCACGAGACCCAGAAGCGCCGCCGCAAGACCGCGATCGGCCTCTTCGCCGAGCGGCGGCTGCCGAAGCGCTGGTGGCGAAGGGTCCGCTTCAGCCGCCCGTTCTCGATCCCGTTCGAGCACACCGAGCTCGACGACGCGACCCGGGACGAGCTTGCCGAGCGCCTCCGCGACGACGTCACCCGGCTGCGCGAGCTGACCGGAAAGCCGTTCGGGAACTGGTCCCTGTAGACCCGCCGGCCGAGCTGCGACGTCGACCGCGAGCTGTTCGCCGGCGGCCGAGGAACGAGCAACGAGCTACTCGCTGTGGCGGCCCGCGGCGTCGGCCTTGGCCTCGAGCTCGTCGGCGCGCAGGCTCGCGGCGTGGACGCGCAGCCGCTCGGAAACCAGCCGCCGCTCCTGGATCGCGGCGCGGTCGGCGAGCTCGTCGGCGCGCTTGAGGTAGCGCAGGTGCTTGGCGCGCTCGTCGTCGAGGTCGGTGGCGGCGGCGAGCATCCCGTGCTCGGACACCGCAGCCTCGTCGACGCCGTGCGGGCGGAGGCTGACCTCGACCCCGCTCATCCAGCGCTCGCCGAAGAGGCGGACGAGCACCTCGTCGGCGTCCTCGCCGGTCGCGGCCGCGACCCGCCGGGCCCGCGCCAGCGGCCCCGACGCGTAGGCGTTGACGATCGCCTCGTCGGGCGCGAAGCCCGGCACGGTGACGCGAATCACCCCGGCCCGTTCGGTGACGATCAGCTCGTGGAGGTCGCCGAGCGTGCGCCGGTCGGGCATCACGACGCCCGGCATCGTCACCTCGACCGGGCTCGGGCAGAACGACTCGGTCGACTCCGGTCCGATCGCCGCCCGCCCGGACGCTGCGACCACCTCCTCGATCGCCTCCCGCTCGGGGTGGTCGGGGGCGACTTGGACCCGGAGCTCGAAGTCGCCGCAGCGGCCGCCGGCGAGCGCCGAGATCGCATCGGCGAGCTCCCCCGCCCGGGCGCCGGTCGCGTCGAGGTCGACGACCGTCGCCGGGCGCCGGAATCGCCGCGGCGAGCCCGGCTTGCGAAACGGCGCCGCCGGGATCAGCGCCGCCGCCTCGGCGGGGGCGCCCGAAGGAAGCTCGCCGTCCGCGCCTCCCGCGATCCCCGCCGCCGCCGCGAGCGCCGGCGCATTCGCGGCCCAGCACGCGGCCGCCGGCTCGGGGACGAAGACGGCGCCGAAGCACGCGAGCCGGTGGGCGCGGTCGAGCCGGGCGACCGCGCCGCCACCCCGGCCACCGCCGCCGATCGCGGCGAGCGTCGCGGCGCGGACGCCGACGTTGCCGATCGCGGCGGCGCGGTACAGCGCCTGGCCGGGCTCGGTCAGGTTGCGGGTCAGGTCGCGGACGAAACGCAGCGGCTCCTCGCCGCGCCCGGGGCGCGAGCGGAAGAGAGCCTCGAGCTCGCCGGCCTCGGCCGCAGCGCGCACCGCAGCCGGATCGAGGCCTCGCGCGTCGAGCGGGTGGACCGGGCCGGCGGTGGCCGCGTCGGAGGCGACGAGGTGCCAGCGGACGTGGGCGGATACCAGCTCGGGAGCGGGGATCGCTCCGGCGGCGAGGAAGATCACCACGTCGCCGCCCGGGGCGGCGGGGCCCGGGTCCCCCAAGAGCACCTCGAACGCGTCCGGAGGATACGTCTGGGCGCTGAGCGCCGCGGCGGTCAGCTCGGCGTCGGGGCCCTCGCCCTCGACGACGATCGTCACCGCGGGCGTCGCGCCGAGGCCACCGGCCGGCGGCGGCGAGAGCTCGGTCCAGCGGTTGCCGGGGACCGCCGCCTGCTTCGGGTCGCCGCCCACCTGGGTCTCGCTCGCCGCCATCGAACCCGTGATCCTACGGCGCGCGGTCCGGCTCGCCGCCGCCGCGGCGGGGGAGCCGGGGACGCAGCCGCCACCAGCGACTGCCCTCGATCCGCTCCAGGCGGCGCTCTGCGCGGCGGGCTCGGCGGCGCAGCCGGCGGCGCTTGAGCGCCGCACGCCGCTTGATCGCGTTCGCCCGCCGGCGGGCGCCGGCGAGCTCGCCGCGCAACCGCTCGCGCGAGTCGTGCACGTTGTCGTGCTTGAACAGCGCGTAGGCGTCGTTGTGGACGAGGCCGACGATCGCCTCGCGTCCGGTCTCGTAGCGCTCGCGCTCGAGCGCCTCGGGCGCGAGCGGCTCCGGCCTGATCGTCTCGAGCGTCTCCGGGTCGGCGCCCTGCTCGTCAACGCGGCGCAGCAGGTCGCGAAGCCGCGTGTCCTCGACCAGCTCACCGCGCTCGACCGCTGCGGCGACGTCGGCGTCGTCGCGGACCAGTTCGCCCCACTGGCGCCGCGCCTGCTCGCTCGCAAGCGCCTCGTCGAGCCGCTCGCCGAGCCACTCGGCGCGGCCGAGGCCCTCGGCAATCCGCTTCCCGATCACGAGCCGGTTGCGGTACTGCTCGAACGAGCGCAGCGGCAGGTGGAGGATCTGGATCGGGAACTCCGGGGCCGGGGCGAGGAGCGGCGGCTGCGGCGGGCGCTCGCGAAACGCCCGCATCGACGGCCGCCCCGAGGTCGGCGGCAGGCCGAGCCGCTTCGAGGAGACGCGGTGGCTTCCGGGGCCGACCTCGATGTCGTCGATCGCGCGGTGGGCGACCTTCGCCCGCACCCGCGCCGTGCGCTCGCGGTACGTCATCCGCTCCCAGGGCGGCTCCGGTCCGTCGGGGCGCGGGACGAACTCGAGCCGCGGGGCGATCACCGCGTAGCGGTCGGCGGCGACCGCGCCAAGCGTCTCGCGGAGCGTGCCCTCGAGCGGCCACCAGAACTCGTCGGCGTCGTTGTGGATCACCCAGTCGGCGCCGAGGTCGCCGATCGCGATCCGGGCCAGCCTCGTCAGCCATTCCTGGAAGACCTCGGCGGTGGTCGCGTCCGGCTCGGTCAGGACCTCCGCCCGCCCGGCGCGGCGCCAGCGGTCGAGGATCTCAGGGGTCCGGTCGGTCGAGCCGTTGTCGAGGACGAGGAAGCGGTCGACGCCGAGGGCGCGGTGGGCGAGCAGGTTCGCCTCGATGACGTCCTCCTCGTCGCGGACGACGAGCGTCATCACGAGCGTCATCGGCTCGTCCGCGTGCGTGCGACGCTCACCGACTCCGGATCGCGCTTCGCCCAAGCGCCCTCCTCCTCGTTTCTGGCTCCGCGCTCAACGAGCGACAGTGTCACCGATCTCCGGCTCGGACGCCACCTGCGCGTCGCCGCGCGCGAGCCGGAGCGCGAGCTCCTGCGCGGCGGTGGGGTCGTCGGCCCAGTGGGCTGACTCGAAGCGGCCGGTCCAGGTCTCCCACAGGGTGCGGTTCTTGCCGTAGACGTTGTCAAGGACGACGTTCGGGATCCCCGTCAGGGCCGCGAGCACGTGGCCGTGGAAGCGGTCGGTGATCAGCACCCGCCCGCGGGCGACGATCCGCCTCGCGAGCTCGACCCGGCGGCGGGCGATCGGCTCGTACAGCGCCGCCGCGGGACGGGCGACCGGCACGGCGAGCCGCGGCTGGCGCTCGATCGCCGCCGCGAGCGCCCGGTTGGCGGCGAGCAGCGCCCGCAGCCCCTGGCCGGCGCCACCGGCGCGCTGCGCGCGCCCGTGCGGGTAGTCGCCGACCCGGACCCCGGGCGCGAGCTCCGGCAGCTCGCCGTGCAGAACCTCGGCCCCCGTGCGGGCGAGCCAGAAGATGTCGGACGAGGGCTCGGCGGTGCGCTCGAGCGGCCCGAGGGCGAAGGCGAGGTCCGGGCACAGCACCGGCTCGAGCCCGAGCTCGCGCGCGCGCTCGACGCTCGCCCGGTCGCGGACGATCAGGGTGAAGTCCTCGTGAGCGGCGCAGAGCTCGGCGAAGCGCCGCTTCGGCCGCTCGCGCCGGAACCAGATCGACTGCGGAAGCTGGATCACCCGGGCGCGGGGGAAGTCGCGAAGGACTCGCTCGCGGACCTTCTGCTGGCCGGCCTTGCCGTAGAGGTCGCCGAGGTTCCCCCCGCCCTGGAGGAGGATCGTCCCGCGCTCGCCGACCGCCCGCCGCACCACCTTGCGGCGGTAGGCGCGCGGCTCGCAGCGGTGGACGACACGAACCCCGATCCGGTCGAGCGCGGCCCGGGCCCCGAGCCAGATCACGGCGTCGCCGAGGTTGCCGATGTTCGGGTAGTTGACGAGCGCGACATCGCTCCCGCGCTCGAGCAGGCCGCCGAGCGCGGCGTCGATCCTCCCCGAGAGGTCGGAGATCAGGCGGAGGTCGTTGGCGCTCGGCATCGACCGGGATGCTAGCCGCGGCGCGCTCGCGGCAGGGAGCGGGGACGGCTCTAGACTCAGCGCCGCATGCCGACGCCCCAGGCCGCGCCTCGAACCGCCGACCAGGTCCCCGTCGGCGAGCCGCTTCCGCTGCGGATCGCGTTCGCCGGCGAGCCCGCGCGAGCGGCGCTCGGGATCGGGATCACGCCGGCGTCGGCCGACCACGGGACGCTCGAGGGAGCCGAGGCGCTGGCGATCGACGAGGCGGGGCCGCGCGGCGGCCGCGCCGCCGCCGAGGAGCTCGCGCGCGAGGCCGGAGGGCTCGGGATCCCGGTGATCGGGCTTCGCCGCAACCGGGAAGCCGAGCCGGCCTGGGCCGGGCTCGCCGACCTCGTCGTCGGCGCCCCGGGGGATGGCGATCGGGCGAGCGTGCCGGCGCCGGCGCCGGTCGACCCGGCCGCGATCAACCCGATCGGGTTCCGGGGCACGGGGGTCGCCGGGTTCGCGGCGACCGTCACCTCAGCGGCCGGCGATCGGGTCGAGCCCGGCATCCGCTGGATCGAGCGCCTCGCCACCGGCGAGCCGGTGAACGTGTTCGCGCCGCGCGGCGCCTCCCTCCCCCCGCTCCCGGTCTCGATCGAGCGCCGCCGTACCCCCGGGGAGGCGAACCTGGTCGCCCAGCTCCGCGGCCGCCTCGCAGCCCTCGACCACCCCGCCTTCCACGCCTCCGACTGGGAGCGCGCGAGCTTCGTCGTCCGCCTCTGCGCCGCCGGGATCCCGGTCGTCGCCGATCGGGTCGACGACCGCCTCGCCGAGCTCGTCGGCCCTGGCCTCGCCGCGGCGCTGGCGGCGGTCGACGTCGACGAGCTCCCCGATCGCGACCTCCGCGAGCGGACGTCGGTCGCGCTGCGCCGGGCGGCGCTCCGCGACCACTCGGGGCAGGCATCGTGGCGGCGGATCGCCGCCGCGCTCGGGCTCGAGGTGCCCCCTCCGCCGCTCGTCTCGGTGATCCTCTCGACCGCGCGCGAGGAGTGGATCGAGCACGGGATCGCCCAGGTCCTGCGCCAGACCTACGAGCCGCGCGAGCTGATCGTCTGCCTCCACGGCGACCGGTTCTCCGACGACGTCGCCGACCGGGTCCGCGCGCAGACCGGCGGCGAGGCGCAGGTGCTGCGGATCGACGGCGAGCTCACCCTCGGCGAGGCGCTCAACGCCGGGGTCGAGGTCTCGCGCGGCGACGTGGTGACGAAGATGGACGACGACGACTACTACACCGTCGACCACCTCTGGGACCTGATGCTCGCGCTCGAGTACTCGGGCGCCGACCTCGTCGGCAAGGGCGCCGAGTTCGTCTACGTCTCAACCGTCGACCTGACGATCCGGCGGTTCGTCGGCGACGCCGAGACCGGCCATCCGCGACTCGGCGGCGGGGTGATGATGGCCCGCCGCGAGCCGCTGGTCGCGATCGGCGGCTGGCCGGCGCGAAATCGCGGCGAGGACGGGATGCTGGTGAAGAACTTCAAGGCGTCGGGGCGGCGGACCCACCGCACCCACGGCTTCGGCTACATCCTCAACCGCCACATGCGCGGGCACACTTGGAACACGTACGCCGACTACTTCCTCGTCCAGTCGCAGCGCGAGTGGCGCGGCCTTCGCTTCGACGTCACCGGGATCGAGGACGGCGCGGCGGGGCTCGAGCCGAGCCTCGACGACGGCGACGAGGTCGGCACGAGACTAGAGGCGGCGGAGCAGCGGGCGGAGGAGCAGGCGGACGAAGCGGCGGAGGCGGCGTCGCAGGGCGCCCGCGAGGCCGCCGAGGATGCCGGCCCCGGCGGACGCGAGGCGGCCGAGCTGGCGGGCCCGCCAGGCGATCCACCGTAGCGGCCCGGTCGCGGCGAGCCGGCGCTCCGCGTCGGCGATCCGGGCCTGGTGGCGGCGAAGCTCGAGCCGTTCGCGGGCGAGCCGCTGCGCGCCCGCCGCGACCCGGCCCTCGTTGGTGTTGAGCCGCGCCCGGTGGCGGAGATGCTCGCTGCGCTCGTGCGCGAGATCGCCGGGCGAGGGGAAGCGGAACCGGGCGACGCCGCGACCGATGATCCCGATCCTCGCCCCGGCGACTCGGCGCCGGGGGCGATCGGCGCCGCCGGCGGGCCGCGCCCGGACGACCCGGCGGTGGGGAAGCCTCGCCGTCCACTCGAACCCCTCGAGCCAGCGGAGCGCGCCGGGGACGGTGGCGGCGACCGTGCCGCCCGCCTCGTCGACCAGCGACGCCAGCGCCTCGAGCGTGCGCTCGCCCGGCTCGACGCCGGCCGGGATCGTGATCTCGACCGGATGGCCGGCGGCGACCGAGACTCCGGCTTCGGCGATCGTGATCCGCCGGTCCGATCCGCACGCCGCCTCGATCGGCTCGCGCTCGGGGTGGTCGGCCGAAAGCCGGACTACCACCCGGACCGCGGGGGCGCGAGCCGCGAGCGCGGCGTCGACCGAGGCGAGGATCCGGGCGGCGGGCTCGCGGCCGCCGTCGACGTTAACGACGTAGGGTGCCGCGGCCTCGGGCGCCGCGGCCGTGCGGCCCGACTCGCCGGCGGTCGCCTGTTCGCCGGTCGCGGTCAGCTCTCGACCGGGTAGCCGAGCTCGCGGAGCCGGAACCCGGCGATCCGCTCGAACGTGCGCCGGTCGTCGGCGCCCATGTCCGTCTTCCAGCGGTCGATCCGGCTCGGGTCGGGGGGCTTGGAGACGTTCTCCATGATCTTCAGCCGCTCCTCGGTCGCGACCAGCCGCCCGTCGCGGGCGACCTCCTGCGGCGGCACCTCCGACGCGACCCGGTCGGGGACCTGCTCGTAGTAGCGCAGCATCCGCTCGTCGTAGGGGAGCTCGACGAGCTCGCAGATCCGCCGCAGGTGCGGCTCGGGATCGCGGACGAGGTCCTCGTAGCGGACCTCGATGTAGTGCGGGAGCCCGTCTGCCTGCTCGCGGGCCTGGTCGAGCCGCTCGATCCAGAACTCGGCGCAGCCCTCGATCGTGTCGGGGCCGAACCAGAGGTCCTTGATCGAGAGCGCGACGCCGCGGCCGTCGCGGATCAGGTGGATGAACCGCGCCTCGGGGAGCGTCTTGTGGATGATCCGCATCTTGCGGACGTAGAACGGGGTCTTGTCCCCCCAGCGCGGCTTGCCCGCCCGCTCGGCGTAGAGCTGGTAGAAGGCGCGGATCGCGTCGGACGGGTTGCGCGGGTGCCGCTCGCGGACCCGGCGGCGATACTCGTCGGCGTCGAGGTGGAAGTCGGTCCAGCGGGTATGCCCGGTGACGGTGTCGAGGTAGGCCTCGACCGGCGAGCGCAGGTGGGGCGGCCGCTTCGCGTGCCGCCACGCCTT
>DATHVI010000047.1:0-15633 GCA_035461385.1 Solirubrobacterales bacterium
AGCGGCTCGGTCTGCGCGCTGCCCGAGACGCCGCGTGCGAGCTCGCTCGGCATCGTCGACTGCGAAGTGAACGGTCCTTCGACCCCGCGCGGCACGACCCACCGGTCGGCGCCAATCGCTTCCGTTGTCTCACGCGCCTCCTCGCGGAATCCCGCGCTCATCCCGGAGAGCACGAGGGCGAGCCCGAACGCCAGCCCCGCGCCGACGACAGCGATCGCGAATTGGCGCAGCCGGAACTGTAGGTCGCGGAGAGTGATCGTCCACATTCGGAGGCTCCCCTCTTTGCTTCGACGCTTCGCTCATTTCGCCAATCGCTCCTGAAGCGCCGGGATCCAGCTATCGGACCACCGTCAGCGACGTGCTCTGCGCGCCCGGCGGTGTCGAGACGGGGGGTTCCGTGGTCCTCGTACCTGTCTCCACGCTAGGACGCCGCTCGGCGCTGCGCATCGTGGCGGACCCCGGGTTCGGCATCCGTGCTGAGTACAGACTCGCTCGTCATCGAGGATCGATTCAACCGGGACGATGGGGACGACGACTCCCTCCCCGACCATCACGCGATACGCTGCCGGTGATCTACCCCGCTGGCTAGCACGTGCGCGCTGGCGGGCGGGGGCTACCGCAGCGAACCGGGAGTACTGCGTGGAGCTGACTGGACGAGAGTTCTGGACCCTGGCTCACGGGCTGTTCCTGGGCGGGGCGTTCCTGCTCGCCTTCGCCGGCGGGCTCGCCGAGTTCTACAGCCTGCGGCCGGCACTGGTGACGCCTGGGGAGGTGAAGCGGCGAACCCGCCGACTGGTCGCCGGGACCAGCGGAATGGCGGTGATCGCCTGGGCGACCGTAATCACCGGCACCTGGGTCGCGTATCCCTGGTACCGCGAGGACGTGCCCGAGAGCCCCCGCTCGGAGCTGCTCGCCGATCCCGACACCGAGAGCTGGCATACGTTCGGGATGGAGTGGAAGGAGCACGTCGCGTGGATCGCGCCGATGCTCGCCACCGCGGCGGCGGTGATCGTCCTCTATGAGCGACAGGACCTGATCAGGAACCAGGCGGCCCGGCGGCTCGCGATCGGGGTCTTCATTGCCGCGTTCGTGACCGCTGCGATCGCCGGCATCCTCGGGGCGCTGATCACGAAGAAGGCTCCGATCACCTAGGCGAGAGGAATCTCGGTGGAAGCTCGTTCACAGGCACCTGAACCGGCGGAGGAACCGGCCCGCGCCGGGCAGTTCGAGGCGGCGGCGAAGCCCTCGGGGCCGATTGCCGCGGTCGTGATCGCGGCGGGAATCGGGGCGCTGGTGCTCGCGATCCTCACCGTCTGGGGGGAGGCCAACGAGGGCTTCAAGGACTCGCTCGCCTACAACGATCGGGTCGGTCCGCTGGCGGGCAAGACGATCTGGGCCGCGGTCGCGTTCGTGGTCAGCTGGGGCGCGCTCACAGTCGGCCTTCGTAACCGGCAGGTGAGCCTCACCGCGGCAACGGTCGTCACCCTCCTCCTCCTCGCACTCGGCTATCTCGGCACCTTCGCGCCCTTCTTCGAGCTCTTCGCCGAGTAGCGCACTGCCCTGAGAGTGGTCTTGCGCAAGGGGACGTCAGCCACCTGCCCCTGGCGGCTCCGTCGTTGGAGCGTCTTTCTTGCCGAGAACCTCCCGGCGCGCGCGGTACTCCTCAACGGAGATTGCGCCCTCGGCGAACCGCCGCTCGAGGATCGCGGTCGGTGTCTCACTTCGACCTCCTTGCTGGCCGTCTCCCCGCCAGCCATAGAAGGCGCCGCGGGTCAGTAAGACGATCCCGAGGATGACCGCTCCCCAGAAGAGCACCATCAGGGCCACCATCACGATCATCCAACCGGTGCCGACGTCGTCGCCGTGCATGCCCCAGGTGTCGGCGAGGGGAATGCCAAAGCCAGTAGCGATTTCCAGGGCGGGAATCATTTCCTTCTCCTCTTAGTCTTCATCTGCTGGGGAGCCGGCCATTCGGGCTGCCGCCTCGTCGGAGGACCCGGCCTTCCGGTTGTCCCGCAGCTGGCACCTGTTGTTTGCGCCGATCGCGGCCGGCTCCCTTTCCCATTTCGCTCAAGCGGCATGACCGACCGCCTGAGTCGCGGAAGCCTCGCCCGGTGGCTCGGCTCCGCCCGTCACCTCGCGCTCCTCGAGGAGCTCGAGGGTTCGAGTGGTGTTCGCCCGGACCTCCTCGATGCCCCGCATCATCCGCTTGGGCGGGAAGTCCTCGGGCATCCGCTCGAACATGGCCTCGCACCGCGCCATCAGGCGCTCATGCAGCTTCGGGCCGAGCGCCCGCGCAACCACCACGCCGACGCCGGAGAGAGCGGCGCCAATCAATATCCGTCGCATCCTCTTCACCTCCTAAGCTTGGGTTTCGCCGCTGGAATCCCTCGGTTCGCGCCTCGGGATCAGGGCGTGCGAAGGGATCCCTGACGTCGCACCACCAGCTCCGCCCCGCGGACATCGATCCAGCCATCGTGGCCATCATCGCCATGCACGCGACCATCATCGCCAGCGGGATCAGGGCGAGCAGCACCGACCACGTGGTCGGGGCGGCAGCGGCGACCACGGTCGCAGCTGCCGCCGCGACGCCAGCGACGAACGCAGCCGCCGCCAGCGGCCTGTGCCGTGAGATTGAGCCGTCGGCGGTGAATGGGGCCGTAGCCATCTCACTCTTCTCCTATCCGACCTGGTCGACCTTGCCTCGCTCCCCCAACTAGGCGTGACCGCCGCGTAGGCGATGGCCGACGCGATGCAGTCCACGCGGGTGGGTGGAGATGCCGATAAGGACGTAGGTCGGGCAGAGCCCCGTGGCAGCCGTGGCGAGCATGATGCCGGCGACGACGAAGAGGATGATCCCTCCGACCGTGCCCGCGCCGAGAATCAACGCAGCCACGATCGCTGCCGGCACCACGAACAAGACCCGAATGCCGCGGTCAAGCGCGCCCATATTCCGGATCATCGTGGGCTCCTTCCGTTGAACCGATCAACGATCGCATCGCCGCTCGCCACTGACAACGGGGTCCAGTACGGGAGCTCCATCGGTGCTCGGTACGGAGGTGGGCAGCCGCAAAGGGAGCCGAAAGCTCCGCGTAGCGAGCGATGCGGACTTGCCGCATCCCTGGGCCCCCACCCCCATCGCCGCGTCGTCGCTCAGGCAGGAGGGTCGGCGCCCCGATAGCGGCCGCCCATTGGACCGGCTACGTGGCTGCGTCGGGCGGCCGGGCCTGTCCCGCGTCCTCCCACAGGCGATCGACGGCGTCAAACCGCGCGAACAGCGTCACGCTGATGATCAGAACCCAGCTTGCGGAGAGAATCGCGGCGAAGAATCCGACTAGCGGAACGAGCGCCAGCACGCCGAGAACGACGGCAGCCCAGCCAAGGAACGGCGCGAAGAAGCGACGACCTCGCACCAGAGCCACGCCGCTCGCCAATACAAAGGCCGATAACCCGATCACGTACGGATAGAAGCTCCAGCCGTCGAGCGCGTTGAGCGACTGCAGCGCCTCGTCGGAGAACTCGGAAGTCTGGGCGGCCTCGGCGAGCGCAGCGTGGATGAGCGCCTGCACGGCGAGACCTGTCGCCGCGACCACCGCTCCCGCCATAGCGACGTTCGCCGACAGCCGCCCAGAGGGATGCAGGCGCCTGAGTACGGCGCGGAAGTACCCGGCGAAGAACAGCAGGGGGACGGCCCCGAGCGCGACAAGGAAGGCGGCGATCTGATGCTGAGTCTCGCTGTCGTAGCTCTCCCTGATTTCGCCGCCGAGCGCATGGTGGTCGGGCGTATCGCCGGCGACCAGGTAACCCGCAACCACCAGCACTACCCACAGGGCTCCAAGGAGCGGCACGAATCTGAGCCCCAGCGTGCTCCGCCCGTCCATCGAGTGCAGTATCCCGCTTCTCGGTGCGATACAGCGCTTCCGCCCCGCCAATACCAGGCCCATGAAGTCGCCGAGGGCCGTCATAGGCAGGCCGGACGGACCAACCGGGAACGAGGCCTGCAGCCGGCCGTCCTAGCGGATGTTGTCGTACATGCTGAAGATCGGCAGGTACATCGCGATCACGATCACGCCGACGACGCCGCCGACGAACATGATCATCACCGGCTCGATCAGGGAGGTCAGCGCCTTGATCTTGGCGTCGACCTCGGCCTCGTAGAAGTCGGCGACCTTCTCGAGCATCGTCTCGAGCTGACCGGAGTCCTCGCCGACCGAGACCATGTGCGAGACCATCGCCGGGAAGACGTCGTTGTCCTCGAGCGGCTTCGCGATCGTGCCGCCGCCCTTCACCGAGCGGTAGACATCGTCCATCGCCCCCTCGACGACAGCGTTGCCGGCGGTCTGGCCGGAGATCTCGATCGACTGGAGCACCGGCACGCCCGAGGAGATCGAGCCGGCGAAGGTCCGCGACCAGCGCGCCAGCGCGACCTTCTGGACGACATCGCCGATGTGGGCCGGAATCCGCAGCTTGATCCGATCCCACTGCAGGCGTCCGCGCCTGCTCTTCTTCCAGCGCAGGAAGCCATAGGCGGAGAGCAGGATCGACGGGATCAGGATGAACCACTTGCCGGTGATCACGTCCGAGACTCCGACCACCGCCTGGGTGAGGATCGGCAGCGAGGCATCCGAGCCGGTCTCGGCGGCGATCTCCTCGAAGATGCCGACGAAGACCGGGACGATGAACGCGACCACGGCGATCATCACCACCAGCGCCAGCCCGAAGACGACCGCCGGGTACATCATCGCCGACTTCACCTGGCGGCGGAGGGCGTCGATCTTCTCGAGCTGGTAGGCGACCCGGTCAAGCGACTCCTCGAGCCGACCCGAGCCCTCCCCGGCCTCGACCATCGAGCGATAGAGCGGATCGAAGACGCCGGGCTGGGACTCCATCGCGGCGGCGAGCGAGCTGCCGGCCTCGACGTTCTCGCGAACCCGGGTCACGGCCTCCTTGAGCATCTGGTCCTCGGTCTGGTCCTCGAGGGTGTAGAGCGAGCGCAGCATCGGCATTCCGGCCGCGATCAGGGTCGCGAACTGGCGTGAGAACACCGACAGCGCGCGAAGGTCGACGCTCTTGAACCGCTGCAGGATCGACTCGAGCTTGAACGTCTCCCGGCTCTCGGTGACGTCGAGGACGATCAGCCCGCGCTGGCGGAGCTGCTCGGTGACGGCGGCCTTCGACGGCGCCTCGAGCTGCCCCCGGGACGGGACCCCTGCGACGTCGACGGCGCGGAAGGCGAAGCTGCCCATGGCGATCGCCTACGCGGCGCGGGCCTGCATCGTCGGCATCCCCGCCGCTCCTCCGAGGATGCGCTTGAGCTCTTCGGGGACGGCGGCACGCTGCTCGGCGAGGGAACGGGTGATCTTGCCCATCCGCACGAGCTGGGCGAGGTGGCCGTCCATCGTCTGCATCCCGATCGAGCCCGAGGTCTGGATCGCGGAGTAGATCTGGTGCGTCTTTCCCTCGCGGATCAGGTTGCGGACCGCGGGAGTCGGGATCAGGACCTCCGAGGCGCAGACCCGGTTCGCGCCGTCGGCGGTCGGAAGGAGCTGCTGGGTGACGATCCCCTGGAGCGCGATCGAGAGCTGCATCCTCACCTGCTGCTGCTGGTGGGGCGGAAAGACGTCGATGATCCGGTCGACGGTCTGGGACGTCGACTGGGTGTGCAGGGTGGCGAACACGAGGTGCCCGGTCTCGGCCGCGGTGAGCGCGGTCGAGATCGTCTCGAGATCGCGCATCTCGCCGACCAGGATCACGTCGGGGTCCTGGCGCAGCGCCGCCTTGAGCGCCGCCGAGAAGCTGGTCGCGTCGGCGCCGATCTCGCGCTGGTTGACGATGCACCCCTGGTGGCGGTGGAGGAACTCGATCGGGTCCTCGATCGTCAGGATGTGATCCTCGCGCTCGCGGTTGATCAGGTCGACCATCGACGCGAGCGTCGTCGACTTGCCCGAGCCGGTCGGACCGGTGACGAGCACGAACCCCCGCGGCTTGCGGGTGAACTCCTCGAGCACCATCGGCAGCCCGAGCGACTCGAGGCTCGCGATCTCGTTCGGGATGTGGCGGAAGGCGGCCGAGATCGCGCCGCGCTGGAAGTAGCAGTTGACCCGGAAGCGGGCGACGCCCGGGATCGCGTAGGCGAAGTCGAGCTGCTGCTCGTTCTCGAACCGCTTCCGCTGAGCGTCGTTGAGGATCGAGTACACGACCTCGCGGGTGTCCTGCGCGGCCAGCGGCTCGTAGCCCTCGATCGGGGTGATCTTCCCGCGGATCCGAATCGCCGGCGGGTACCCCGGCGTCAGGTGCACGTCGGAGGCGTGCTCCTGGACCATGCGGGTGAGTACAGATGCGAAGTCCATCGTGCGGTTAGATCGTCCGTTGGCCGCCGAGCCTTAACCGCAGGCGCCCGAGCCTGGACGCCACGGCCCTGCTAGCTCGAGACGCGACCGACCTCTTCGATCGAGGTGACGCCGGCGCGCACCTTCGCGAGGCCGTCCTCGCGCAGGCTGACCATCCCCTCCTCGCGCGCGACCCGGGTGATCTCCGCCTCCGGGGCGTTCGACACCGTGAGGTCCTTCAGCCGCTCGCTCAGCTCCATCACCGAGAACAGCCCGATCCGGCCGCGGTAGCCGCTGCCGTTGCAGCGCGCGCAGCCGACCGGCTTGTAGGCCTCGACCTCGGCCACGGCCCGCAGCCCCGCCTCGTTGAGGAGGGCCTGGGGCAGCACCGTGCGCTGCTTGCAGTTGGGGCAGAGCTTGCGGGCGAGGCGCTGGGCGACGACGCAGCTCACCGCCGAGGCGGTGAGGAAGCTCTCGATTCCCATCTTCGCGAGCCGGGTGATCGCGCCGGGGGCGTCGTTGGTGTGCAGCGTCGTCAGCACCATGTGGCCGGTGAGCGCCGCCTCGATCGCGATCCGCGCAGTCTCGGCGTCGCGGACCTCGCCGACCATGATCACGTCGGGGTCGGCGCGGAGCATCGATCGGAGGCCGGTGGCGAAGCTGAGCCCGGCCTTCGGGTTGACGTTGACCTGGTTGATCCCGTCGAGCTGGTACTCGACCGGGTCCTCGATCGTGATGATGTTGCGCTCGACTGCGTTGATCTCGCTCAGGGCCGCGTAGAGCGTCGTCGACTTCCCCGAGCCGGTCGGGCCGGTGACCAGGACCGCGCCATGAGCCTTGCGGATCGCGGTCTCGTAGCGCGCGCGGCCCTCGCCGTCGAGCCCGAGGTCGTCGAGCGAGAGCATCGCCTTCTGCTTGTCGAGGATGCGGATCGTGCAGCCTTCGCCCCGCTGGGTCGGCAGGGTGGTGACGCGGAGATCGACCCGGCGATCGTCGACGCTGACGCTCACCCGGCCGTCCTGAGGCACGCGCTTCTCGGCGATGTCGAGGTTGCTCATCAGCTTGATCCGCGAGACGACGCCGGCGATCATTCGCTTCGGCACCCGCGCCGCCTCGTAAAGCACGCCGTCGACCCGGAAGCGGACCCGCATCTCGCCATCGCCGACCTCGAAGTGGATGTCGGAGGCGCCCTCGTTCGCCGCCTGGCCGAGGACCGAGTAGACGAGCTTGACGACCGGGGCATCCTCGGCCGACTCGCGCATGTCGGTGACCGGGAGCTCGGCCTCCTCCTCGTCTTCGTCGGCGATCGCGTCGGTCACCGCGCTCTCGAGCGTGTTCAAGCGGGTCACCAGCGACTCGATGTCGTCGACCGCGGCGACCGCGACCCGGCAGCTGAGGCCAGTGATCATCTGGATGTCGTCGATCGCGAGCACGTTCGCCGGGTCGGCCATCGCGACCAGCAGAGTGTCGGCGTCGATGTAGCCGACGGGCACCGCCTGGTAGCGGCGCGCTGCGCCTACCGAGAGCAGATTCGCCGCCCCCATGTCGACGTGGTAGACGTTGAGGTCGACGTGGTCGAGGCCGTAGCGCTCGGCGATCGCGCGCGAGAGCTGGTCGCCGTCGATCAGGCCGCGCTCGACCAACATCGGCTCCGGCGAGCGCCCGGCGACTCGCGCCTCCTCGACGACCTCGGCGACCCGGTCGCGTGGCGCGTAGCCGAGCTCGACGATCACGTCGGTGAGGAACATCCCCGAGTGCCCGTGCCCGAGCGGCGGAGTGAGGCCGCCGCTCGCGCGCGAATCGGCGCCGGGTGGCTCGGGTGGTGGCTCGGCAGGCGGTTCGGCGGGCAGCGCCGGCGCGGCCTCCGCTGCCCCTCCCGCGCCGGGGACGGGTCGGAGGTAGGGTGGGCGGTTCTCGGTGTTCATCTACTCGCGTCGTGCGGCTTCGCGCATCACGTCGAGGGGCGGGTCGAGCCCGGTCCAGATCCGCAGGGAGTGCGCCCCCTGACGGACCAGGATCTCGAGCCCGTCGACCACCGTCGCCCCCCGCGACCTCGCCGCGGCGACCAGCGGTGTCGGCGAAGACCCGTAGACCAGGTCCACGACGACGTGACCTTCACCCAGCAGATCGGCATCGATCGGAAGCGCCTTTAGGTCGGAAAGCGGGTCGCCGCCGCCGCTCGAGGGGGCGTTCGAGGTCTCGAGGCCGACCGTGGTCGTGTTGACGACCACCTCGTAGGTGCCGGCACCCAGGGGCTCGCCCCCGGGATCCGCGTCCACCGCCTCGACCCCGAGCTCGGCCGCGAGCTCGGCGGCGCGGGCGCCGGTTCGGTTCCAGATCGCAACCTCGGCGCCCGCCTCGCGAAGCGCCCAGGCGCAGGCGCGCGCCGAGCCGCCGGCCCCCAGCACCAGCGCCCGCTTTCGCGCCGGCGGCTCCGGGAGCGAGTCGATCAGCCCCGGGGCGTCGGTGTTGTCGGCGTCGATGCCGTCGGCGGTGAAGGTGAGCGTGTTCGCGGCGCCGATCGCGCTCGCGACCCGCGTCGGGCGGTCGGCGAGGGCGAACGCCGCGACCTTGTGCGGGACGGTGACGTTGGCCCCGGCCCAGCCCTCGCGGACCATCGCCTCGACCCGGGCGGCGAAGTCCTCCGGGGCGACCTCGATCGCGACGTAGCTCCACTCCCCGGCGAGGCCGAGCGCCTCGAGCGCCGCCGTCTGCATCGCCGGCGAGCGCGAGTGGGCAACCGGGTAGCCGAGGACTGCGAGACGGCGCATCGCGGCCACGATGGTAGTCGCGGCCCGGCTTCCCCCCCGGCGACCGGAGCCGGGCGGCGGGCCCGTCGGCTCGCGCGGCGGGCGCCCTGAGCTCAGCGGGCGTCAGCAGTCGTCGGGCGTCGGCGCGCCGCCCTCCTCGGCGAGCCGGCGCTGGTACTCGGCGACCGCCTCCTGGAACTCCTGCTCGCTGGCGGTGAAGACATGCTCCCCGCAGGTGTCGGGCTTGACCACGTAGTAGAAGTGATCGGCGTTCGCGGGGTTGGCGGCGGCCTTGATCGACGCGAGGCCGGGGTTGCCGATCGGGGTCGGCGGCAGGCCGGCGTTGATCCGGGTGTTGTAGGGGGTCGGCTCGGCGAGCCGCGACTCGGTCAGCGGCTCCTCGAAGTTCTGGTCCTCGTAGCGGATCGTCGCGTCGATGCCGAGCGGGGTGCCGGCGGAGAGCCGGTTGTAGATCACCGCCGCGACCAGGCGGCGCTCCCTCGGCACCTGGACCTCGCGCTCGATCATCGAGGCGATCTTCAAGACGTCGTATTCGTTCAGGTTCGCTCGCTCGGCGGGCTTCATGTTCACGTCGCCGATCCGCTCCCGGAACGCATCGAGCTGGGCCTGGACGAGCGCGTTCACGTGCGCGCGGCGGCGGAGCTCGTAGGTCGCCGGGAACAGGAAGCCCTCGAGGCTGTCGGGGTCGTCGGCGCCGAACCGGCGCGGGTTGAAGCCCTTCGCCCTCCGGCTCGCCTTGACGTAGTTCCCGCGCAGGCCGGCCTCGCGGGCGATCGCCGCGATCTGGCGGCGGTCGAACCCCTCGGGGATCGTCACCGACACGGTCGGCACCGCCGCCGGCTCCTGCTCCTCCGCCGTCGATCCCGACGAGCCGCCGAGGCGGTCGGCGAGCGCGACGACGCCGAAGATCACGAGCCCGAAGGCGGCGGCCAGGAGGGCGAACGCGAGCGCCCGGCGGCGCCAGAGGACGCCGGTCGGGGGCCGCGAGCCGCCGCCGCGGCCAGGGCCCCCCACCCCCCGCGGGCGCGTTCGGCGCACCCGCCGCCGGGTGGGCGGTTCGCTCGGGACGTCGGGAGGCTCGGGCGGCGTGCCGGCTTCGAGCACGGGCTCCTCGGCGGTCGGCGGGCGTGCGGCGTCTTCCGCGGGCGCGGCGGGCGGCGTCGGGGCCGTCGGCACGGTCGGCGGCGTCGGCGCCGTCGGGATCGTCGGAGCGGTCGGCACGGTCGCCACCGGCGGCGCCTCGCGCTCCTCGTCGAGGACCTTGTCGGCGAGCTTTCGCTGCCGCTCGCGCCGGCGCTGCTCGCGCTCGGCCCGCCGGCGGGCGCGCTCGCGCGCCGCCTCGTCCTCGGCGAACGGGTCCTGCCAGTCGCCGTCGCTCACGGGGACACCTGGCGGCAAATGTCGCTCACGAGGAACACCTCACGGCAGATGCTGGTCTCGCGACATGAATGTCGCTCGCTCACCGGAGCACCTCACGGCAGATGCTGGTCTCGCGACATGAATGTCGCTCGCTCGCAGTCATTGCACCCCGCCCGCGCGGGCGTGCAGGTAGGACTCGAGCAGGTGCGCTGCGGCGAGGGCGTCGGCGGGCGCCCGCGCTCCGGCCCGCGCCGTCTCGCCCGCCATCCGCGTCGTCAAGCGCTCGTCGTAGGTCTCCACCGGGACCTGCATTACCTCCGCGAGCTCGTCGCGAAACCTCAGCGCCGCCTCGGCCTGGGCGCCATGCTCGCCGCCGAGGGTCACCGGCAGCCCGACGACGACCAGCTCTGCGCCCTCGTCGCTGGCCAGCCGGGCGACCGCCGCGGGGTCGGGGGGCTCGACGACGGCGAGCGGCCGGGCGAGGGTCTCCGAGGGGTCGGAGATCGCGCAGCCCGCGCGCGCGACGCCGTGGTCGATGGCAAGGATTCGCATCGTCGCCCCGGCCTAGCCGGCCAAGCCTCGTTCGATCGCGGCGCGAGCCGCCGCGATCGCCTCGTCGAGGCGCCCGGGCTCGCGCCCACCCGCCTGGGCGGCGTCGGGACGACCCCCTCCCCCGCCGCCGACTACAGCCGCCGCCTCGCGGACGACGTCCGCCGCCGAGAGCCCGCGGTCGATCGCCCCGTTGGTGAAGCTCGCGACCAGCGCCACCCGCCCGTCGCTTGCGTCGCCGAGCACGACCGCAGCGTCGCCGAGCCTCTGCTTCAGCCGGTCGGCGAGGTCGAGCAGCGCCCGCTGGTCGCCGGCGGCGCGCGCGGCGATCACCTTCAGCCCCCCGACCTCGCTCGCCTCGGCGAGCAGCGCCTCGGCCTGGTCGGCCGACTCGCGTCGGGTCGCCTCGGCCAGCCGCTGCTCGAGCTCGGCGAGCCGCTCGGCGGCCCTCCGCGCCCCGAGCAGCGGGTCGCGCGGGGTGCCGAGCAGCGCCCCGGCCTCATCGAGCTCGGCGCTCCGGTGCCGGTAGTGATCGATCGCCGCGGGGCCGGTGAGCGCCTCGATCCGGCGCACGTTCGCGGCGCTCGACCCCTCGGAGACGATCGCGAAGATCCCGACCTCGCTGGTGTTGGCGACGTGGGTCCCGCCGCAGAGCTCGCGCGATACGTCCTCGACCTCGATCACCCGCACCCACTCGCCGTACTTCTCGCCGAACAGCGCCATCGCCCCCATCGCCTCGGCCTCGGCGCGCTCCATCTCGAGCGCTCGCACCGGCCGGCTCGCCTTCACCCAGTCGTTGACCATCGACTCGATCTCGCCGACCTCGGCCCGCGAGAGCGGGGCGCCGTGGGTGAAGTCGAACCGCAGCTTGTCGGGGCGCACCGCCGAGCCCGCCTGGCGGACATGGGTCCCGAGCCGGTCGCGAAGCGCCGCGTGGAGCAGGTGGGTGGCGGTGTGGTTTCGCATCGTCGCGTGACGGGCGACGTGGTCGACGCGCGCCGCGACCCGCTCGCCCGGGAGAAGCCCGGAGGCCACAGACCCGTCGGCCCCCGGACGCGAAGCGGAGGACGCCGACGGCAGTAGTTTGAGCGCCTGGTCGTCGCCGACCCGGTAGACGTCGGCGACCGCCGCCTCGCCGCCCTCCCAGCGGACGACGCCGGAGTCGGCGACCTGGCCGCCGCCCTCGGCGTAGAACGGGCTCTCCTCGAGCTTCACCAGCAGCGCCGCCTCGCCCGGCTCGCGGGCGCCGTCGAGCGACCGTGCCGCGGCGACCGCGGTCTCGGCGCGGAGCGTCTCGTAGCCGACGAAGCTCGTCCGGGGCGTCTCGGAGACGAATCCGATCACGAGCTCGTGGCGGTCGGGCGCCTGCTTGTCGGAGCGGACCCGGGCGCGCTCGCGCTGCTCGGACATCAGCGCCTCGAAGCCGTCGTCGTCGACCGCGAGCCCCTCCTCGGCGAGCAGCTCCTTGGTCAGGTCGTAGGGGAAGCCGTAGGTGTCGTGGAGCTTGAACGCGTCGGCGGCGTCCACCCACGAGGTCCCCTGCTCCCTCGCCTCGGCGACGAGCTGGGCGAGCAGCTCCGAGCCGCGGTCGAGGGTGCGGCCGAAGCTCTGCTCCTCGTCGCGGACCCAGCGCAGGACGGTCGCGCGCTCGGCGATGAGCGGCGCGTAGACCTCGCCGAAGCTCTCGATCGCGCGCTCGGCGAACCGCCCCATGTACGGGGCTTCGAGGCCGAGCACCCGGCCCTGCTGGATCGCCCGGCGCATGATCCGGCGCAGCACGTAGCCGCGGTCCTCGTTCGAAGGCACGACGCCGTCGGCGATCAGGTTGACCATCCCGCGCGAGTGGTCGGCGAGGATCCGCATCGCCCGGGTCGCCTTGCGGTCGTCGCCGTAGCGCGCCCCGGAGAGCTCCTCCGCGAGCCCGACGAGCGGTCGGAAGGCGTCGGTCTCGAACACCGACGCGACGCCCTGCTGGATCGCCGCCATCCGCTCGAGCCCGAGGCCGGTGTCGATGTTCCGCTGCGGCAGCTCGGTGAGCGAGCCGTCGGCGTGGAGCTCGTAGGTCATGAAGACGTGGTTCCAGTACTCGAGGAAACGCTCGGTGTCGTCGCCCGGGCGGTCGTCGTCGGAGCCGAACTCGGCGCCGCGGTCGAGATACATCTCCGAGCACGGGCCGCAGGGCCCGGTGTCGCCCGCCTGCCAGAAGTTCTCCTTCCGCGGCAGCAGCACGATCCGCTCCTCGGGGACGCCCTGCGCCTTCCAGATCTCGATCGCCTCGTCGTCGGGCCCGAGGCCGAGGTCGTCGTCGCCCTCGAACACCGTCACCCAGACGTCGGCGGGGTCGAAGCCGAAGCCCTCGATCGAGAGCTCCCAGCCGAACGCGATCGACTCCTCCTTGAAGTAGTCGCCGAAGCTGAAGTTGCCGAGCATCTCGAAGAACGTGAGGTGGCGGTGGGTGTTGCCGACCTCCTCGATGTCGGGGGTGCGAAAGCAGCGCTGGGAGCTGGTCAGCCGCCGCCGCGGCGGCTCCTCTCGACCTTGGAAGTAGGGCTTGAGCGGCTGCATCCCGGCGACGGTGAGCAGGGTCGAGGTGTCATCCGGGCCCGGGACCAGCGAAGCCGAGGGCCGGCGCAGGTGGCCGCGCTGCTCGAAGAACGAGAGGAAGGTGTCGCGGATCTCGCTCGACTTCATTCAACCGTCAGTCTAGGTCCGTACTCTTGCGCGCGATATGCCCCCGGCGAGCCGACGCCAGCGCAGCGAGGCGAAGCACAACCTGGCGATCGCGCTCGGCGTGTTCGCCGCCGTCGCGGCGCTCGCGGTCGGCGGGCTGTGGCTGGTCGGCAAGACGACCGCGACCGGGCCGTTCGCCTGCGCCGGGTTCGAGTTCGACCGCTCCGAGTGGCGCTCGGCGGGTGCGAAGCGAAAGCGCGACGACGCGCGGCTGATCACCCGCTGCGACTACCTCGTCGGCAAGACCCGAAAGCGGGTCCGCGCCGACCTCGGCGACCCCGAGGGCGGGCCGAACGCCGATCGCCGCTGGCGCTTCTTCCTCGGCCGCTCGAACGACTACCTGCGGATCGGGGACAGCGGCCACCTGATCGTCCGCTTCAACCGGGCCAGCCGGGTCGCCCGCGCCGAGCTCCCGGACTAGCGCCGGCGACACACCCTCGACACACGCCCCGCCGATGCGCGTGCATTCACGCACACAGGGCGTGGCTGGATTGACGTCCGTCCGCGCTTAGGCGATCGTCGCGTGGCCGACGATCATCTCGCCGGCCATCAGGCACGCCGCCTGCCCGGGGGCGGCGCCGGCGAACGGCTCGTCGAGGCGCAGCGTCAGCCGCTCGTGGCCGCCGGCCGCCGCCGGCTCGGCGACCCGGCAGCCGATCTCCTTCGCGTGGTAGCGCAGCCGCACCCGGTCGACCGTCGAGGCGTCGCGGCGAAGCGTCGCGTCGCGGACCGCGACCGCCCGCGTCGCGAGCTCGGCCCGGGTCCCGACCGTGACCTCGTTTCGCTCCGCGTCGGTGGCGAGGACGAAGAGCGGCTCGGGCCCGCCGAGCCCGATCCCCCGCCGCTGGCCGACGGTGAAGTGGTGGTGGCCGCGGTGGCGTCCGAGCCGGCGACCGGCGCGGTCGACGATCGCCCCCTCGTGGTCGGCGAGGCCGCCGTGACGGCGCAGGAACGAGCGCTTGCCCTCGCCGGCGAGGAAGCAGAGGTCCTGGCTCTCCGGCTTGCGCGCGACCGCGAGGCCGTGGCGGGCCGCGATCTCGCGGACCTCGGGCTTTCGCAGCTCGGCGAGCGGGAAGCGCAGCCGCCCGACGAGCTCCGGGGCGAGCGCGGCGAGCATGTAGCTCTGGTCCTTCGCCGGGTCGGCGGCCGGGGCGAGCAGCGGCCCCGCGCCGTCGTCGACGATTCGCGCGTAGTGGCCGGTGGCGAGGCTCGACGCCCCGAGGCGGTCGGCGAGCGCGACCATCGCCGCGATCCGCACCTCGCCGTTGCAGACCACGCACGGATTCGGGGTCCGCCCGGCGCGGTAGCCGGAGACGAACCGCTCGACGACGGTGCTCCGGAACGTCTCCTCGAGATCGAGCATCAGGTGCGGGAACCCGAGCGAGTGGGCGAGCGCGCGGGCGCCGATCACCGCCTCCGGCGAGCAGCAGCTTCGCTCGCCGTCGGTGCGCCGGTCGCGCCACAGCTTCAGCGTCACCGCGACGACGTCGGCCCCCCGCTCGCGCTCGAGCAGCGCCGCGACCGCGGAGTCGACGCCGCCGCTGATCGCGACCAGGGTCCGCTCGCCGGTCGCCGGCGGCCGGGCGATGGTGAGATCGCCCGACGCCGCGGCGGCGAGCGCGCGGTGGAGCGCATCGGCCGCGAGGTCGGCTGCGTGGGCGCCCTGCGGCGAGAGCCCGCCGAGCTCGCGCGCGACCTCGTCGCGGCCGATCAGCGCCGCGTCGAGGACGCTCCCGCCCTCGGCGAGCTCGGCGACGGCGGCCCCGGCCGCGCGGCTTGCCGCGCAGCCCTCGGCTTCGAAGCTTGCCGCCGCGACCCGGCCGGCTGAGATCTCGAGCGAGACCCGGACGAGGTCGCCACAGGGGGCGCCGCCGGCGGCGCCGGTGAGCGCGCCC
>DATHVI010000048.1:0-2379 GCA_035461385.1 Solirubrobacterales bacterium
ACGTGACCGTGAAGGCGGGCAAGCGCAAGGGAGGCGACTTCGACCGCGTCAAGGCGTGTCGCAAGCGCGGCCAGATCGGGTGCGTGGCCGCGTTTTCGGCGTTCAACGGCCCCGTTCCCGAGGACGCCGTCTTCGGGCGCACCTCCGAACCCGGGCTCGAGGTGCTGTGCACCGACCCGGCGAAGCTGGGAGCGCGTTCCGGCGTGGTCAAGACCGTGTATCCGAGCGAGCCGTTCGCACCCGGGACGATCGCAACCGCGATCTCGCTCGTCGCCCCCCCACCCCCGGCGGTCTCGACGTTGTGGCTTCAGTACAAGGACGCGTACAGGACCAGCTGCTCGTCCGCCGCCGGCGCCAGCGTGCTCCAGGTCGCCGCCCAGCCCGGCGCCGTGAAGCTCACCCCCGTGCCCAACGCAGCGTGGGGCCTGCACCTCGCGGACGTCAACATCGCCCTCGGCAACCTCAATGACATGGTCCGGCGCCAGGCCCGGAGGTTCGTCCGCGAGCGCGGCTAGCCGGAGGGTGGGGCGGCCGTCGCCCGGCTAACCTGAAGACATGATCGACGCGTGTCCCGCGCCTCGCAATCGGGCGCTCCGCGCCCGATGCTCGGCGCCCAGATAAATGGCCTTCGACGTCGACGAGGCGCAGTTCGAGCAGCGTGTGATCGAGCGGTCGCGGGAGTTGCCCGTGGTCGTCGACTTCTGGGCCGAGTGGTGCGGCCCGTGTCGGACCCTGAGCCCTGCGCTCGAGGCCGCGGCCGCGAAGCGCGAGGGCAAGGTCGAGCTCGCCAAGCTCGACACCGACCGCAACCAGCAGCTCGCCGCTGCGTTCGGCATCCGCGGGATTCCGGCGGTTAAGGCGTTTCGCGATGGCCGGGTCACCGACGAGTTCACCGGCGCCATCCCCCCCGCGCAGGTGGAGCAGTTCTTCGACTCTCTGGTCCCCTCCCCCGCCGACGAGCTCGCCGCCACCGGCGACGAGGAGTCGCTGCGGCGCGCGCTCGAGCTCGACCGGCGCCACGTCGACGCCGCGCGTCGGCTCGGCCGGCTGCTGCTCGAGCGGGGGGATGCGGCGGAGGCGCACCAGGTACTGGAGCCGTTCGAGGGCGACTTCCTCGCCGAGGGGCTCACGGCGCGCGCCCGGCTGTCGGGCGAGGACGGCGACGGCGCCGCCGAGGACCGCGGCGGCCTTTCGGCCGCGTTCGCGGCCTGGGACGAGGGCGACCACGAGACCGCGCTCGCCGCCCTGGAGGGTGCGCTCACCGACGCCGACGACCCCCAGCCGCGCGATGACATCCGCAGGGTGATGGTCGCGATCTTCACGGAGCTCGGTGCCGATCATCCCCTGGCACGCGAGTACAGGCGCCGGCTCGCGGCAGCCCTGAACTAGGAGCCGGGCGCCCCTCCGGTGAAGGGAGCATGACCTTGGAGAGCGATCCGGCAGCGGGCGTGGGGATCTTCGCCGCGCTGGCCGCGGGGCTCGTCTCCTTCCTCTCCCCGTGCGTGCTGCCGCTCGTCCCCGGCTATCTGTCCGCCGTCACGGGCGTCGCCGCCGCCGACCTCGAGCAGGCGAGCTGGCGTCGGGTGCTCGGGCCGAGCCTGCTGTTCATCGCCAGCTTCTCCGCGATCTTCATCGCTCTCGGCGTCACCGCGACCGGGGTCGGCGACTTGCTGCGCGACAACCGGGACCTGCTGAACAAGCTCGCCGGTGCCGTGATCGTCCTCATGGGTGTGCTGTTCGTCGCCGCGATGTTCGTCACCCGGCTGAACCGCGAGTGGCACGTCGAGGCGCTGATGGCGCGTGCCGGCGCCGGCGGCCCGGTTATCGCCGGCGCGGCGTTCGCGATCGCGTGGACGCCTTGCATCGGCCCGACGCTCGCCGCGATCCTCTCGGCGGCGTCGCTGTCCGAGTCCGCCGGGCGCGGCGCATTCCTGCTCGGCGTCTACTCGGCGGGCCTCGCGATCCCCTTCCTGCTCGCCGCGGTCGCCTTCGGCCGCATGACGACCGCGTTCGAGGCGGTCAAGCGCCACTACCCGACGATCATTGGGGCCGGCGGCGTGATCCTGATCGTGATGGGCGTGCTCGTGTTCACGGGCGAGCTCTTTCAGCTCAACATCGAGGCCCAGAGGCTCCTCGACCGGGTCGGGCTGAACTTCTTCGCCGACGTGTAGCCCGCGGCGGGCTCAGTTGCTGCTCGGCGTCGGGGTCTCGATCCGCTCGCCGATCGCCTCGACGTCGTCGAGCTCCTCCCCATCGCCCTCGCGCGAGCACACGATCCGGAACCGGCCGGTGCCGATCTCGGGGTCGCCGACGACCGGCAGCCCGCGGATCTCCTCCCACCCGAGGCGCTCGACCTCGAACGGGTTCATCCGCACCTCG
>DATHVI010000049.1:0-19617 GCA_035461385.1 Solirubrobacterales bacterium
CCAACGTCGTCGTCGGCGACGAGAGCTACGAGGCCGGCTCGGTGATCCTCGCGACCGGGTCGGTCGCGCTTCCGATCCCGGGGGCCGAGTTCTCCGACCGGGTCGTCGACACCTGGGGAGCGTGGTCGCTGCCCGAGCAGCCAAAGCGGATCGCGGTCGTCGGGGCGGGTGCGTCCGGCGCCGAGATCGCCTCCGCGTACATCCGCTACGGGACCGAGGTGACGCTGATCGAGATGCTCGACCAGATCCTCCCCGCCGAGGACAAGGACGTGGTGCGGATCGTCGATCGTCACTTCTCCAAGCAGGGGATCGAGGTGCTCACCGGAACCAAGGTCGAGTCGGTCGAGTCCGGATCGAAGTCGGTGAAGCTGAAGGCGGGCGACTCCGAGCTCGAGGTCGACTACCTGGCGATCGCCGGCGGCCGCGCCCCCGACACCGACGGGCTCGGCCTCGACGCCGCCGGCGTTGCGACCGGCGACGGCGGCAAGGTCGAGATCGACGCCTATCAGCGGACCTCGAACCCGAAGGTGTTCGCGATCGGGGACCTCGTCCGGGGCCCGGCGCTCGCCCACAAGGCGATGGAGGAGGGCGTAGTCGCGGTCGAGGCGATCGCAGAGCACCCGACCCACCCGATCGACCCCGATCTCGTCCCCGGGGCGACGTTCTGCGACCCGCAGGTGGCGAGCGTCGGGATGACCGAGCAGCAGGCCCGCGACGCCGGCAAGGAGATCAAGGTCGGGCGGCTGAAGCTCGGCGCGGTCGGAGCCGGCACCGTCTACGACGACCGCGAGGGGATCGTCAAGATCGTCGCCGACTCCGAGTACGGCGAGATCCTCGGCGCCCACATCGTCGGCAACCGAGCCTGCGACATGATCAGCGAGCTCGTCAACACGATCGCGCTCGAGGGCGGCTACCAGGAGCTCGCACGGATCGTCCACCCCCACCCGACGATCTCCGAGGCGGTGCTCGACGCGGCGCGCGCCGTCGACGGCTGGGCCACGCACCAATAGGCCACGCACCGGTAGGCATCGCCGAGGCATCGCAGCCCCGACGGGCGACCGCCGCCGGTAACGCGCGCAAGCACCGCTCCTGGCCGGGGCGCGGGCGCGAGTACGCTTGCCGCGATGGGGCGCGCGGTCTTCTTCTACGACCTCGGCTCCCCGTACGCCTACCTCGCCGCCGAGCGCGTGAACGGCCTCTTCGGCGCCGCCGGACTCGAGCCCCCCGAGTGGCAGCCGATCCTGCTCGGAGGGCTGTTCAAGCGGTTCGGCCGCGAGTCCTGGGGCTCTGGGCCGCGGGGGGCGGCCGGGATCCGCGAGTGCGAGCGGCGGGCCGCGGAGCGCGGGCTGCCGCCGTTCCGGTGGCCGGACCCGTGGCCCGGCGACATGCTCGATGCGATGCGGGCGGCGACGTTCGCGAAGGAGATCGGCCGCGCGGTCTCGTTCTCGCTCGCGGCCTTTCGTCAGGCGTTCGCCGCCGGCCGCGACCTCTCCGTTCGCGACAACGTCCTCCTCGCCGGGGCCGCTGCGGAGATCCATCCCCGCGCCCTCGCGGCGGCGATCGGCCGCGAGTCGGTGAAGGCCCGGCTGCGCGCGGCGACCGAGCGCGCCGGGGACCTCGGCGTTCGCGGCGTCCCGGCGGTCGTCGCCGGCGACCGCGTCTTCTGGGGCGACGACCAGCTCGAGGACGCCCGAGACGCGGATCTCGAGCGCGCCGGCCTTGAGCGCGGAGCCAGGACAAGGGAGCGGTGATCCCCGGGCGAAGCGCGATCCAGGTGCGATGAGGGTTCAGACCGGGTTGATCGGTCACTGCTCGAGTCCATGGGCTCTAAGGCCGACCAGGCGCGGGCGCGCCGGCCCGCGGCTGCCTCGGGCTCGGCACGTCTCGCGATACGGTCGGCGCCCCGGGCCGTTTAGCTATCGTCCGCCGGAGGTGGCGAACGAGGCGCTCAACACACCGGACACGATCGAGGTTCGAGGCGAGACCAAGCCGCCGCCGGAGCTTCCCGACCGCGACGTCTGCCGCGAGCTGCTCGAGACGATGGCGCTGATCCGGCGCTTCGAGGAGGAGGCGGGCCGCCAGTACCAGCGCGCGAAGGCGGGCGGGTTCCTCCATCTCGCGATCGGCGAGGAGGCGACGATCGTCGGCACGACGGCGGCGATGCGCACCGACGACTACCTGATCGGCACCTACCGCACCCACGGCCACGCGATCGCCCGCGGCACCGACCCGAAACGGGTGATGGCGGAGCTGTTCGGCCGCGTCGACGGGACCTCCGGCGGCCGCGGCGGGTCGATGCACATCTTCGACGCCGAGCAACGGTTCATGGGCGGCTACGGGATCGTCGGCGGCAACCTCCCGCTCGCCGCCGGGCTCGCGCTCGCCTCCGACTACCGCGGCGAGGACACGGTGACGGTCTGCATGTTCGGTGACGGGGCCTCGAACACCGGCAACTTCGGCGAGACGATGAACCTCGCCGCGCTCTGGAAGCTCCCGGTCGTCTTCCTGCTCGAGAACAACCTCTACGGGATGGGGACCTCGGTCGAGCGCCACTCGGCGGTGACCGACTTCTCGCGCAAGGCCGAGGGGATGGGCGTCCCCGGGGTCCGCGTCGACGGGATGGACGTGCTCGCCGTGCGCGAGACCGTCTCCGAGCACATCCGGCTTGCCCGCGACGAGCGCCAGCCGACGATGGTCGAGGCGTTCACCTACCGCTACCACGGCCACTCCGCCGCCGACCCGGAGGTCTACCGGGAGAAGGAGGAGGTCGAAGAGTGGAGGGGGCGGGATCCGATCCGCACCTTCGCCGACCGGCTCGTCGGCGAAGGGGTGATGAGCGAGGAGGACGTCGACGGCGTCCACGAGGCGGTCGAGCGCCGGGTGAAGGAGGCGGTCGAGTTCGCCGACGCCTCGCCCGAGCCCGATCTCGACTCGCTCTACGACCACCTCTACGTGCTCGGCGACCAGCTCCCCGGCTGGTACGCGGTCGACGAGCGCACGCCCGAGCCGCATCCCGGCGAGGAGGAGCGGGAGCATGCCCACGGCGAGGTGCAGCGGCTCGCCGAAGCGGGCGCGGCCTACGGCGGCCAGAGCCCGGTGAAGACGAAGCCGACCGCGGAGCCGAGCGGCGTCGAGGACGACGAGCGCGAGTCGCCGGGCGAGGAGGAGGGGGAATGACCCCCGCGATCAGGGAGAGCGCCGGATGGCCGTGATGCGGATGCGCGAGGCACTCCGCGACGCGCTCGCCGAGGAGATGCGCGCCGACGAGGAGGTGTTCATCATCGGCGAGGACGTCGGCGTCTTCCAGGGCGCGTTCAAGGTCACCGAGGGCCTGCTCGACGAGTTCGGCGAGAAACGGGTCCGCGACACGCCGATCTCCGAGAACACGATCGTCGGCACCGGAGTCGGAGCGGCGATGGCCGGCCTGCGGCCGGTGGTCGAGCTGATGACGGTCAACTTCTCGCTCCTCGCCTTCGACCAGATCATCAACCACATGGCGGCGATCCCGTACATGTTCGCCGGCGGGGCCCGGGTGCCGATGGTGATCCGGATGCCCGGGGGCGGCGGGCACCAGCTCGGGCCGACTCACTCCCACAGCTTCGAGGCGATGTACCTCCAGGTGCCGGGGATGCTTGTCGCCTGTCCGTCGACCCCGGCCGACGGCAAGTCGCTGCTCAAGGCGGCGATCCGCGACGACAACCCGGTCGTGTTCGTCGAGCACGAGACGCTCTACGGCGCCCGGGGAGAGGTTCCCGAGGACGGCGAGCCGATCCGGTTCGGGGAGGCGGCGATCCGGCGCGAGGGCGGCGACGTGACGATCGTCGGCGTGCTGCGGATGGCGCACGTCGCCGCGCAGGCGGCGAAGGAGCTCGCCAACGAGCACTCGATCGAGGCCGAGGTGATCGATCCGCGGACGCTGCGTCCGCTCGACCTCGACACGATCCTCGACTCCGTCCGCAAGACCAACCGCTGCGTCGTCGTCGAGGAGGGCTGGCCCCACGGCGGGGTCGGGGCGAACCTCGCCGCACTCGTCCAGGAGCAGGCCTTCGACTACCTCGACGCGCCGATCCAGCGAGTGACCGGGGCCGACGTGCCGATGCCGTACTCGAAGCGACTCGAGCAATCCGCTATCCCTCATCCCGAGCACGTGGTCAGCGCGGCTCTGGCGACAACGGAAGGAACGGTGAACTAGCGCCCATGGCCGAAGAGATCGTGATGCCCCGCCTCTCGGACTCGATGGAGGAGGGGACGATCCTGCAGTGGATGAAGTCGGTCGGCGACGAGCTCGCGGTCGGCGACGAGCTGGTCGAGATCGAGACCGACAAGGCGAACATGGTCTACGAGGCGGACGCCGCCGGGACGCTGATCGAGATCACCGCCTCCGAGGGCGACACGTTGCCGATCGGCGCCGTGATCGCGCGGGTCGGCGAGGCGGGAGAGGCGCCGTCGGGGAACGGGGCCGGCGCCGGCGAGGCGAGCGAGGCAAAGGACGAAGCTCCTGCGGAGGCCGCCGAAGAGGCTCAGGACGAGGCCCCTGCGCAGACGCCGGGAGCGGGGGAAGGTGCCCGCGGGGGCACCTCACCCGTCCCTGGGTCGGCGGCTTCGCCGAGTCCTCGCGTCCGTGCTGCGGATGCCCCCGCGGACACAACCCCCTCTCCCGGCGTCGGAACCGAGACGGCCGCCGACGGCCGGGTCAAGGCTTCCCCGCTGGCGCGGCGGATCGCGCGCGAGCGGGGACTCGAGATCGGCCAGATCTCGGGCTCGGGGCCCGGCGGCCGGGTGATCAAGGCCGACGTCGAGCGAGCAATCGAAGCCGGCCCGGCGAAGGCGCCCGAGGGCCCCGCGGCTCCGGCCGCCGCCCCGGCGGCGCCGACGCCCGGCGCCGCCGAGCGCCCCGAGACCGCCCGCGGGGAGACCGAGACGGTCGAGCTGACGAAGCTCCAGCAGACGGTCGCCCGGCGGATGTCGGAGTCGAAGGCGACCGCACCGCACTTCTACCTCTCGGCCGAGATCGACATGTCGCGCTGCTTCGCCGCCCGCGCGAAGATCAAGGCCTCCGCCGCAGAGGGAGAGGTGGTGCCGTCGTTCAACGACATGGTCGTCAAAGCGGTCGCGCTTGCGCTTCGCGAGCACCCGCGCGCCAACGGCGCCTACCGCGATGGCAAGCTCGAGCTCTATGAGCGGGTGAACGTCGGCGTCGCGGTCGCCGCCCAGGACGCGCTCGTCGTGCCGACGATCTTCGACGCCGACCGCAAGGGCCTGCGCGAGATCGCCGCCGAGTCGCGCTCGCTCGCCCAGCGCGTCCGCGACGGCTCGGTGACCCCGCCAGAGCTCTCCGGCGGCACGTTCACCGTCTCGAACCTCGGGATGTTCGGGATCCAGAACTTCGGCGCCGTGATCAACCCGCCCCAGGCGGGGATCCTCGCCGTCGGCGAGATCGCCCCCAAGCCAGTGGTCCGCGACGGCGAGATCACCACCGCACATCTGATGGGCGTCACCCTGGCCTGCGACCACCGGATCCTCTACGGCGCCGACGGGGCGGTGTTCCTCGGCCGCGTGCGGGCGCTGCTCGAGGAGCCGTTGGGATTGGCGCTGTAGATGCCCGCTCTCGTCGCGAGCGAATAGATGGCGGGCGCCCCCGGCCCAGCGGGTGGCGCCGAGCCCGGCCCGCTACGCGCGATCGACGTCCCGATCGAGGACCTGCCGCGCGTCGACGAGCACGCGGTCGTCGTCGAGGCGCCGCAGGAGGCGGCATGGGAAGCGCTGCTGCCGGCCCTCCGGCAGGGCTTCGGGGGGCCGGTGGCGCGGCGGGTCGCGGCCGGGCTCGGCTGCCGCGAGACCGAGACCGCCGGCGACCCGCTCCACCCCGGTGCGACGCTGCCTGGGTTCGTCGTCGCACGCGTCGTCCCCCCGACGCTCTACGCGCTGCTCGGGGCGCACCGCTTCGCGCGCTATGCGCTCGTCTTCAGCATCGACCGCCTCGGCGGCGGCCGGTCGATCGTCAGGGCCGAGACGCGCGCCGAGTTCCCGGGTGTCTCCGGGCGCGCGTACCGGGCGCTCGTGATCGGCACCCGGGGCCACGTCCTCGTCGTTCGCCGGCTGCTGCGCGCGGTCAAGCGGCGCGCGGAGCGCTGAGCGCCGGGACGGGCTCGCACTCTCGCGCTACCCGGCCTCCGAGAACGCGAGGTCGCGGTCGAGCCCTTCCTCCCCCTCACCCACGCTCTCCGCATCCGGCGCGCGGGGCGGATCAAGCACCGTGAACGCGACGATCAGCGCCGCGGCGACGAGGACCGCGCCGATCAGGTAGGCGAGGTGGTAGCCGGAGTTGAGCGCGGCCGCGAACGGCTCGCCGTCGCCGACCAGCTCCTCGGTGCGCGAGGTCGAGAGCGTCGCCAGCACCGCGAGGCCGATTGCGCCGCCGACCTGGGCGCTCGTGTTGACGAGCCCCGACGCCAGCCCCGAGTCGCTCGGCGTCGCCCCCGACATCGCCAGCATCATCAGCGACGGGAACGCGAGCCCGGCGCCGAGGCCGAAGAGCGCGAGCGGGGGCAGGATGTCGATGAGGTAGGAGGCGTCGACAGGGGTCCGCGCGAACAGCAGGATCGCCGCGCCGATGATCGCGATCCCCGGGATCAGGGTCGCCCGGGGCCCGAACCGCATGTTGAGCCGTGCCGTGAACCGGAACGACATCGTCGCCATCACGATCGTCGTCGGCAGGAAGGCGAGCCCGACCTCGAGCGGGTCGTATCCGAGGATCCGCTGGAAGTAGAGCGCGCCGAGGAAGAAGATCCCGAACATCCCGACGACGAGCAGCGCCTGGATCAGGTTGGCGCCGCTGACGTTGCGTGAGCGGAAGATCCGCAGCGGCATCAGCGGGTTGGCGATCCGGTCCTGGCGGAGCACGAACGCGGCGAGCAGGGCCAGCGCGAGCGCGCCGAGGATCAGCGTCTGAGCCGATCCCCAGCTTCGCTCCGCCACCCCGAGGATCGCGTAGACGCCGATCATCAGTCCGCCGGTGAGCAACGTCGCTCCCGGCAGATCGGCGCCGTGACCGATCCCCAGCCCCTCGTCGTCGGCGACGAAGCGCAGCGCGAGCGCGAAGGTCGCGACCCCGACCGGGAGGTTGATGAAGAAGATCCAGTGCCAGTTGATCGCCTCGGTCAGGGCGCCACCGGCGAGCAACCCGATCGAGCCGCCGGCGACGGCGACGAAGGTGTAGACGCCGATCGCCTTCCCCTGCTCGCGCGGCTCTTCGAACATCGTCACGATCATCCCGAGGATCACCGCCGAGGTGAGCGCTCCGCCGACGCCCTGGACGAACCGGGCGCCGATCAGCATCTCCTGGCTCTGCGCGATCGCACAGAGACCCGAGGCGACGGTGAACACCGACAGGCCGGCGAGGAAGACTCGACGCCGGCCGACGAGGTCACCGGCTCTGCCGGCGAGGAGGAGCAGGCCGCCGAACGGGATCAGGTAAGCGTTGACGACCCAGGCGAGGTCGCTCTGGGAGAACCCGAGGTCGTCCTGGATCGACGGCAGCGCGACGTTGACGATCGTCGCGTCGAGGACGATCATCAGCATCCCGACGCAGAGGACGTAGAGGGCGAGCCAGCGGGCGCGGTCGGAGTGGGTTTCGGCGGTCATCTCGTCTCACTCGGTCGAAGTTCTGGGACGGCGGTCAAGACCACGGCACCGGGCGAAACTCATCGGTCGCCGGCGGTCCGGTGGCGAGGAAGAACGTGAGCAAGGATCACCCGCGAAGGGCGCCGATACCACCGTGCTGGCCGGCTTCCCGGCGTGTGGTTATCCGTACGGCGCCGGCGCCGCTCTCAGGTCCGCAGGAAGGTGAGCACCGCGAGCACGCGCCGATGGTCCTCGGCGGTCGGAACCAGCCGCAGCTTCTCGAAGATGCTCGTCACGTGCTTCTCGACCGCGCGCTCGGTGACGACGAGCTGCTCGGCGATCGCGATGTTCGAACGCCCCTCAGCCATCAGCTCGAGCACCTCGCGCTCGCGCGGCGTCAGGTCGGCGAGCGGGTCGTCGCGCCGCGAGCGGCCGAGCAGGCGCGAGACGACCTCGGGATCGAGCGCCGAGCCACCGTCGGCGACCCGGCGGACGCTTTCGATGAAGACGTCGACGTCGGCGACACGGTCCTTGAGCAGGTACCCGACCCCGCTCGGAGTCTCCGAGACGAGCTCGATCGCATAAGCCTCCTCGACGTACGCGGACAGGACGAGGACGCTGGTGTCGGGGAAGCGCTCGCGGATCTCGATCGCGGCGCGAAGCCCGTCGTCGGTGTTGGTCGGCGGCATCCGGATGTCGACGATCGCGACGTCGGGCTTGTGGGCGTTGACCTTTCGCAGCAGGTCCTCCGCGTCACCGGCCTGGCCGACGACGTCGTAGCCGCGCTCGGAGAGCAGCCTGATGATCCCCTCGCGGAGCAGAACGGAGTCCTCGGCGACAACCACACGCACAACCGCGGAGTCTAAGTAAGCACGTCACGCGGCCGGAGCCTGCGTCGGCGAGCGGCGGGCCGCGAGCCGCGGGGGGATGCTCAGTCGAGCGGAATCCGGGCCCTGACCGTGGTCCCCCGGCCGGCGGGCGAGTCGACCTCGAACCGGCCGCCGAGTGACGCGATCCGGTCGGCGAGGCCGCGGAGCCCGGTGCCGCCGTCGACCGAAGCACCGCCGACGCCGTCGTCGGTGACCGCGACGAGCAGCGAGCCTCGCGCCGCCTCCTCCCCCGGTCGCTCCTCGATCGTCACCGTCGCCCGCGAGGCGCGCGCGTACTTGAAGACGTTCGTCAACGCCTCCGAGACGACGAAGTAGCCGGCGAGCTCGGCGGCTTCGGGGATCCCGCCGTTGAGCCTCGAGTCAACCTCGACCGGGAGCGGCGCCCGCCTCGCGAGCGCCTCGATCGCGGGCGCAAGGCCGCGATCGCTGAGCAGGGCCGGATGGATGCCGCGGGCGAGCTCGCGCAACTCCTCGAGCGCCTCGGTGAGCTCGTCGGCCGCCGCCCCGAGGAGCTCGTCGGCCCGGTCGGGGTCGGTGCGCACGGTCTCGCGCGCGAGCCGGAGGTCGAGCGCGAGCGAGACGAGGCGCTGCTGCGCGCCGTCGTGGAGGTCGCGCTCGATCCGCCGGCGCTCCGCCATCCCGAACCTGATCATCCGCGCCCGCGACGCGCTCAGCTCCTCGACCTTCGCCCGCAGCTCGGCCTCGAGCCGCTCCCGCTCGAGCGCGAGCGCCGCGGCGCCGCCGGCCGCCTCGACCAGCTCCGGGTCGTCCAGCAGGGTCGCGTCGTGGACGATCGCCGCGACCTGGACGCCGTCGAGCTCGACCCGGTGCACGGCCCGGCCCGAGCGGGCTCGGGGGACGACCTTGCGGCCCTGGGCGTCGACGTACTGCTCCGACGAAGGCAGCCAGTAGGCGAGCTCGAGCGACGGGTCGCCGAGCGCGGTCGCGAGGGCGTCGCGCAGATCGCCGGGGCCGGGGGTGTCGCCGATCGTCGCGACCAGGGATCCGACCGCGCCACCGCGGAGCATCTTCGCCCGGATCAGCGAGCCGATGAACAGGTAGGGCAGGAGTCCGAACGGGACCAGGGCCGAGTACCACCCGACGTCGATCACCGTGTGCGAGGTGTCGGCGAGGCTGGCCCCGAGCAGCGCCGCGAGCAGCATCATCAGCGCGCCGCCGGCGACGAACACGAGGGTCACGGCGCGGCGAAGCGGCGGGCTCGCTCGGAGCCAGCGGCGCGCGATCAGCACCAGCGTCGCGAGGAGGATCGCGATCCCGACCACCGCGAGGCCGTCGAACCAGCGTTCGGCGAACGACAGGTCGTGCTCGATCAGGAGCAGGTTCGCCGGGCAGTCGTGGCAACCGACGGCCGCCGGGTCGATGAACATCGTCGGCACCAAGCCCCCGATCGTCACCGCGACGTACGCAGCGGCGACGAGGGCGCGATCGAGGCCGCCGCGGAGCCGACCCGAGGGGAACGCGAGCAGAAGGTGGACCGCGGTCGCCGCGAACAGGCTCTCGAGGGCGATTCCGGCGGTGAACAGCGCGGCGACGTCGGTTCGCTCGCCGACCATGACGTAGAAGGCGAATCCGGTCGCGACCATCAGCGTCCCGACCCGGTTGTCGGGCCGGCGCAGCGCGGCGAACGTCCCGGCGCCCACCCACCCCCAGCCGATCACCAGCGTGAGCCCGATCCACAGCCCCTGCTCGCGCTCGAAGTCGGCCGAGGCGAGCAGGGTCGCGAGGACGAGGCCGCACGCGAACCCGGCTGCGCCGACGAGCGAGACGAGCCGTGGTCGCGCGATCACCGCAGCAGCGCCGCCAGGGCGTCGCCCGAGAGCTCCGCCTTGGAGATGAAGCCGCGTGCCCCGGCACGCTCGACGCTGTCGTCGAGGTCGTCGATGTCGCGGCTGGAGATCAGGACGATCGCGGGTGCGTCGGGGGTCGCGCCCAGGCGCCCGGCGACGTCCCGGCCATCGAGATCGGGGAGGTGGATGTCGAGCAGGATCAGGTCGACCTCGACCTCCGCCGCGCAGCGGAGCGCCTGCGCGCCGTCGGCGGCCTCGCCGACGATCTCGAACCCCTGGCCTTCGAGCAGGCGCCGCACGCTGGCCCGGAATCCGGGATGGTCGTCGACGATCAGAACGCGCTTCGGGCGAGCCATGCTTGCAATTCTCCCGGTCGGCTCCGGCGCTGCCAATACGGCTACCCGCACGGCACCGGAGCGGCAATCCACGCCTACCCCCCGATCGGAGGGGTTGAAACCTGACATACCGGGGAACTAGACTCCATATGGCGATCGGCACCAGATCCTGATGCCGGCGCAGACATAGGGTGACGGGGTGGAACCCCCCGATCCCATCGTCCGTAGGCGCCGTGGAGGAGATCCCGAAGCGGCGAGACAGAGGCCGGTCCCGGAGGCGATCCCGAAGGGCGGCACGACGCGAAGGGCGGAGAGAGATGAGTCGAAGCGACGGCGCGGTCGCTGACGGCCGTGTACGCGAGCAATCACCCGCGGCACTGCGTGAGGCCGAAGACCCCCCGCTGACCCACGACGACCGGGCGAACCTGTTCCGGTTCATGGTCATGATGCGGGCGTCCGAGGAGCGCGCGATCACCCTCTACCGACAGGGGAAGGTGCCCGGGAGCTTCTATGACGGGCGAGGGCAGGAGGCGATCTCGGTTGGCTCCGCGTTCGTCCTCGGCCCCCGCGATCGGATGTGCATCCTCCATCGCGACCTCGGCGCGCACTTCGTCCGCGGCGTGACCCCGGACCGCTACCTCGGCAACTACATGGGCCGCGCCGGCGGGGTCACGGGCGGCCGCGACGGCAACATGCACTTCGGCGACCCCGAGCTCGGCTGCGTCGGGATGGTCTCGATGCTCCCCGACATGGCCCCGGTCGCGACCGGGATGGCGATGGCATTCAAGGTCCGGCGCGAGCCGCGGGTGGCGATGACCTACTTCGGCGAGGGGTCGACCGCGAACGGACAGTGGCACGAAGCGATGAACTTCGCCGGCATCCACCGGCTCCCGGTCGTGTTCGTGCTCGAGAACAACCAGTTCGCCTATTCGACCCCGAACGAGCTCGAGTTCGCCGTCGACCCCGTTCTCCGGGCCGAGAGCTACGGGTTCCCCGGGACGAGGATCGACGGCAACGACGTCGAGGCGGTGTTCGCTGCCTCCCGCGAGGCGGCGGAGCGGGCGCGGAACGGTGGCGGACCGACGCTGATCGAGTGCGTGACGATGCGGATGCACGGTCACGGCGCCCACGACGACATGAGCTACGTCCCCGAGGAGATGTTCGAGGAGTGGGCGGCCCGCGACCCGATCGATCGCTACGCGGGGCGCCTCGTCGACGAGCACGGATTCTCGGCCGACGAGGTCGAGTCGATTCGCGCCGAGGTCAAGGCGTACGTCGACCGTTGCGCCGAGCAGGCGCTCGCCTCGCCGATGCCCGAGCCCGAGGAGGCGACCCGCGGCGTCTTCGCCGACGAGTGGCGTCCGCTCGGGGACGGCGAGGCGCCGTGGTCACGCTGGTCGCAGCGCTCAGCCGATCTCGAGGAGGCCGCGTGATGGCGACCGCGGCCAGCACAACCGAGACCAAGCAGACCAGCTACCTCGAGGCGATCAGCGAGGCCCTGCGCGAGGAGATGCGCCGCGACCCCTCGGTGATCTGCATCGGCGAGGACATCGGCGCCTTCGGGGGCGCGTTCAAGGTCACCGACGGCTTCTTCGAGGAGTTCGGCGCCGACCGGGTGATCGACGCTCCGCTGGCCGAGAACGCGATCATCGGTGCCGCAGTCGGCGCCGCAGTTGAAGGGATGCGGCCGGTCTGCGAGATGCAGTTCGCCGACTTCATCTCGTGCGGCTTCGACCAGCTGGTGAACGTCGCCGCCAAGCTCCACTACCGCCAGGGAGTCGCGGTGCCGATGGTCGTCAGGCTCCCGTCCGGCGGCGGGTTCTCGGGCGGCCCGTTCCACTCGCAGAACCCCGAGGCATGGTTCCTGCAGTCGCCGGGCCTCAAGGTCGTCGCCCCGGCGACGGCGGCCGACGCGAAGGGGCTGCTGACGACGGCGATCCGCGACCCGAACCCGGTTTGCTACCTCGAGCACAAGGGTCTCTACCGCAACATCAAGGACGAGATCCCGGAGGGTGACTACGCGGTTCCGTTCGGCGAGGCCCGGGTCGCACGCGAGGGCGAGGAGATGACGGTTATCGCCTACGGCTCGGCGGTCCACCTCGCGCTGCGCGCGGCTGAGGAGCTCGGCGAGGACATCGAGGTGATCGACCTGCGGTCGCTCTGCCCGCTCGACGCCGACGCGGTCCTGGCGAGCGTCCGCAAGACGAGCAAGGTCCTGGTCGCCCACGAGGCGACCCAGAGCTGCGGGGTCGGCGCCGAGGTCTCGGCGCTCGTCTCCGAGCACGCGTTCGAGGACCTCGACGCCCCGGTGCGCCGGCTGACGACGCCCGACGTCCCGATCCCGTTCAGCCCCCCGCTCGAGCAGGCGGTCCTGCCCCAGCTCGAAGACATGAAGGAGGCGTGCCGTGAGCTCCTCGCGTGGTAGCGACACGCTCGTCGAGGTGGCGATGCCGCAGATGGGGATCTCGGTCTCCGAAGGGACGATCGTCGAGTGGCGTAAGCAACCCGGCGACTGGGTCGCCGCCGACGAGACCGTCTGCGACGTGACCACCGACAAGGTCGACGTCGAGATCCCCGCGCCGGCGAGCGGCAGGCTCGAACGGATCATCGCCGAGGCCGGCGAGACGATCCCCGTCGGCCAGCCGATCGCCGAGATCGACGCGGCCGCGCGGCCCGGGGAGGCCCACCGCGACGAGTCCGTCGCCGCCGAGCGCCGGCCGGAACCGGAGGCCGCTCCCGCCGACGGCGCGCCCGAGCGGGCGCCGGCGGCAGCCGATCGCGGCGCTCCCGCGAACGGCGAGGCCGACCGCTCGCGCTTCTACTCGCCCGTCGTTCGCCGGATCGCCGACAAGCACGGGGTCGACCTCGACCGCGTCGAGGGCACCGGGATCGGCGGCCGGGTTCGAAAGCGCGACGTGCTCGCCTACGTCGAGGCCGGCGGTGAGCGCGAGCCGGAGCCGGTGGCTGAAAGGCCGCTCCACACCGAGTCCCCGTACCGTGCCGACGAACGCACGGAAGAGCCGGCTGCCAAGCCGGCGGAGCCTGCCGCGATGCCCGAGGCGCCGGCGCTCGCGGGGCACCGGGAGCCGATGTCACCGATGCGCAGGGCGATCGCCGAGCACATGCTCGCCAGCCGGCGCACCGCCGCCCACTGCACGACGATCGTCGAAATCGACATGTCCCGGGTTGCCGCGCGCCGGACCGAGCTCAAGCCGGCGATGGAGCGGCGGGGCGTGCCGCTCACCTACCTGGCGTTCGTCGCCCGGGCGACGGTCGAGGCGCTGGAGGAGTTCCCGATCCTCAACGCGTCGGTCGACGGCGGCGAGATCGTCTACCACGACGACGTCAACCTCGGGATCGCCGTCGCGCTCGACGACGGCCTGATCGTGCCGGTGATCGACCGCGCCCAGCGCCTCAGCCTCGAGGGGATGGCGGCCGCGATCGCCGAGGTCGCCGCGCGGGCCCGCGCGAAGCAGCTCGAACCGGACGACGTCCACGGAGGGACGTTCACGATCACCAACCCGGGCCAGTTCGGCGCCGTCCTCGCGACCCCGATCATCAACCAGCCCCAGGTCGCGATTCTCGACCTCGAGGCGATCGTCAAGCGCCCGGCGGTCCTCGAGACCGCGGACGGAGACGACACGATCGCGATCCGGCCGATGACCTACCTGCCGATGTCGTGGGACCACCGCGCTCTCGACGGCGCGACGGCGGCGCGGTTCCTGGCGCGGGTCAAGGCGAGGCTCGAGAGCGGAGAGGTGAGCTGAGGTGGCGGTCGCGACTTCGGGCGGGCGCAAGCGGACGCGAGCGAACGGCCGCCCGACCTCGTCGGCGAGCGCATCGGCTGCGCCCCCGGACGGCACGCTGCTCGCGCCGCGGATCCCCCCGGTGCCGTTCGAGCACGAGGAGCTGGTCGTGCGTCAGGGACGGCGCAGCGGGCTCCATTGCGTCGTCGCCGTGCACTCGACCACGCTCGGGCCGGCGCTCGGCGGTGTCCGCCTCTGGGGCTATCCGGCGGTGATCGACGCCGCTCGCGACGCGCTGCGACTGGCGACGGGGATGACCTACAAGGCGGCCGCCGCGGATCTCGACCTCGGCGGCGGCAAGGGCGTGATCTGCGTCCCACCCGGGATCGAGCTCGCGGGCCGCCAGCGGCTCGACGCATTGCTCGACTTCGGCGCCCTCGTCGAGTCGCTCGAGGGCCGCTACATCACCGCCGAGGACGTCGGCACCTCGCCCGAGGACCTGGTCGCGATCCACGAGCGGACCGAGCACGTCACCGGGCTGCCGCCCGAGCATGGAGGGTCGGGGGACCCGAGCCCGTTCACCGCTGCCGGCGTCGAGGCGGCGATCCGCGCCTGCTGCCGCGAGCGGTTCGGGGATCCCGATCTCCGCGGCCGGCGGATCACCGTCGTCGGGCTCGGCCACGTCGGATCGCCGCTCGCCCGCAGGCTCGCCGCGGCGGGGGCGGAGCTGGTCGTCACCGACATCGCCCCACGGCGCCGCGAGCTCGCCGCCGAGCTCGGGGCGGAGTGGGTCGGCCCCGACGGGGCGATGCTGACCGAGTGCGAGGTCCTCGCCCCGTGCGCGCTCGGCGGCGCGATCGACGCGGGCAACGTCGACCGGCTGCGCGCGGAGATCGTCTGCGGCTCGGCGAACAACCAGCTCGCCGACGAGTCGCTCGCCGCACGGCTCGCCGAGCGCAGAATCCTCTACGCACCCGACTTCATCGCCAACGCCGGCGGGCTGATCCACGTCTACATGGAGATCAAGCGCTATTCCGAGGAGCGGGCGGCGGAGCTCGTCGCAGGGATCGAGGAAACGCTCGCTCGCGTCCTGGTGGCGGCGTCGGCGCGTGGAATCACTCCGCTCGACGCGGCACGCGAGCTCGCCCGCGAGCGGCTCGAGGCGACGGCCGCCGTCGCTTGAGAGACTGGAACGCGATGAGCGAGCTGCTGGTAGCGAGGTGCGGGCTGGTCCCCTATGACGGTGCTCGGCGGGCGCAGCACGCGCTCGCCGAGGCACGGCAGCGCGACGCGGTTGGTGACCTGCTGCTGCTGCTCGAGCATCCTCCCGTGTACACGCGCGGGCGCCGGGCCACGGACGCCGAGCTGCCGATGGGCGAGGACTGGTACCGGGCCCAGGGAATCGAGGTCACCGACACCGATCGCGGCGGCCGGGTCACGTACCACGGCCCTGGGCAGCTCGTCGCATACCCGATCGTCTCGCTGCGTGCCGCCGCGCTCGACGTGCCGGGATACATCGGGCTGATCGAGGAGGCGATGATCGCCGCGCTCGGCGACTGGGGCATCGACGCCCAGGTGATCGACGGGCTCACCGGGGTCTGGACCGAGGGCGACCCTCCGCCCGGCGGGGAGGCGCGGAAGATCGCGTCGATCGGGATCCACGTCAGCCGCGGGGTGACGACCCACGGGCTCGCGATCAACGTCAACAACGACCTCCAGCCGTTCGAGTGGATCGTCCCGTGCGGGATCGAGGCCGTGCGGATGACCTCGGTCGCGGGCGAGCTAGGCGCCGAGCAGGACGTCGGGTCGCTTGCGATCGGACTCGCCGACAGGATCGGCGGCGCGTACGGGCGCCGGGTGGTGGAGGCCGATCCGGCCGAGCTCGCGGCGCGGGTCGACGGCGCGGGCGCGCTGACTGCCGCCGCGGCGGCATCGGTACGGTAGGAAGGGTGAGCGCGACGGTCCCGAAGCCAGCCGAGCCGTCGGCGGAGCGGATCCACGTCACCCGGTCGCGGGCGAAGCCGGGCGGTGCGAGTCAGGACGGCGGCCGGCCGTTCCGTGAGCGAAAGCCGCGCTGGCTCAAGGTCCCCGCGCCCGGCGGGCCGACCTACCGGCGGCTCAAGAAGACGATCGCCGAGGACAACCTCCACACCGTCTGCGAGGAGGCGAACTGCCCCAACGTCGGCGAGTGCTGGGAGCGCGGCACGGCGACGTTCATGATTCTCGGCGACGTCTGCACGCGGCGCTGCGGGTTCTGCAACGTCAAGACCGGCAAGCCGACCTGGAACGACCCGCTCGAGCCGCTGCGCGTCGCACGTCAGGTCCAGCGGATGGGCCTCCGGCACGCGGTCATCACCTCGGTCGACCGCGACGACCTCCCCGACTACGGTGCGAGCGCCTTCGTCGGCGTCATCCGCTCGATCAGGATGCAGGCGCCCGGGTGCAAGGTCGAGGTCCTGACGCCAGACTTCCGCGGCCAGGAGATGCCGCTCGCGAAGGTGATCGCCGAGCGCCCCGACGTCTTCAACCACAACGTCGAGACCGTGCCCCGGCTCTACCCGAAGGCGCGGCGCGGCTCCGACTTCATGCGCTCGGCACGGGTGCTGCGGATCGCGAAGGAGATCGGCGGCGACGGGGTGCTGACCAAGTCCGGCCTGATGGTCGGCCTCGGCGAGACGTTCGACGAGATGGTCGAGGCGTTCGAGATCCTCCGCGAGCACCGCGTCCAGATCCTCACCGTCGGCCAGTACCTTCGCCCGACCGAGAACCACCTCCCGGTCGAGCGCTACTGGCATCCCGACGAGTTCAAGGCGCTCGAGGCCGCCGCCTACGAGATCGGCTTCGAGTCGGTCGCCGCGGGCCCGCTCGTGCGCAGCTCGTACCACGCCGACGAGTCGGCGCGCGAGGCGCAGGCGGGCCGGGCGGCCTAGCCAAGCCTCAGCTCCGTCCCCGCGGCGGTCTCAGTGTCGTGCAGATCGGCGCGTGTCTGCTTTGTCGGGTAGGCGGGAGGCTCGCCGGCCCTTTGGGCCGTGACGGCCAGCGGCACCGGGTCACCTCCCGCCCCCCTTCGAACCGTGCGTGCGGTTCTCCCGCACACGGCTCACCGACATCGTTCACCGCCGCGCATACGCGCTCGTCGGGCGCACCGTCCCGCTGAAGCGATGGACACCGAGGCTTGAGACCCACCCGTGTGTGAAGCGGGTCTTCCATTGCCATCCGTCGAGCCCGTACTTGGCGCTGGCGAGCATCGCCAGCCGCTGGTTTACGTACTGGTCGATGGCGTCGAACTTCCGCGCGGAGTTTCCGTAGCGGAAGTACGTCCCCCAGCCCCGCAGGACGGGGTTGAGGTTCTCGACCACCGCCGCCAGCGACAGCCCCACGAAGCGGCGGTCGGTTCGCTCGCGAATCTTGCCTCGGATCGAGGCCATCGCTCGCGCCGACGGCCACTGGAGCAGATACCAGCGTCCGTCCTTCCGCGACCTCCCCATCCGGTGGTGGAAGCCGAGGAAGTCGAACCCCTCGGCGCCTCCGGCAAGACGCACGATCCTGGTCTTCTCGGGCGATAGACGCAGCCCGAGCGTCCCCAGGACCGCCGCCACCAGCTCGCGGGCCGCCTCGGCCTGCTTGCGGGTGGCGCAGAGGACGACGAGGTCATCCGCGTAGCGGACCAGCACTCCCAGCCGCCGCCCGTTCGCCTGCCAGACCTCATCGAGGCGATGCAGGGCGATGTTGGCGAGCAGCGGTGAGAGCGGCGAGCCCTGCGGGGTGCCCGCCTCTTGCGCGGATACGACCCCGCCCTCGAAGACCCCCGCCCGAAGCCAGCCCCGCAGGAGCTTCAACATCCGCCGATCGGCGACCCGGCGCTCTACTTGCGCCATCAAGGCCCCGTGATCGATCTCGTCGAAGCAGCTTTGGATGTCGGCGTCGAGCGCCCACTGCTTGCCCTGAAAGGTGGCCGTCTTGCGGACGGTCTCCTTGGCGTGGTGGGCCTGAAGCCCGGGCCGAAACCCGTAGCTTTGGGGCAGGAAGTCGGCTTCGAAGATCGGCTCAAGCACGATCCTCGCCGCCGCCATCACCACCCGGTCGGCCACCGTGGGGATGCCGAGCGGCCGGGTTGCCCCCGGCCGGCCCGGCTTCGGGATATGGACCCGCCGCAGCGGGCGCGGCCGGTAGCGACCGGCACGCAGCCTGGCGGCGAGCGCTTCGAGGAACTCGCCTGCCCCGGAGGCCTCGACGTCCTCGATGGTCAAGCCATCGATGCCGGGAGCCCCGCGGTTTCGACGGACCTCGCCCCAGGCCCGCTCGAGCACGTCGCCACGGGCGACCTTGTCGTGGAGGGCATGGAAGCGGCGGTCCCGATCCTGCTTGGCGCTGCGGTAGAGCACGCGCTGGAGGGCACGAACACGGTCCACACCTTCGGTGCGGCTGACGGATCTAGCCTTTGTCTCGGCACTCATCAGAGTCCCTCCCGTCCTTTGCGTGCATCGATGAAGCGCGGGCCCTTCGCTCCTGACGGGTTGTGTTGTCCCGCCGATCGCCGCTACTACGACCCGCTCCGACCGCCTCTCGGCCGCCCTGCCACTTCCCGGGGTCGCCGGTTATAGGCGGGCATCGCTTCCCGCCGCCCGCGGCGGCGGGGCCGAGGAGGCTCTCCCCAGTTCCCAGGACGACCGTCCGCACGTTCAACGCCCAATACGCCGGAGGGTTCCTCGGCGCCCGCTCCCGGTTCTGAGGCGCCTTCCGTGGCCTTCGCCGTCGCGCGATCGGCTCGGCTCCCTCTTGGCCCACCGAGGCGGGTCCCCTTGACGACGCTTGCTCGGGCTTCGCTCGCGCTGCAGACCGCACGGTTGCATCCGCCCCGCTTCGCACCCGGCCTCTCGACCGCGCACGGGGGCATCGCTACCGGGGATCCGGGCATCTCCCCGAACCGGACTCTCACCGGCGGGCCGCCCTGAGCTTGTCGCTCGGTTACGTCATGTCGGACTCCTTTCTTTCATGGCGCCCGAGCTTCTGGGCGCACCGCGCGGAGGGGAAGCGCACTCCGCGATGGCACCGTGATCAGCCCCGGTCCGACACGGAAGGCGCCGCCGCGACGGCTGAGCGCGGCTCACCGCTGGCGACCGGCACGGTCAACCGCATACCGGACTGCTCGTCGCCTCAATCGTCGGCGCGGCGACGCGCCCCGGCCACCGAGCGACGGGCGTCCGACGCGGCG